>DATJNL010000310.1:0-7787 GCA_035508175.1 Myxococcales bacterium
CGAAGCTGAAGGCTCCGGCCGGTTACCAGCTCCCCGAGGACCGGCCCGAGACGCTGCGCGAGCGCGCCTATTTTCCGGAGCTGCTCCGCGGGCTGGCGATCTCCACCGGTCACTTCCTGCGCAACCTTTTCTTTGCCCGCGACAGCTCGCCGGATGTCCTTCATCGCCGCGGGCCGAACCTCGTCTCGACCGTCCAGTACCCCGAGGAGGTCGCTCCGTACCCGCCCGGCTACCGGAGCATGCACCGGCTGGTGCCACGCGACGACGGCAATCCGCGCTGCGTGGCCTGCTACATGTGCGCGACCATCTGCCCCGCGCAGTGCATCTACATCGAGGCGGGCGAGTATCCGGCCGACCCCATCGAGAAATACCCGGTGCGCTTCGAGATCGACGAACTGCGCTGCATCGTGTGCGGCCTGTGCGTCGAGGCCTGTCCCAAGGATGCGATCCGGATGGACACCGGCACGCACTGCAAGCCCACTTACGACCGCCCGTCGATCGTCTACGGCATCGACCGGCTGCTGAAGGGCCCGGCGGTCTCGCACCAGTCCGACGTCTGGTTCAAGCGAGAGACGTCCGATCCACCGCCTGCGCCGCATCCGTTCCCGATCCCGCCGGAGCGGAAGTAGCGCCCGTGGGCAAGCGCGTCCTCGTCCCACTCCCAGACCACGACTTCGACACGACGGAGGTCGCCGTGCCGTGGCGCCTGCTGACGCGGGCCGGTCACGAGGTCGTCTTCGCCACCGAACGCGCAGCGGTTCCCGCCTGCGACCCGAGGCTGCTCACGGGGGTTCTATTCGGCAAGCTCGGCGCGGACCCGGAGCCAATCGCCTTCTACCGTGAGCTGGAGCGGTCACCGGAGCTTCAGAAGCCGATCGCCTGGGCCTCGATCGACCCGGCCGCCTTCGACGCCCTGCTCCTGCCGGGCGGGCACGCGCCCGGGATGCGGCAATACCTGGGGAGCGCCGACCTTCAGGCGAAGGTGGCCGCCTTCTGGAAGCTCGACCGGCCGGTCGGCGCCATCTGTCACGGCGTGCTCGTGCTCGCGCGGAGCCGGGATCCCGCGACGGGCAAGAGCGTGCTGGCGGAGAGACACACCACGTGTCTCGTGAAGCCCATGGAGCGCGGCGCCTACCTGCTCACCTTCTGGAAGCTCGGCCGCTACTACCGGACCTACCCAGCTTACGTCGAGGACGAGGTCAAGGCCGCTCTCGACGATCCACGACACCAGTTCGAGCGGGGGCCCAGCGGCGGATTGAAGCGCGGCACGGCGGACGACGACGGCCCTGCGTTCGTGGTCGAGGACGGCCGCTACGTCTCCGCCCGCTGGCCCGGCGACGCCTATCTCTTCGCGAACAAGATCCTCGAGCGCCTCGCCGCGCGCTGAAAGGGCATGCTAGGCTGCCGACCGTGGCAGCTTCGCGGCGAGTGGTTCGGGTGCAGCGTTCCTCGCTGCTCGGCAAGGGAGCGCGGCAGCGCGTCACGGTCTTCCTCGAATGCGGCCACCGCCGTCTGCAACGCGCCTCTGCCGTAATTCCACAGCGCGTGACCTGCACGCTCTGCGCGCTCGGCCGGCCACTCAAGCCCGTGTCCCTCTTCCCCAGGCGCTTCCACAGTCGGCATCCGCGCCCACGGCCGGTCAAGGCGTCCACGTCTCGATGAGCCGCCGCAGCTGCGCCGGGTCGGCGGTCGGCGGCGCGCAGCTGGCACGGCCACAGACGTAGGCGACGCTGCCCCGCGCAGCCGGAGGGTACGGCGTCCTCTCTCGCCCTGCTTCGTAGACGCGGATGGCCTTCCCGGGCCTCCAGGCGGCCGCGGCGGCCGCGAGCAACCGCCCCGCGGAGCCCGGCCGCTCCACGAGGGTCACGTGGAGCGAGGGGGCGAGCCGCTCCAGGAGTGCCAGGCCGTAGGTGGCCGCATAGGGACCGCGCGGCGGCGCCGCCTCGGCGAAGGCGGCGAGCAAGCGATCGGCGCGCTCGCCGGCCGAACCATCGCCGTCGATCTTGGCGAGGCGCGCGAGGAACAGCGCCATGGCCGCCTCCGGTGCCGGCGTGGGGCTGTCGGTCACGTCGGGGGGCGACGGCTCGGTCGACGTCGACGTGCGGTAGCACCCGGCAGCCTCATCCCATAGCAGGCGGTCGGCCTGCTCGCGCAAGGCCCTTGCGGTGCGCAGGTAGATGAGGCGTCCAGTCCTCTCGTGGGCCGCGAGCGCCGCGAGGCCGAGCTCGGCCAGATCGTCGAGCCGCCGCGCCTCGGGATCGGAGACGACGCGAGCTCCCTCGAGCGCGTGAACGCCCGGCGAGCGCCTCGAGAACAGGTCCAGCGCCGCGAGGGCGGCGCGGGTGGCGTCCGGGCGATCGAGGGCCGCTCCGGCCTCGAGCATCGCCGTGACGGCGAGCCCGTTCCAGGCGGCGTACTTCGTCTCGTCCACCCGTGGCGCGCGCCGCCTCGCTCGAACGTCGCGCAAGCGTGCGATGAGCGCCACCGGGTGGGGCGCGAGCACCGGCTCGCGCAGGACGTTCCGCGTCGGGTCGCTCGGCAGATCGCGCGGCAGCGAGCGCGCGCCAAAGAAGCGGACCGCCTCGTCACCGCCGGCCGCGCGCAGGTCCTCGAGCGTCCAGGTGTAGAAGCTCCCGTCGTCGCCGGGGCCCACGTCCGAGTCCTGCGAGGCGTAGAACCCACCCGCCGCGCGATCCGAGCCGGCCTGCGACAGCAGATCGTCGACGGTCTCATCCGCCACCTCTCGGTAGATGCCGTTCCCGGTCGCGAGCCAGCCGTCGACGTAGGCGCTCAGCAGCGCGGCGTTCACGTACAGCATCTTCTCGAAGTGCGGCACGGCCCAGTCGGGATCCACGGCGTAGCGGTGGAAGCCGCCGCCCACGTGGTCGCGCACCCCTCCCCGCGCCATGGCATCGAGAACCACCGTCGCCACGTCCAGCAGCGGCCCCGGTCCTCCTGCCCGATCGGCGAGCCACAACGCGAGCTGGACCGCCGGGCCATTCGGAAACTTGGGACCCTCTCGGCCGAAGCCGCCGTGGACCGGATCGGCGTCGGCCAGCAGGGCCTCGCCGAGGCGGGCGGCGAGCGCGAGCGAGACGGTGCCCGGCGCCTCGGCTCCTCTCGTCTCGTCGGCGCGCGGCATACGCAACCGCAGCGCCCTCGCCGAGGGAGCCTTCCAGGCGCCGGCCTGCTCGCGGAGGGTCTGCTCCAGCGCCTCGGCCGGCAGGAAGCTCGCGGCGAAGTACGTTCGGCCGTCGGGATCGAGAAAGAGCGTGAGGGGCCAGCCGCCGACGCCGGCGAGTCGGCCGGCCTCCCGCTGGAAGCGCTCGTCGAGGTCCGGCGAGAAGTCCCGGTCCACCTTGACGGGCACGAACGACCGCACGATGAGCGCGGCCACCTCCGGACGGGCGTAGGTCCCCTCGTCCATCACGTGACACCAGTGACACCAACCCGCGCCATCGTCGACGAGCAGCGGGAGCTGCCTGGCTCGTGCCTCGGCGAGGGCGGCCGCCCCCCAGGGCCGCCATGGAACCTTGGACGAAGCCGCTTCGCGAAGGTACGGCGAAGGTGAGCTCGCGAGCGGCGAGGCTGCCAGCCAGAGCGCGAGCAGCGCGCTCACCCGAGACGCTCGAAGACCCCCATGACGCGAAAGCGGCGGTAACGGTCGTCCACCAGCTCGTCCGCCGTGAGCTTGCGGAGCTGCCCCAGGTGGCTGCGCAGCGCGCGTGCGACATTTTCGGCGGTGCGCGCTGGATCGCGGTGGGCGCCGCCCACGGCCTCGGGGACGATCTCGTCGAGGATGCCGAACGACTTGAGGTCCTCCGCCGACATCTTGAGGGCCTCGGCCGCCCGGGGCGCCTTGGTCGGCTCGCGGAAGAGGATCGAGGAGCAGCCCTCGGGGCTGATGACCGAGTAGTAGGCGTACTGCATCATGAGCAGCCGGTTGCCGACGCCGATCGCGAGGGCGCCGCCGGAGCCGCCCTCGCCGATCACCGTGGCGATGACCGGGACGGGCAGGGCTGCCATCGTCTCCAGGCATTCTGCGACGGCCTGGGCCTGACCGCGCTCCTCGGAACCGATGCCGGGGTACGCGCCCGGCGTGTCGATGAAGGTGAGGATGGGCCGGTTGAACCGCGCGGCCAGCTGCATCAGGCGCAGCGCCTTGCGGTAACCTTCGGGGCGCGGCATGCCGAAGTTGCGCAGCATGTTCTCCTTGGTGTTGCGCCCCTTCTGGTGCCCCAGGACCAAGACCGGCTCGCCCTCGAAGCGCGCGAAACCGCCCACCAGCGCGGGGTCCTCGGCGAAGCGTCGGTCGCCGTGCAGCTCCATGAAATCGGTGAAGAGCAGCTGCACGTAGTCGAGGAAGTAGGGCCGCTCCGGGTGGCGCGAGAGCTGGACGATCTGCCACGGCGTCAGGTCGCTGAAGATCTCGACCTGCAGCCGCTTCGCCTTCCGCTCGAGCTTCTTGATCTCCTCCCCGAAGTCGACCATGCCGCCGTTGGCGAGCTCCTTGAGCTCGTCGATCTTCCGCTCCAGCTCGCGGATGGGCCGCTCGAAGTCGAGGGAGCTCATTTGCCGTCCACCTGGATCTGCGAGAGGTCGGCCACCGTCCCGAACAGATCGCGAACGGCGGCGAGAAGCAGCAACCTGTTCTGGCGCACGGTCCGGTCCTCGGCCATCACGAGAACCTTGTCGAAGAACAGGTCGATGGCCGGCTTGAGACCGGTGACTTCACGCAGCACGGCCGCGAAATCGTCCTTCGCGAGCGCCTGCTCGGTCTTCTGCCGCGCCGAGAGCGCAGCCTTGTAAAGGGCGCGCTCGGGCTCCTCGGCGAGCTTTTCCCCCTCCACGCGATCGAGCGATCCGAGCGCCTTTCCCGAGGCGGCCAGGGCCGCCATCTCCTTGTCGGCGGCCTTCTCGAGGATGTTGACGGCCCGCTTGAACGCCGCCGCCAGCGGGAGGAAATCGGCGGAGCCTCGGATGGCCGCCACCGCCTCGAGCCGCTTCCGCGTCGCCCACACGTCGTCGAAGCCGGCTGCCAGCACGGCCTTCACCATGTCGAGCGCGTGCTCCTCCGCCCACAGCGCCTCGAGACGGGCGCGGAAGAACTCCAGCACCTGCGCGCGCGCCTCGTCCGCCGGCAAGGTGAGCTTCGGCGCGAGCAAGGCGAACGCGCGGTCGATCGCACCGGAGAGCGACACACGCAGCGGTCGCGCGAGCACCACGTGGATGATGCCCAGGCACGCACGACGCAGCCCGAACGGGTCCGCCGCGCCGCTCGGCGGCTTGCCGATGCCGAAGAGACCGCAGATCGTGTCGAGGCGATCGGCGATGCCCACGAGCGCCCCGGGGCGCCCTTCGGGCAGGCGGTCCCCGGAGAAGCGCGGCAGGTAGTGCTCCTCGATGGCGCGGGCCACCTCGGGTGATTCGCCGGAAGCGAGCGCGTAGACGCGCCCCATCACGCCCTGCAACTCGGGGAACTCTCCGACCATCCCGGTGGTGAGATCCGCCTTGCAGAGCCGGGCCGCGCGCTGCACGGTCGCGGCCTCCTGGCCCTCGACGCCGAGTCGCTCGCACAGCCACGCGGCGAGCTGCGAGAAGCGCTCCACTTTCTCGAGGCTCGTGCCGAGCTTCTGCTGGAAGACCACCGCGCCGAGGGCTGCGACCCGGTCGGCGAGCTTGACCTTGTGGTCTTCATCGAAGAAGAAGCGGGCATCCGCCAGGCGAGCCCGCAAGACGCGCTCGTACCCGTGGCGGGACACCGCGGGATCCTTCACCGGCGTCGCGGAGATCGCCACGAAGCGGGGGTGGAGCTTGCCCGCGTCGTCCACCACCGCGAAGTAGCGCTGGTGGCCCTTCATCTCCGACAGCAACACCTCTCGAGGCAGCGTCAGGTGCTCGGGATCGAAGCTGCCCAGCACCGCGGTCGGCCACTCGACGAGGTTCGTCACTTCGTCGAGGAGACCTTCGTCGCGCAACAGCGTGCCGCCCCCCTCCTGCGCGGCTGCCTCGGCGACCTCGAGGACCCGCTGGCGGCGCGCGGCCATGTCGGCGATCACCTTGGCCTCGAGCAGGCGCTCGGCGTACTTGGCCGGGCTGCCCAGCTTGAACGGCTCGGGGGCCAGGAAGCGGTGCCCCCGCGTCTGCGCCCCGCTCTCGACGTCCCCGTAACCGACGGCCACGCGCGAGGCACCGTTCAGCGCGCAGATCCACTGCAGGGGCCGCGCCCAGGTGACGGTCAGGTCTCCCCAGCGCATCGCCTTGGGAAAAGAGACCTTCTGGATCGCCGCTCCGAAGAGCCCCGGCAGCACCTCGGCGGCGGGCTTGCCCTGCTCGCGCACGCGCGCGGCGAGGTACTCGCCCTTGGGGGTCTGCACGCGCAGGAGCTGGGACAGCGCGACGCCCTGGCTCTTCGCGAAGCCTTCCGCGGCGGGCCTCGGCTTTCCGTCGGCCCCGAAGGCGGCCTTGACGGGCGGCCCCGTCACCTCCTGCTCGAGGTCCGTCTGCCGCTCGGCCACGCCGCGGACCAGCACGGCGAGCCGCCGGGGCGTGCCGAAGAGCTCGGCCTCGCCGTGGGCCAGGCGGACCTCGGCGAGCAGCTCGAGCAGGGCGTCCCGCAGCTGCGCTGCCGCGGGCGCGACGAACCGCGCCGGGAGCTCCTCGCTTCCGAGCTCGAGCAGGAGGTCGCTCACGCGGCGTCCTTCGGTAGCAACGGGAAGCCCAGCTCCTTCCGCTCCTCGAGGTACCCCTTGGCACAGAGGCGCGCCAGCGCGCGCACGCGGCCGATGTAGCCCTGCCGCTCGGTGACGCTGATGGCGCGGCGCGCGTCGAGCAGATTGAAGGCGTGGGAGCACTTGAGGCAGTAGTCGTAGGCGACGAGCGGCAGCGCCTTCTCGATGAGGCGCTTGCACTCCGTCTCGTACTTCCCGAACAGGTCGAAGAGCATCGCCGGATCGCTGTCGTTGAAGCTGTACTTGCTGAACTCGACCTCCGAGGGGTGGAAGAGCTCGCCGTAGCGCACGCCCTTGGCCCACTTCATGTCGTAGACGTTGTCGACGTTCTGCAGGTACATGGAAATGCGCTCGAGGCCGTAGGTGAGCTCCGCCGACACCGGCCGGCACTCGATGCCGCCGGCCTGCTGGAAGTAGGTGAACTGGGTGATCTCCATCCCGTCGCACCAGACTTCCCAGCCGAGCCCCCAGGCGCCGAGGGTGGGGCTCTCCCAGTCGTCCTCCACGAAGCGGATGTCGTGCTCCAGCGGGTCGATGCCAAAGGCCCGCAGCGACCCGAGGTAGAGCTCCTGCACGTCCTTGGGGGAGGGCTTCAGGATCACCTGGAACTGGTGGTGCTGGTGGAGCCGATTCGGGTTCTCGCCGAAGCGTGCGTCGGCCGGCCGCCGCGAGGGCTCGACGTAGGCCACCTTCCATGGCTCCGGCCCCAGAACCCGCAGGAAGGTCGCGGGGTTCATCGTGCCCGCACCGACCTCGAGGTCGTAGCCCTGGGCCAGAATGCAGCCCTGATCGGCCCAGTAACGCTGCAGCGTCAACACCAAGTCCTGCAAGACCATAGAGGGGGCGGCAGCATAGAGGGCTGGCCCGGCATCGTCAACGAAGGGGGCGGCGCAAATCTCACGGCCCTCGGCCTCCAATCGCAGGGCGTGCGGCCCCCGTGAGCGGGCGAAGCCGTTCTGGCGGCGTTGTGACGCTGGCCCGCCCCTTGCCTGCATGAGGGCTGAAATGGAGGCCGTCATGTCACTCGAAGAGACCATGCAGCAGATCACCGAGACC
>DATJNL010000311.1:0-8679 GCA_035508175.1 Myxococcales bacterium
TCGTTGCAGGTCCCGTAGGCGCAGTTGGCGCAGGGGACCACGCAGCCGTCCTCGTAGCATTTCGCGCCGCCGCTGCAGTCGGAGTCGGCGAGGCAAGGCGCGCAGTGGCCCGAGGGCGCGCAGCGGCTCATCCCGGCGTCGAGTGCCTGGCACTCCGCGTCGCTCCGGCACCCGGCGCGGCAGATCCCGAGCGTGCAGACGTCTCCGCAGGGACAGTCCGAGTCGGCGGCGCAGGCGCCGCAGAAGCCGCCGCGGCAGGTGAGCCCCTTTGCCGCGCAGTCCGCGTTTATCGCACAGGCGCAATCGCCGGCGACGCACGCCTCGCCGGCCGAACAGCCGTCACAGGCGATGCAGAAGTAGAAGAGCGGGGAGAGCTGCCCCCCGCAGCCCAGCGCCTCGCCGTTGGTGGTCCAGCCGAAGGCCGCGAACCCTTCGGCGAGCAGTTGCCCGGCGTCGCCGGCCGCCCCGAGGTCCGCGAGCGCGGCGAGCGACCGGCCGGCGTAGCCGCCATCCAGCTCGACGAGGCACGAGACGCCGCAGACGCCGAGGTGGCAGACCGCGCCGCCGCTGCAGTCGGCGTCGCTCCGGCAGCCGCCGCACCCACCATCGGCGCAGACCAGCCCGGGATCGCAGTCCGCGTTGCTCTGGCAGCCCTGGCACTTGCTGAGCTTGCAGTGCGCGCCGTGGCAGTCCATGTCGCTGTTGCAGCCGCACGCGTTCTGCCCCCCGTTGGCCTCCACCCGCAAGCAGATCGGCTGGCTCGCCGGGCACTGGGCGTTGGAGCTGCAGACGGGCGGAGGATTGGTCGCGCCGGGCCGGCAGGCGGCGACCGCGAGCCACAGGAGCGGCAGACGTCGATCGATCATGGCGGCCTCCGAGCGGAGGTACAGCTTATCGTCGTCGAGGCCACAAACGAAGAGGCAGCCCGCGAACGGGCTGCCTCTCGACGGCGCAGAAGGGAAAGCCGGGCCTACTGCGTGTTCTCGGAGCCGAAGTTCTTGAGGGTCTTGGTGGTGACCGACGAGGACGCGCCGCGGTTCGCGACCGAGGTGTTGCCGGCGAGCACGTCCGTCGAGTCGCCGAAGAGCTGGCGGATGTTCTGACCGAAGACGGTCACGATGCCGACCGCCGCGATGGCGATGAGGGCCACGATGATGATGTACTCCGTCATTCCCTGCCCGCGCTTCCTGCTGAGCTTCCGGCTGAGCGTCGTCATGTTCCGTTCCCTTTCGGTTGCGACGGCGTGAGGCCGTCGATTCGCGAGTGAGCTTAACCGAGGGCCCGCGGCGTGAACATCCGTCAACCGGAGGATGCGCCCGCGAGGCCGCTTTTCAGTGCGGCGGCGGGTGTGCCTTGCGGTAATCGGCCTCGTCGCCGACCGCCGCCGTCAGGAACGCCAGGCTGAGCTGATCGAGCTGCCGGCCGTCGACGAAGAGCGTGGGCGTTCCCTCGAGCTTGAGCGCCCGCGCCTGCGCGCCCTGGGCCCTCGCGAGGTCCAGCTCGGGGCCGCCGTGCAGCGCCGCCCGCAGGCCCTTGGGGTCGAGACCGACGCTCTTGCCCACGTCCACGAGCTGATCGATGTAGGCGTCCTCGCCCAGCCCCTCGCGCGCTCCTTGCGTCGCATACAGCGCCTGGCTCATCTGCCAGTACTTGCCGCTCTTGGCCGCGTACAGCGCCGCCGCGGCCGCGAGCTCGGCATGGGGATGGATGGGGAAGGCGACGACCCGCAGCCGCACGTCCGGCCGCCGGGCGATCAGCTTGTCCACCGCCGGCTGCTCGGCCGCGCAGTGGGGGCAGTCGAAGTCGCTGAACTCGACGACGGTGATGTTCCCGTCACCCCGGCCGGGCGCTCCACCCAGGTCGAGCTTCGTGCGCTTCTGCCAGGGCAGCAGATCCAGATAGTGCGTCGCGGCCGCGAGGGCCCCCTCCTCCGTGGCCCCGGTCGCGATCGTGGAGAGGCCCACCTGCGCCAGCGCCTGGGCCTGCGCGCAGCCGGGGTGGGCGAGCAGGCAATCGCGCAGCGACGACTGGCAGCAGGATCCGACGACGAGATCCTTCGCGTACGCGCAGAAGACGCGCCGGTCGTCGAGGGGCGACATCGAGAGGTCGACGGCCTTGGCGAGCTCGTCGCACGGGGCGGGATCCGCCCGCGCGGCGCTCGGTGCGCTCGCGACCAGGCCACCCGTGGCCAGCAGGCAGGCTGCCCCGAGGCTTCCTCGAATCCTCGCTCTCCAGTGGGTCCTTCCGCTCATGACTCGTCCTCCGTTCCCTCCGCTTCGTCCGGCCTGGCCTCACGCCAGCCCTCCCTGGCGCCGGCCGCGAAGGCGTCGAACCGCCCCTCTCGGATAGCGTCCCTCGCGCCCGCCATCAAGGAAACAAAGTAGCTCAGGTTGTGGATGGAATTGAGGCGGTAGCAGAGCAGCTCCTTGGCCTGAAACAGGTGCCGCAGGTAGGCGCGCGAGAAAGTACGACAGGTGTAGCAACGGCACGCCGGGTCGACGGGCCCCTCGTCCTCCGCGTAGACGCGGTTGCGGATGACCACCCGGCCACGAGACGTGAAGAGCAGCCCGTTGCGCGCGCAGCGGGTCGGCAGGACGCAATCCATCATGTCCACCCCGGCCGCCACGGCGTGCAACAGGTCGTCCGGCATGCCCACGCCCATGAGGTAGCGCGGCCGATCGGCCGGCAGGAGCGGCGCCGAGAAGGCCACGCCCTCGTGCATCTGGTCCGGCGTCTCGCCGACGCTGAAGCCGCCCAGCGCGTAGCCCGGCAGGTCGAGCGCACAGATCTCCTCGATGGACCGGCGCCGCAGCTCCGGATCCAGCGCCCCCTGGACGATGCCGAAGAGCGCCGACGGCCCGTCCGGATGCCAGGCCTCCTTGCAACGCCGCGCCCAGCGGTGCGTGCGGGCGAGCGAGTCCTCGAGATAGGAACGGGTCGCGCCCGCCGGCGCGCATTCGTCGAACGCCATGGCCACGTCGCTGCCGAGCAGCTCCTGGATGGCCACCGCACTTTCCGGGGTGAGCGTGTGCACGCTTCCGTCGAGGTGCGAACGGAACTCCACCCCCTCCTCCGAGAGCTTGCGGCGACCGGTCAAGCTGAACACCTGGAACCCGCCGCTGTCGGTGAGGATTCCCTTCGGCCAGGCCATGAAGCGGTGCAGGCCGCCCTGGCGCGCGATCAGCTCGGGGCCCGGGCGCAGCATCAGATGGTAGGTGTTCCCGAGGACCATCGCGGCGCCCAGCGCCTCCAGATCATCGGGGCCCACGGCCTTGACGCTGCCGACCGTGCCGACCGGCATGAAGACGGGCGTCTCGATGCGTCCATGGGGGGTCGTGAGGGCGCCCGCGCGCGCCGTGCCATCGTTCGCGGTGACTTCGAAGGAGATCACAGGATCAGCATGCAATCGCCGTAGGAGAAGAACCGGTACCGCCGTGCCACCGCCTCGGCATACGCGGCGAGCACCCGTTCCCGGCCGGCCAGCGCCGCCACGAGCATGAGCAGCGTGGAGCGGGGCAGATGGAAGTTCGTGAGGAGGCCGTCCACGGCTTCGAAGCGGTAGCCGGGCCGCACGAAGAGGTCGGTCTCTCCCGGACCGGGCTTCACGCCTGCGCCATCCCACGCGGCTTCGAGCGCCCGCAGGCAGGTGGTGCCGACGGCCACCACGCGGCCCGGCGCGTCGGCGACCGCCCGCGCCAGCGCTTCGGGAATCTCGTAGCGCTCCGGGTGCATGCGGTGATCCTCGATGCGCTCGGTGCGCACGGGGAGGAAGGTGCCCGCGCCGACGAAGAGGGTCAGCCGCTCGACGCGCACGCCGCGCTGCGCGAGGGCCGCGAGGACGCGGGGGGTGAAGTGCAGCCCCGCCGTGGGCGCCGCCACCGCGCCCGCCGCGGCGGCAAAGACCGTCTGGTAGCGCTCGTCGTCCTCGGGCGTGGGCGGCCGCTCGAGGTACGGCGGCAGCGGCAGCTCGCCGTGCGCGAGGCCCCCGAACGGGTCGCCGTCGATCCAGACCGACAGCCAGCCACCGCCGCGAACCTCTTCGATCCTGGCCCGCAGGCCCTCCCCCAGCGCGAGCTCCTGGCCGACCGCGAAGCTCTTCGCCGCCTGTCCGAGGCAGAGCCAGCGGCCTCCGGCCAGCGGCCGGTCCAGCAGCAACTCGACCTTTCCCCCGGTCACGGCCTTGTGACCGCGCAGCCGGGCGCGGACGACCTTGGCATCGTTCACGACCAGGAGGTCGCCCGGCTCGAGCAACGTGGGGAGCTCCCGGAAAGTGCGGTGCTCGAAGGGATCGCTCGACGAGCGCGGCAGGCGGAGCAGACGCGAGGCGTCCCGCTCGGGCAGAGGCTCGCGCGCGATGAGCTCTGCGGGCAGCGGGTAGTCGAAGTCCGACAGCGCCACTGCGGGCTTCTACCGCACCAGGCGCGGCCGCAGCACCGGTTCGCCCTGCGCGAAGGCTGCGGCCAGCGCCCGCGGCGGCGGAGTCGAACGGCCGATGGGCCGAACCTCGGCGACGTCGGCCTCGCGCCGCCACGTGGCGATGACCTTGCCCTCGATCCAGACCGTCCCGGGGGTCTCGCCGGAGCTGGGGAAGGCCGCGGTGAGGCCGGGGCCGAGCCGATCGCGCGTCGGGCAGGCCGTGACCAGCGGGTCCTGCTCGGGCAACGCGAAGGCCGGAGCGTTCTCGGGCGCCGGGGCCCGGCGCAGGGCCGCCACGTCGTCCTCCAGGATCCACGCGGGCTTGCCGTCGATGTCCACCTCGACGGCGCCGATCTCCGGCAGCACCTGCTTGATGGCGGCGGAGCCCGTGCCCAGGCAGCTCGCCAGATCGCCGAGCGGTGCCGGCGGAAAGGCCGCGAGGTAGATCTCCGCGAGCTTCCGGAGGTCGGGTTGCGGCGCGAGCTCTTCGCCCAGCCACAGGGAGGTCGCACAGTAACGGCTGGCGTTGCCGTCGCCGCCGCACCAGAGCAACCTGCCCTGCGCCGCCGCCTCGCGAATGATCTTCTGGTAGACGACCGAGGGGGGTGCCTTGCCGGTCAGGTGGAGGTGGCGCTCGAACCGCCGGGCCACGTCGCTCCGCGAGAACGGTCCCGGCAGCATCTGCCCGAGGATCTCGGCCCGCCGCTTTCCGTCGATGGAGAGGTTCGCGTCGAGAAAGCGCCCCCACTGGATGGCCTCGTCGGCCGCCGCGCCGATCTGCGCGGGCGCGTCTTCCCGGTGGACGACCAGCTCGGCGCCCCGAACACCCCAGAGGCGCAGCAAGGACTTGTCGACGAGCAGGGCCTGCTCGAGGTGATCGGGTTTGTACCCGGAGAGCCGGGCCGCGAGCGACGCATGCGCCCATTCGAGCCGCTCTGCGCGAACGCCTCCCAGTCGCTGCACGAGGGCACACACCGTCGCCACCGACGACTTGGTCGGTTTGAAGAGCCCTGATCGGAGGAGAAGGAGCCCCCGAGCCTGCTCGGCGGTGAAACGCCGGATGCTGTTGGACCTGCTCATGCGGACGGTCGAGAGTCCGCTGATACTAATCCAGTTAGTCGCCGAAGTGGTGACGAAAGTGCAGCGATCCGAGCGCGCGGGGCCAAGCCCGCGGGACTCTGACGGATCCCCTCAAGCCCGCCGCAGCGTTCCCGCCGCCGCGTAGGCCTTGCCGGCGTACCGCGCGCCGGCGCCCAGCTCCTCCTCGATGCGGAGCAGCTGGTTGTACTTGGCCACCCGCTCGCCGCGCGCGGGCGCGCCGGTCTTGATCTGCCCGGCACCCGTGGCGACCGCGAGGTCGGCGATGAAGTCGTCGGGCGTTTCGCCGGAGCGGTGGCTCACCATCAAGCCGTAGCCGGCGGCGCGGGCGATCTCCATCGCGCGAAGGGTCTCGGTGAGCGTGCCGATCTGGTTCAGCTTGATCAACACCGCGTTGCCGACCTTCTTCTGGATGGCCTCGCGGATGATGGCGGGGTTGGTGACGAAGATGTCGTCGCCCACGAGCTGCAGGCGGCCCCCGAGCCGCTCCGTCAGGAGCCGCCAGCCGTCCCAGTCTTCCTCGGCCAGGCCGTCCTCGATCGACCAGATCGGGAACTGCCGCGCCCAGTCTTCCCAGAGCGCCACCATCTCGGCGGAGCTGCGTCCGCGCCCGTCCGATTTCTTGAAGACGTACTGCCCGCGCTCGTAGAGCTCGCTGGTCGCGGGGTCGAGGCAGATCACGACGTCGGAGCCTGCCTTGTGTCCGGCCTTCTCGATGGCCCGGAGCAGCAGATCGAGGGCCTCGCGATCGGAGCGCAGGTTGGGGGCGAAGCCGCCCTCGTCGCCCACGCCGGTCGAGAGACCGCCCTCCTTCAGGATCGCCTTGAGCGCGTGGTACGTCTCCGCACCCACGCGCAGCGCTTCGCGGAAGCTGCCGGCGCCCACGGGGGCGATCATGAACTCCTGAAAGTCGACGCTGTTGTCGGCGTGGGCGCCCCCGTTGAGCACGTTGAACATGGGCACGGGCAGCAGCGCCTCGCCCTTCGCGATCGTGCGGTGCAGCGGCTGCCCCACGCTCGCGGCGTGGGCTCGCGCCGCGGCCAGCGAGACCCCGAGCAACGCGTTCGCACCCAGCTTCGCCTTGTTGGGAGTGCCGTCGAGCGCGATCAGCTTGTCGTCGAGGCCTGCCTGGTCGGCCGCGTCGAAGCCGCGCAGCGCCGGGGCGAGGGTCTCCTTCACGTGCGCGACCGCGGTCAGCACGCCCTTGCCGCCGTACCGGCGCAGGTCCTTGTCCCTCAGCTCGACGGCCTCGCGGGAGCCGGTCGACGCGCCGGAGGGGACGGCCGCACGGCCGAAGCTGCCGTCCGCGAGACGGACCTCGACCTCGACCGTCGGGTTCCCTCGCGAGTCGAGGATCTCCCGGGCATGGATGGCTTGAATGGCGGACATCGAACACCTCCGGTGGTGGAAAGCGCCGCGACCGTAGCACGATCGCCGGCCGATGACAGGGCCGACCGCTAGACTCGGGGCATGATCTGGATCCTCGCCGGCCTGGCGCTGGCCGCCTCTACGCTGGCCGCCGCCCTCTTCGTTGCCCGAGGACGCGACGCCGCCCTGCTCGCCGCCGCGCGCGAACGGGCAGCCGGGCTCGAGGCGACGCTGGCGGCGGAGCGCCGCGCCGCCGGAGAGAAGCTCGGGGTGCTCGAGCAGTCCAGGGCGGCGCTCCAGGATGCGTTCGCGCGCCTGGGGCGCGAGGCGCTCGAGCAGAACAACGCCGCCTTTCTCGAGCGGGCCAAGGTCGAGCTCGAGCGCGTCTCCGCCCAGGCCGCCGGAAAGCTCGCCCTCGAGAAGCAGGCGGTGGAGGCGCTGGTCGTGCCGATCGCCCAGTCGCTCGCGAAGGTGGACGGACAGATCCAGACGCTCGAAAAGGACCGGGCGGCGAGCGGCGCGGCGCTGCGCGAGCAGCTCGCAGGCCTGGCCGCGGCCCAGCAGCAGCTCGCGGCGGAGGCCGGGAAGCTCTCGGGGGCCCTGCGCAGCTCCAACGTCCGCGGCTCCTGGGGGCAGATCCAGCTCCGGCGCGTGCTGGAGCTGGCCGGGATGCTCGAGCACTGCGACTTCGAGGAGCAGCCCACGCTCGCGACCGGCGAGCGGCCCGACGTCCTGGTCACGCTCGCGGGCGGGAGGCAGATCGCCGTGGATTCCAAGGCGCCCATGCAGGCGTTCCTGGACGCCGCGGCGGCGGCAGGCGAGGACGTTCGCGCCCAGCGGCTTCGCGAGCACGTGCAGCAGCTCCGCGCGCGCGTGACCGAGCTCTCCTCCAAGGCCTACTGGGCGCGCCTGCCGCGGTCGGTCGACATGGTAGTGCTGTTCCTCCCCTCGGAGAGCCTCCTGCACGCCGCGCTCCAGGAAGACGAGCGGCTCATCGAGGACGCCCACGAAGATCGCGTCGTCTTCGCGACCCCGCTCACCCTGCTGGCCCTCTTGCGCGCGGTCGCGCACGGCTGGCGAGAAGCTCGCATCGCCGAGAGCGCGCAGGCCATCTCGGAACAGGGCCGCGCCCTCTACGAACGCATGCGCCTGCTGGCCGAGCACCTCACCAAGGTGGGCGTGAACCTGCAGCGCGCCGTGAACGCCTACAACGAGTCGGTCGGCTCGCTCGAACGTCAGGTCTTGCCGGCGGCGCGCCGCTTCAAGGAGCTCGGCACCGCCACCGAGAAGGACATCGAGCCGCTCGAGCGCGTGGACACCGAAGTCCGCCCGGTGATCGCGGCCGAGCTGGCGCCCAGCGAGCGGACCTGACCGTCAGAACGACCCGGCTTCGCGGTACGTGCCGAACTCGGCCCGGAAGACGTCGCAGATCTCCCCGAGCGTCGCGTAGGCCTTCACGGCTTGCAGCACCGGCTCGACCAGGTTGAAGCCGGTGCGGCAGGCTTCCGCCACGCCGCGCAGCGTCCGCGCAACGGCGGCCCCGTCGCGTTCACGCTTCACCTTCGCGAGGCGCGCGAGCTGGTGCCGCGTGACCGCCTCGTCGATCTTGAGCGTCGGGATCTCGGCCGCGCCCTCCTGGGCGAAGCGGTTGACCCCCACGATGACGCGATCGCCGGCTTCCACCTCGCGCTGGTGCCGGTAGGCGCTCTCGGCGATCTCCTTCTGCGGGTAGCCCTCTTCCACGGCTCGGAGCATTCCCCCCATCTCGTCGATGCGCGCGATGTAGGCGAGCGCCCG
>DATJNL010000312.1:0-7517 GCA_035508175.1 Myxococcales bacterium
CCGAGATCGTCGTACAGGTCTCGTCCGTCAGACAGAAGCTGCCGCTGATGCAGAGCATCAGGCAGACGCCGCTGTCTCCATCGCTGGCGCAGATGTCGCCTTCGGAGCAACCGTGCTGGGCATTCCAGCCGGACCAGGATCCCGTGACGAGGCTAGGGTCGCAGGGCGCATTCTCTCCGACGCTGCCCGCAGGCAGGCAGAGCCCTGCGACACCCCCATCGGAGGTTTCCGGAACGCACGTGCCCGAGTTGGCAACGCCATTCCCAGGCGTGCAGGGCTGAAGCGGCGAGGAGCACAGCGTTGGAACACAGCTTCCCCTGGCGCAAGTCTCGTAGACGAGGCAGTCCCCGTAGCTCGCGCAGCTGCCGCCGGAGCTGCCGGCGCTTCCACCCGTCGAGGCGCCGCCGCTGCTCGCGCCGCCGGTGCTGCCTCCCGTGCCTGAAGCGCCGCTCGAAGCGCCGCTCGTTCCGCCCGTGGCGGTCGGGCATCCAGCGCCGCCGGAGGTCGCGCAGAACGGCGCGTTGCTTCCCCCGGGGACGGGCACGATGCACGCCGCGAGAGGGACGAGGAGCGCGAGGGATCGCAGGCGCACTTAGAAGCTCACCGCTGCCGGCCCGGAGGCTGGCGCCGACCCGCGACCGAAGACACCCCACAACACGCCGCCGACGAGCGCGACCGCGCCGCCGTAGATGAGCCCGTTGGCGAAGTAGGCGTCCGTGGTCTCGTCGTTGAACTGCCCCTGCGAGATGGTGTGGAAGGCCGTGGGCGCCGAGCCGTTCTGGAACGAGTCGCTGTTCTTGAGGTCGGTGGCCAGCACGGCGAACACGACCCCGGCCGCGACGGCGGCGACGCCCACGCTGCCCACGACCCAGGCCCCGACGGGCACGGGTCGCCCTGGAGCCGGCGCCGTGACGGCCGCCTCGGGCGCACTCGTGGTCGGCACAGCGGCTGGCGGCGGCGGTGATGGGGCGGCGGCCGGCGCTTCGACGAGAATCGGGGCTGCGGCGGGCGTACTGGCGGCTGCGGTCGCCTCCTTCTGCCGCGCCTGCATGTCGGCGATGAGCCCCTCGACGGCCGCGCGATTCTTCGCATCGGGCCGCCTGCGCAGGTAGCCCCGGTAATAGAACTCGGCGCGCTCCCAGTGGTGCAAGGCGCGGTGGCACTGGCCAAGGTTGAAGAGCAGGGCGGGCAAGGGGTCCAGCTCGTAGGCCCGCTGCGCGTCGTTGAGGGCCTTCTCGAAGTCGCCCGCGTCGTACTCGATCATGGAGCGCTTCGCGAGGTCGCGCGCCTGGGTGATGCCGCTCCCCGTGCCCAGCGCGAGCGCGACCACGAGCGTAGCGACCACGGTGCAGCCTCCCTCCGGCTAGTTCGCGAACGGATCGATCATGCCGGTGTTGTCGTCGGACGACGGTACCGGCATCTGCGCGTTGCTGTGCCTGTGCCTGTGGGTGGGTTCCGCCGAGGGCTTCACGCGGACGGGCTTGGGCGGCGCGTCGGGGCTCTTCACGGCGACGGCGGTGGGGGCGGGCTTTGGCGCAGGGGCCGGGGCCAGCGGCGTCGGCGTTGGAATGGCCGGCAGCGCGGGCGGCGTCGGGGCGGGATTCACGGCGACGCTCGGAATCACCGGCGCGTCCTTCGCTTCACCCGAGCCGCCGAAGTA
Source organism: Myxococcales bacterium (assembly GCA_035508175.1). Lineage (GTDB taxonomy): Bacteria > Myxococcota > Myxococcia > Myxococcales > JAKAPL01 > DATJNL01. The sequence goes on from DATJNL010000312.1 coordinate 1,661, forward strand.
CCAGAAGCCCAGGCCGACGGCCACCGCCACCACGGCGCCGACGGCGATCCCCGGCACGACCCAGCGGCTGCCCTTGTGTTGGAGGAGAAGCGGCTCCGGCTCGGGCCCGAGGCTCGCCTGCCGGTTGAGGACCTCGATGATCTCTCCCGCGCTCTGCACGCGCTTCTGCGGTTCGCGCTCGAGGCAACGGTAGATGAGCTGCGAGAGGTAGGGCGGGATGCCCTGGCCGCCGGGCGTCAGCTCCGGCAGCTGCAGGGGCGCGGTGGTGAGCTGCTTCACCATGAGCTCACCGAACGACTTGCCCCGGTACGGAAGCTGGTCGGACAGCATCCAGTACATCACCACGCCGAGCGAGTAGAGATCCGAGCGGTAATCGATGGGGCGGCCGCCGGCTTGTTCGGGTGACATGTACTCGGGCGTCCCGAGGATCATGCCGGCCCGCGTCTGCGGCTTGTCCGTGAGCTCGACGCCCGAGAGCTTGGCGATGCCGAAATCGAGGAGCTTCACGAAGTCGCGGTCCTCGCCCCGCGGCACGAGGAAGATGTTCTCGGGCTTGAGATCGCGGTGAACGATGCCCTTCGCGTGCGAGGCGGCGAGGGCGGCGCAGACCTGGCTGATGATGTGGACGATTCGCTCGACCGAGAATGGGCCTTCGTCCTCGCGCGCCTTGGCGAGGTCCCGCCCCTCGAGGAGCTCCATGATGAAGTAGTTGTAGCCGCCCGGCTCCTCGACGAAGTCGACGATCTCCACGATGTGCTCGTGGTTGATCTGGTTGACGGCCTTGGCCTCGTGGAAGAAGCGGGCGACGACCTCGGGGTTGCCGGCGAACTCCGGGAGCAGGAGCTTGAGCGCCACCCGGCGGCCGAGCTTCTTGTGCTCGGCGAGGAAGACCTGCCCCATGCCGCCGGAGCCCAGCAGGTCGAGGATCTTGTAGTTGCCTATCTCCGAACCCGGAGTCGGGATCGGACGGTGTCCGGGATAGCTGGAAACAGTGTCGCCCATGGCGCTCGGAAGCCCCAACGGGGAGAAATCTACCAGTGCGCGCGCTCTCTTAGCAAGGAACCCGCGCTGCCGCGCTCATGGAAGAGTCCGCCAGTCGGGCTGGTGCGGCGCGTTGTCGATGGCGGGCGCGTCGACCGCGAGGATGTACTCGGCGCGGCGGTTGCGCGCCTCGGCCGTCTCGTCCGCAGTCGCCACCGCGAGCGCGTCCTCGCCCAGCCCCCCGGTGAGGACCGGCACGCGCACGCCGTGGGCGCGGAACCAAGCGCCGATGCTGCGGGCGCGCGCCTCGGAGAGCGCCTGGTTGCTCTCGCGCGACCCCACCGTGTCGGTGTAGCCCACGACGAACAGGCGCAGGGGGGCCTGGCCACCCACGCGGCGCAGGGTTGCGAGGATGCGCGAGGCGCTGTCCGCAAGCTTGCCGGCCTCGCCGGCGGGAATCTCCGCGCTGCCGCTCGGGAACTCGACCTCCTGGTGCGGGATGCGCAGCGACCACGGGTACAGGGCGACGCCGCCGAAGAGTCCCTGATCGTCGTAGACCTGCACCTCGAGCTTCAAGGGCGCGCCTCCACCGGCCGGGTAATCGAGCGAGAGGATCTCACCCGGGGGCGTGCCGCCGAGCTTCGTCTCCTTCCGCCCCAGGAGCTGGCCGTCCTCCCCCCAGGCCGCGACCACGCCGTGATCGGCCTGTCGGTTGAACGTGACGCGCACCACGTGCGCCGACGCGTCGAGGGCGTCGGGCGCGGCCTCGACTTTCGGGGGAGCGGCGATCTCGGCCGTGAACGACAACGGCATCGACGCTTCCTGGCCGCCGAGGCGGGCCGCGAGGGTCCCCTCGTAGCTGCAGCGCCCCAACGGCTGATCGAGCTCGAAGCGAGTCGAGCGACCTGCGCCGACGCGGGCCACGGCGAGGTGGACTTCGCCCGCGGCGCAACCGCTTCGCGTCAAATCGAGCCGGACGTCGCGGGCCGCGACGTGGGCGAGGACGATGACCTGGGGTCTCTTCCCGGCGAGCACCTGCCCCACGAGCTGCACCTCCAGGGGCTGCATCGCCACCGCGAGCGAGAGCAGGGCGCCCAGCATCGCTCAAGCCTTGCCCATGTCCCTGAGCACGCGCATCGCCGCGTTGTGCCCTGCCGCGCCGATCACCGACCCCGCGGGGTGGCATCCGGCCGAGCACGAGTAGAGGCCCGGCACGGGCGTCGCGTAGGGCAACCGGTCGTCGAAGCCGAAGGCGTTGTCCACGTGGTGGATGTGGCCGCGGCGGATGCCGAAGTGGCTCTCGATCTTCTTGGGGTGCAAGGGGAAGGTGTCGACCACCAGATCGGATGCGCCCGGCGCGAACCGATCGCAGATCGAGAGGAGGTGGCGCACGTAGCGCTCCTCCTCCTTCTCCCACGAGGAGCCGGCGATCTCGTAGGGCACCCACTGCACGAAGAGCGCCGAGTTGTGGTGCCCCTGGGAATCCTGGAGCGACGGATCCACCGGCGTGTGGAAGTACCACTCGATGGTCGGGAAGTCGTCGAGCTGGCCCTTCTGCACGGCGGCGTAGCTGCGGCGGAGCTTGCCGATGACGTCCTTCTCGTCGGGCAGCAGGTGGATGGTCGGGCCGAACTGGCCCTTGTCCTCCGGCAGACAGGAGAAGCGCGGCAGCCCCTTCAACGCCAGGTTCACCTTGAAGGTGCTGCCGTCGCGCCGATACCCGTCGAGCCGTTCGTCGTACTCGGGCGGAAAGCGCCCGTGGCCCACCAGCTCGCGCATCCGGAACGGGTCGCAGTTGCACACCACGGTGCGCGCCCTCAGCTCACGTCCGTCCGCCAGCGCGACGCCCACGGCCGAGCCGCGCTCGAGCAGGATCCGCGCGACCGGCTGGCCTACCTCGACGGTCGCGCCCGCTCGCTCGGCCGCTTCCCGCAGGCGGTCCGTGACCGTGCCCATGCCTCCCTTGACGATCATCCACGTCCCGTCGGAGCCCGGTAGCCGGCACATGTTGTGGACGAGGAAGTTCATGCCGGTGCCCGGCGTGTCCCAGCCCGCGTTCAGGCCCGAGAAGCCATCGGTGACCGCGTACATCGCCCGAAGGAGGTCGCTCTTGAAGTCGAAGCGCGCCAGGTAGTCCGAGACCGGCTTGCGGCAGAGGTCCACGAAGACCTGCCGCAGCTTCGGCCGGACGTGGCGTTCGGCCGTGGCCTCGATCGAGAGCGGCTCCTCGAGCCAGGTGGGGGCGACGTCGTCGCGGATCTGACCGATCTCCTCGGTGAGTGCCTGGTTCGCCCTCCAGTCGGCTTCCGAGAAGAACGAGACGAACTGCCGCTTCATCTCCGCCTGGTTCGAGCCGAAGAGCAGGTAGCGGCCGTCGGTCGTGGGCAGGAAGTAGTGCGGGTCGCGCCGCACCAGCGGCAGGTCGAGGCCGAGCTTCGCGTGCAGCTCCGGGGGCATCAGCCCCAGCAGGTAGGCGCCGGTGGAGGTCGCGAGCCCGGGCACCTTCTTGAAGGGCCGCTCGGTGCGGCAGGCCCCGCCCACCACCGGCTGCTCCTCGAGCACGCGGACGCTCAGGGCGCCACGCGCGAGGAAGGTGGCCGCGGCGAGGCCGTTGTGACCGGCCCCCACGATCAACACGTCGGTTTCGCTGGCCATGGCGCACCTCCCGGGGAAAGGTGCGGACGATACCACCGGTCAGAGGCGTTTCTCCAGCCAGCTGTCGATGGGGACCAGGAGCCAGAGCATCGAGCCGTAGACCAGGTACTCGGCCACCAGGGCCGGCGTCGCACCCGAGGTCGCGAAGCTGGCGGCCGGAAAGGCCACGTAGCGGATGACCAGCCAGATCCCGAGCCCGTACAGGGCGCCCGCCGGCAGCAAGACCTCCTCGGGGAACTGCCCGAACAGGGCCGCGAACAGCATGCCGAGGAACACCGAGGCGACGAGGTGCAAGAAGAGCCCGAAGGGGATCACCGCCGCGCCAAGGGCCGAGGACGGCGCGAGCTCCACGAGGAGCGCCGACACGGGGTGCCAGGGCGAGAGGCCGGCCGTCGCCGAGAGGATCATCGCGAGCAGGGCCATCGCCGCGCCCCCCGCGAGGCCGGCGAGCGCGCCGGCGGCCGCCAGGCGGGAGGCCCCGCCCGCGGACCGCCTCGTCACCGCATGCGCCATGCGCAGTCGACATTGGCCACGGCGTCCCGCCGCGGCACGGGCCGGCTTGACTCCTCGCTCGCCCCCCGAGGATAAGACGCGGGCGTTGCGCAGCGGTCTGCTGCTTCGGGTTGAAGCCATGGGCGCCCCCCGCTCGGCGCTTTGGGAGAACGTGAGATGCCAGCCAGATTCGCGGTCCTTCGCCTCGCCTGCACCGGCCTTGCGGCCTTCTCGCTGGCCGCTTGCTCCTCCAGCCCGGGCTCGGGGACGACCGGCGCCACCTCTGCCGGCTCGGCCAGCGCCAGCGCTGGCAGCACCGGGTCCGAGCACGGATCCAGCGCCTCGGGCGGCACGGGCGCCGGAGCGTCCACCGGCGGCACGGGTGCCACGACTGCCTCGGCGGGCTCCACGGGAGGGCCGGGCGGCTCGTCGACCTCGTCCTCGTCGAGCGCTTCGGCCGGCTCGACCGGGGCAGTCTCGAGCTCCGGCACGGCGGGCAACGGGTCCACCGGCGGCGCCTCGACGGGTGGCGCCGCCTCGACCGGCGGCGTTTCGGGCGGCTCCTCCGGCGGCAGCGGCGGGTGCCAGACCTGCGTGCTTGGCAGTGCCGTCTGCGACAGCAATGGCAACGTCGACACCTGTGAGGCGAGCGGGAGCTGCACCACCTTCGTGCAGACGGCCACCTGCGGCGGCGGCCAGACCTGCCAGAACGGCGCCTGCGTGGATCAGGGCTGCGGTAACGGCTGCACGACCCCGCCGGGCCCCACCTGCCAGGACGCCAACACGGCGCTCAGCTATGAAGCCGATGGCGGTGTCTGCAACAACGGCGCCTGCGACTACCCGAGCACGCTCACCGCCTGCCCGAACGGCTGCTCCGGCGGCGTCTGCGTTCCCGCCGCGGCGTGCAGCCCGGGCGCCACGCGTTGCAACGGCGCCGAGGTCGAGGTGTGCAACGCCGACGGCACGGCCTGGCTCCTCGTCACCGCTTGCCCCACGACCTGCACCGCCGGCCTCTGCGACGCGCCCTGTGCGCCCACGAGCACCCGCTGCGACGGCACGAACGTCGACACGTGCAGCGACGCCGGCACGGCCTGGGAGCTCGACACGTCCTCCTGCACCGACGGCTGCGTCTCTGGCTCCTGCATCCAGGACAGCCTCGTCGTCGACGGCCAGACGGTCACCATGGACGGCGTGCACACCTACGCGAACGGCGTCGTCGTGAAGAACGGCGGCTCCATCCAGGTGGGCGCGACCGGCAGCCTCACGCTCGTCGCCGCCAGCATCGACGTGGAGATCTCCTCGTCCATCGTCGGCACGCCCGGCCAGCAGTCCTGCGTCGCGCCGCCGGACGACGTCGCCAACGGCATCCGCCTCGTGGCGCCCCAGGTGACCGTGGACGGATCGGTCACCTGGACTCCGGGCTCGTGCGCGGTCGACGGAATCGTCATCCGCGCGGATTCCATCGGCGGCTCGGGCACGGTGACCGCGGGCGGCGACCGAGCGCTCCTGCTCTACGGGACCGGTGGTCTCGCTCCGTCGCTTCAGGCCCCGAACGCGACGAAGTCGCTCATGCCTCCGGCGGAGATCACCAGCCCGACTTACCCGGCCGGCGGCACCTACAACGACGACGGCCCGCCGCCGGCCTTCAGCTGGAACCAGCCGTATTCCACGGTCGCCGGCTACTACTACACGGTGGGCGCCAGCAGCGCCGTGCCCTCCCCGACGAGCA
>DATJNL010000313.1:0-4078 GCA_035508175.1 Myxococcales bacterium
CATCTCGGGGTGGATGTCGCGCAGCAGCGCGAGCAGGGGGCGCTCCTCGGGCAGTCGCTCGAGCGCGCGGGCGACGTAGCGGAACGAAGCGGGCACGTGCGGCAAGAACGAGGGGTTCTTCTTGACCCGATCGATGAACTCGAAGCGGCCGCCGTCCTTGAGCTTGCGCTGCACCGTCACGAGGTCGAAGGTCCGGCGGAAGGCCTCGAAGGGGACGCTCTCCCCGGTGCGGCTCCGGAGGCCCTCCAGGTAGCGCCGCAGCATGGCGTCCACGAAGGGCTCGGGCAGCTCGACGTAGCTGTCCCGCAGCAGCGCGACGAGATCGTAGACTCGCGGCCCCAGGAGCGCGTCCTGGAAGTCGATGACCACGAGGCCCCGCGGCGTCACCATGAGGTTGCGGCTCTGGTAGTCGCGGTGGGTGAAGCCGCGCGGCAGATCGGCGATGGCGCGGCAGAGGCGGTCGCCCGCGTCGCGGAGCAGTGCTTCTTGATGCTCGTCCAGGCGCCGTCCCGTCCGGGCGCGCAGGCCCCATTCGACGTAGTGGTCGAACTCCCAGCGCAGCAGGTCGAAGTCGAAGGCCCGCTCGAACGCGATGCAGCCACCCGGTTGGGCCTCCGCCTTCGCGCGCAAGGCCACCAGGAGGTCGATGGCCTCGCCGTACCAGCGGTCGCGCGCCGCCTCGCCGCCCGCGAGGAGGGCGGCCTCGAGCGTCACGTCGCCCAGGTCCTCGAGGATCAAGACGCCGGCCCCGAGGTCGATCCTCTCGATCCGCGGCACGGGCACCCCCTGGGCCGCCAGGTAGCGGTGGACGTTCAGGAAGGGCAGCTCGGCCGGGGCGTCGCCCTTGCTCGCCTCCTCGCTCTTCGTGGCGTCGGCGGGCAAGACCATGGCGACGGCCGAGGGGCCGCCTGGGCGGGCGACGCGGTAGTAAGAGCGGCTGCTGGCGTCGCCCTTGAGCTTCTGCACGGAGAGCTCGCGCGCCGGCACGCCGGTCACCTCGCTCGTGAGCCGCGCCAGCGTCTCGGTCAGCTGGTTGGGGTCGATCAAGGGCTCTCGGCCTCCTTTCGTCCGCGTCTGCCTCGCTCGGCAGATCGCCAGCGAGCCTACACCACCCGCGACGTCGCCGGTGCAGGCACCCGCGCCGCTGGTTATCTCTGACCCCATGGCGAAGGTCGATCCCAAGGAGGCGCTCGGAGCGCGCGTGGTCGAGGGTGGGGTCGCGTTCACCGTGTGGGCGCCGCGACCCAACCGCGTCGAGTTGAACTTGCTGGGCGGCGCGCGGCAGGGGCTGCATCCGCTGCGGCCGCTCCAGGACGGCTACCTGGCGACGCTCGTCGAGGGCGCCGCCGCCGGCGATCGCTACTGGTTCCGGCTCGACGGCGTGGATCGCCCGGACCCCTGCTCGCGCTTCCAGCCCGAGGGCGTGCACGGGCCGTCGGAGGTGGTCGATCCGGGCGCCTTCGCGTGGCGCTCCCAGGGCTTCCGCGCGCCGCCGCTCCGCGACCTCGTCATCTACGAGCTCCACGTGGGGACGTTCACCGCCGAGGGCACCTTCGACGCCGCCCTGCGGGAGCTGCCGGCGCTGCGCGACCTCGGCGTCACCGCGGTCGAGCTGATGCCGGTCGCCCAGTTCCCCGGCGAGCGCGACTGGGGCTACGACGGCGTCGATCTCTTCGCGGCCCAGGCGAGCTACGGCGGCCCCGATGGGCTCCGGCGCTTCGTGGACGGCGCCCACGCGCACGGCCTCGCGGTCATCCAGGACGTCGTGCTCAACCACCTGGGCCCCGAGGGCAACTACCTCTCCGACTTCGGCCCGTACTTCGCCGAGGGGACGCACACGCCCTGGGGGCCAGCCCTCGATCTCGACGGGCCGGGCGCCGGGCCGGTGCGCGAGCACCTGCTGCAGTCCGCGCTGGCGTGGCTCGTCGAGGCCGGGATCGATGGCCTGCGCCTGGATGCGGTTCACGCGCTCGAGGACCGCTCGGCCCGCCACCTCCTCGCCGAGCTCTCCGAGCGAACGGCGAAGCTGCGCGAGCAATCCGGCCGGCCGCTCTACCTGATCGCGGAGAGCGACGACAACGACGTGCGCCTCGTGCAGCCGAGGGCGCAAGGCGGCTACGGGCTCGACGCGGTCTGGGCCGACGACTTCCACCACGCGTTCCACGCGCTCCTCACCGGCGAGCGGGGGCGCTATTACCAGGACTTCGGCGAAACGGCGCACCTCGCGGCCGCGCTCGCGCAGGGCTTCGTGTACGAGGGCCAGTGGTCGCGTTACCGCGGGGGGCCGCACGGCACGTTCGCGCGCGGGGTGTCCACCGACCGCTTCGTCGTGTGCACGCAGAACCACGACCAGATCGGCAACCGCGCCCGGGGCGAGCGCCTCTCGGTGCTGGTGGCGCCCGAGGCGGAGCGGCTGGCGGCCGTCGTGCTGCTCACCGCCCCCGGCCTGCCCCTCTTGTTCATGGGGCAGGAGTACGGCGAGCGCCGGCCGTTCCTGTACTTCACGGGCTACGGCGACGCCGCGCTGGCGCGGGCGGTCTCCCAGGGGCGGGCCGCGGAGCAGGGCTTCGGCCCCGGAGGCGTGCCGGATCCGCAGGCTCCCGAGACGTTCCTCGCGTCCAAGCTGGACCGCTCGGTTCTCTCGCAGCCGCATCACCGCGGGTTGCTGCGGCTCCATCACGACCTGCTGGAGCTGCGACGCCGCTTGCCGGCGCTCCAGACGACCGAGCGATCGCTCATCGACGCCGAGGGTGACGAGCGCCGCCGCACCGTGCGTCTGCTTCGCGGCCAGCCGGGCGAGCGCCTCCTCGGGATCTTCTCGTTCGCGCCGGAGGCGACTCTCTGGGAAGGGTTCGTTCCGGAGGGCCTGGGCTGGGAGCCGCTGCTGGACGCGGCCGACGCGCGTTACGGCGGCGCCGGCGCGTCGCCCGCGCGTCTGCGCGGGGGGTTCGAGGAGGTCTCGCTGCCCCCGTTCGGTGCCCGCCTGTACCGCGAACAGCGGCCGAGTTGAGCGGGAGGGCCGTCCGGGGGTACGATCTCGTCGAGATGGTTGACGCAAGGCGGCAAGAGCTCGTCTTCGCGGACTCGAAGAGCTTCCTGGCCTGCTACGTGGCGGATGGACCAGGACAGCTGTTTGCCCCCTTGCCGGGCCCCCCTGAGCCGGGAGTCTTCGAAGTCGGGAGGATCGTGCCCGTGATGCTCGCGTTCCGGGATCGGGATCTGCGCATCCCCGTTCGCTGCCGCGTGATCGCCGTGCGCAACGACGGCGACGGACACTGGAAGGTGCAGCTCGAGTTCACCGCCGGCGGCGTCGGGAGGGAGACCGGGCGCGGCAGCTACCGCCACGGCGCCCGCGGGCCGGTGAAGGTGCGCATCAGGCTCGGCGACGGCCGGCAGCTCGACGCCGTGGCCAAGCGCATTCACCGCGAGACCCTCGACCTCGACGTGACGCTCCCGGCCGACCTCACCGACGTCGTGAAGCTCTCGGTCCGGCCGCCGGGGCGCCTGCTGCCGATCCGCCTCCTCGGCGAGCCGCGGCCGGGCGGCGCCGACGGCAGCCGCATCGCCATCCTGTTCCGGCAGCCGCGCGAGGAGCTGACCTGGGCGCAGCTCGCCGACGAGGCGGTGGCGCACCCTTCGCGGCTGCTGCTGGCCTAGCGCTTCCAGCGCACCGGATCCGCTCTGCGACGCGCAGACAGCGCGTGCCCGCCACTTGGCCCGCACTTCCGGCTCCCGGGATGTCCTTTCCAGCCCGCGCGAGAGGCCTTGCCTCCCGCTGGAATTCGATTCCCGCCCGCGGGATGTCTCTTCCAGCACGCGGGAAGGGTCTTCCTGGCGGCTGGAACTCGATTGCCGCCCGCGGGATGTCTCTTCCAGCACGCGGGACAGGTCTTCCTGGCGGCTGGAACTCGATTGCCGCCGGCGGGATGTCCTTACCAGCGCGCGGGAAATGTCTTCCCGGCGGCTGGAATTCGATTGCCGCCCGCGGGATGTCTCTTCCAGCGCGCGGGAAAGGTCTTCCCGGCGGCCGGAATTCGATTGCCGCCGGCGGGATGTCGCTTCCAGCACGCGGGAAAGG
>DATJNL010000314.1:0-18887 GCA_035508175.1 Myxococcales bacterium
TCCGAGGTCCCCAGAGGCAGCTTCAAAGCGCTCCCTCCCGCCTCCTTTCGGCTCAAGCTCCGGGGCATTCGCCCCCGCAGCCCGCGGTCTTGAAACCGCCTCTCCAGACCCCCGTCCCCTGACGGCGCCCGGGGCGCGGGCGAAGCCGCCCCCCCGGGTTGAGGTTGAGAAGGGAGGGCGAACGGGCTGCGTCAGCGGCGCGGAAGCCCGACGGGGGTCCGGGGGTGTTGGCGAAGCCAACCCCCCGGGGATGATCAATGGAGCTGAACGGGATCGAACCGTCGACCTCCTGAATGCCATTCAGGCGCTCTCCCAGCTGAGCTACAGCCCCAGGTTCCGCTACTTCGCTCCTTCCAGGCCTTCGTGAAGGATCTCGTCCATCTGCCGGCCATCGGCCTCGATGCGGCCCTCGACGACGCGGATCTCGGCGAGGAGCTGCTGCAGCTCCTGCGGCACGGCCAGCCGATCGACCAGCATGAGGTTCAACGCCTCCTCGCCGAGCTGCTTCACCAGCCGGTCGCGCTCTCGGCGGAGGAAGGTGGCGTCGAGCTTGATCTTGCCGATCTGCGAGGAGCGGACCACGGCGTCGCGCACGCGCTCGATCTGCGCCATCGCCTTGGCGAAGGGATCCGGTGACGGCGCAAATGATTTCTTGGTCTCGTCCATGAAGGCGGCCCGATGTAGCAGACGGCCGTCGGCGCTGTCAATTCAAGGGTCTCCTTTTCGCGTTCGGGGTGGCTCGGCTAGGGTCGGCGGCCGTGAAGACCCTCGCGCTGGTACTCCTCTCGCTCGCCGCCTGAGCCTCGCCACCCCCGGGGTCGGGGAGCAGCGGCGGCGAGGCCTCGAGCGGCGGCTCCTCCTCGAAAGTCGGCTCGTCGAGCGCCTCGGGCGCCAGCGCCGCGGGCGGCTCCTCCGGGACGACGGGCGGCACCTCGGCCCGCGCCTCGAGCGGGGGCACGTCGACGGGCGCCAGCACGGCCGCCACCTCGACGGGCGGCACCACGGCCGCGACGTCGGCGGGCAGCAGCAGCGGCAGTACCACCGGCGCGACCTGCGCGGGGCCCTCCGTGGGGTCGCTCGCGGGCGCGCTCTTCCTGTCCGCCGCCCTGCAGCTCTCGGCCACCACGGTGACGATTGGCCAGACGCTCACGGGCTCCGCGGCTCTCACGAACTGCGGCGCGGCCTCGGTCTCGCTGCTGGACGTCGCCATCGGCGCGGTCCCGCCCGGGCTGGCGGTGGGCCAAGGCAACGCCGGCGACGACATCTTCCACGCGGGGCCGCAGACGATCGCCCCGGGTGGACGCTTCGCGCTGCAGGGGGGCCGCCCCTTCACCGCGAGCGACGCCACCGGGAGCTGGCAGGCCTGGGTGGCCTACGAGGACTCGTCCGGCAACTGGTGGGGCTTCGAGCCACCCACGGTCCCCTTCACGGTGGCGGCGGCCGACGGGGGCTCCTCCCTCGCGCCGCCGCCGGGCTACACCGCGGCCCAGCTCGCTTTCGACGACACCTTTCCGGGCCCCAGCCTCGATTCGACGAAGTGGAACCCCTACGTCGCGAGCAATGCCTCGCAAGGCTACCCCTGGAATGCCAACGGATCGGGCGGAAGCGCCGCCAGCGCCCCGGGCAGTTTCGACGCGGAGTATTTCGAGCCCTCGGCCCTGGCCGAGGACCTCGGCCTCTTCTTCTCGGCGACGCTGGGCTCGAGCCAGCCGGGCTACCAGTGGACGTCGGGCGCGATCTGCAGCTACGGCAAGGCGGAGTTCACGGGCGGGTACGTGCAAATCTCGATGCGGCAACCGGACGGCAACGGCATGTGGCCCGGCCTGTGGATGCTGCCGGGCCAGGGCGCCGGCAGCAGCGGCGACGACTTCGAGATCGACATCCAGGAGGGCGGCTACACCGGCACGGGGAGCCCGAGCGGCATGTCGGCCTGGCACGAGCACGCGAGCGGGGTCACCTGCGGCGGGGTCACGCAGACGGGCGTGGACCTCGGCAGCGGCCTGCACGTCTATGGCGTCGACTGGCAGCCCGGCAGCTCGCTCAGCTACTACGTCGACGGTACGCAGGTCGGGCAGATCACCAGCGCGCAGTGCGCCATCTCCGACGAGCCGATGGAGCTCATCCTGGACCTGCAGGTCGCGGATTCGAGCGCCTCGGGCTGGCACACGGTCGCCGACTCGACCACGCCGAGTCCGTCGGTGATGCAAGTGGGCGAGGTGCAGGTCTATCAGTGACGCCCTTGTGGCGCCTGCGACAGTCCGCTATTGAGAACCGCCGTGCCCTCGCCCGAGGATCCCCGCACACGCGCGCGCCTAGCGGCCATCGCCGGCCTCGCGGTCGTCGGCGCGGTCGCCGCCAGCTGGGCCTTCTCGGCCGACCAGCTGCACGGCCTCACGGTGCGCTACTGGGACAACCCTTCGTTCCAGGGGCCGCCCGCCCGCACGGGCCAGGAGCGCGAGCCGTTCGTCGCGCTCGGCGAGCCTGCGCCGTTCTCCGCGGAGTGGAGCGGCTGGTTCTACGCGCCGCGCCCGGGGCTGTACCGGTTCGAGAGCTGGAGCGACGACGATTCGGTCCTGACGCTCGACGACCGGCCGGTGGTGAACGACGTGGGCGCGCACGGCGCGCGGGCGGCGGCGGGCATCGTGGACCTTCCGGTGGGACTGCACCGTTTCGACCTGCGCTACGTCCAGCGCGGCGGCGGCGCCTACCTGCGCGTCTTCTACCACTACGACAGCGGTCCGACGGGCAACGGGGTGTTCCCCCTCCCCTGGAGCGAGCTGTTCCCCGACGGCTTCGCCGCCACGCCGGCCGCCTACGCCGCGGCCGCGGGGGCCTATGGTCGGGAACGCGTGCTCGCAGGCCTCGCAATCAGCTGCTTCACCCTCGTCTTGCTCCTCGCGTGGATGCACTGGCGGCGCCGCCGCGGCATCGCGCCCGTCGCGCCGCGCGAGCTGGCTTTCGGCCTCGGCATCTTCGCGGTGGCCTGGATCACCCGGCTCGTGGGGCTGGACGCCCAGGGGCGCACCTGGGACGAGCGCGACTACTTCCAGGCGGCGCGCCACTACATCCACAACTTCGTTCTGGGCGACTGGTCGAGCTACGCCTTCCACTACAACCTCGAGCACCCACCCATCGCGAAGGTCATCTACTCGATCTTCACGGGACTCTTCGCGACCTACGACGACGACCACACGCCCGGCAAGTTCGCCGCCTCGATCATGGGCGCGGCCACGTGCCTGCTCGTCTATCTCATCGTGAAGGAGCTGTACGACCGCCGCAGCGGCCTCCTCGCTGGGCTGCTGTGCGCGTTCCTGCCGCCCTTCGTGGCGCACGGCAAGGTGCTGGGCCTCGAGTCGCCGATGACGCTGTTCTACACGGCGGCGCTGTACGGCGTGGTCCGCTGGGTCGGGGAGAAGGACGGCTCTGCCGGCCGCCGGGCGGAGGCAGAGGCAGCGAGGCCGGAGCACCCGATCGGCCCTTCTCGCCTGGAGGCCGTCGCCTGGGCCGGCCTTTGCAGCTCACTCGCGATCTTCTCGCGCATGACGGCGGTGTGGGTGATCCCCACGCTGCTGCTCCCCTACCTGGCGGTGGTCATCCGCGACCGCGGCAAGGGCGGCTTCGCGATCGTGCCGTACCTCGGCGGCCTGCTCGGCGGCGTGCTGCTCGCCTGGACGCTCTGGCCGTGGCTCTGGCACCACCCCTACGAGCAGATGATGCGCACGTGGGGGCACTGGAACGGCTACAAGACGCGCGAGTGGTACCTGGGCCGCTTCCACGAGCCGACGATCTCGTACTACGCGGTGGCCTTCGTCCTTTCGTCCCCGGTCGGCTACCTGCTGGCCACGGCGGGCTGGGCGGTCTTCGCGTTCGCGCCGCGGCTGCGGGCGCGCGTGGCGACGGCGACGCCGGGGTGGAAGGGCGGCTGGCTGCCCGACGCGATCCTCGCAGGCTGGCTACTCTTCCCCTTCCTGCAATCGATCCCGGAGTTCCGGCAGGACGCCGTGCGCTACGTGATCCAGGCCTTCCCGGCGCTCGCCGCGACGTCCGCGGTGGGCTTCTTCGAGTTATGGGCGCTGGTCCCCTCGCGCTGGCCGAAGCTCGGAACGCCGCGCGCGGCGTGGGGCGGCGCCGCGGTGCTCGTGGCCTACGCGCTCGGCGCTTGCGTCTGGATCCACCCCTATTACCTCGACTACTTCAACGAGATCCTCGGCGGACCGGCCGGCATCCAGCGCGGCCGCACCATCGAGCTGTCCTGGTGGGGCGAGGGGGTCACGAACCTCGTCCGCTGGGTGAACGCCAACGCCCCCGAGGGGGCCCGCATCCGCGAGGAGCTCGCGCCGGACTTCGACGCGCCGCAGCTGCGGGCCGACCTCACGCGCGTGCGCGGCGGCGACGCCGACTACCTGGTGGAGAACGACTTCGGATTCGCCAACGAGCGCGGCCCGGGCCCGGGCTGGGAACTGGTCCACGCAGAGCGCGCGGGCAACCAGGACATCGGCTGGGTCTACCGGCGGAAGGGCTACGTGCCGGGCCCGACGCCGCAGGCCGCGCGCTAGCTCTTCTTCTCGCGGCGGCGGATCAGCACGACGGTGATGTTGTCCACGCCGCCCGCGCCGTTCGCCCGGTCGATGAGCTTCTTGCAGGCCCCCTCGAGCGACGGTTCCGCCGCGAGGATCTCGGCCATCTCGGCGTCCTTCATCATCCCGTGGAGGCCGTCGCAGCAGAGCAGCAGGATGTCGCCGGGCTGCATGTCGAGCAGCGCCGCGTCGACCTTCACGTCCGCGGCCGGTCCGAGCGCGCGGCTGATGACGTTCTTGTAGGGGAACGCCTCGATCTCCTCCTGGCTCGGGTGCTTCTGCCGAATGAAGTCGCCGAGCAGCGAGTGATCGGCGGTGACCGGCCAGATCTTGCCACCGCGGAAGAGGTAGGCACGGCTGTCGCCCGCGTGGGCCACATAGCTCTGGTCGCCGTGCAGGAAAGCCGCCACGGCCGTCGTACCCATGTTGGCCTTGCGGGCGTCCTTGGCGGCGACCTCGCGGATCTTGTCGTTCGCGTGGCGCAGCGCCACCGGCAGCCGGCTGCCCTCCTCGCCCAGCGCCGAGTCGATCTTGAACGGCCACGTGCCCTCGGGATCCCGCCGGATGCGCTCGAAGAACTGGCTGGTGATCTGGCCGGCGAGCTCGGAGGCGACCTCGCCTGCGGAGTGGCCGCCCATCCCGTCGCACACCATGAAGAGCCCGAGGTCCGGCCGCATCACGAAGTAGTCCTCGTTGTGATCGCGGACCCGGCCCACGTCGGTGAGCGCGGCGCACTCCCAGAGCGGCGCGACGTCCGTGGCGTCGGAGGGGGCGGGCGGAGGCGCGGCCTTCGCGCTGGCTTCGTTCGTTGAAATACCCCGGCCTCCTTCGTCGGCCTCCGCCGACCGACCGGCTGAGCCGTTCTCCTCCGTCATTTGCTCGTTTGATACCACATCGGGGGGGGGCATGGTCGAGGGGCCTTGGGAGTGGGAGGAGGTCAGGCCACCTTGCGCCCGCGGAAATAGTCTAGCGTGCGCGCCAGCCCTTGGGCCAGGGGCACCTCGGGCCTCCAGCCCAGCACGCGCGCGGCGAGCTGCGGAGCGATCACCGAGCGGCGCTGCTCACCGGGCTTCCCCTCGGCGTGGCGCGCTGGCTTCGTCACCCCGGCGGCCTCGGCCATGCGGCCGTAGAGCTGGCTCACCGAGGTCTCGACGCCCGTGCCGACGTTCACCGGCCCCACGTAGCTGCTCTCGAGCGCGAGGAGGTTGGCCCGGGCGACGTCTCCCACGTAGACGAAGTCGCGCGTCTGCCCGCCGTCCCCGAAGATCGTGCACTCCTGCCCCGCCAGCAGCCGCTGCGCGAAGATCGCCACCACCCCGGCCTCGCCGTGCGGATCCTGCCGCGGACCGTAGACGTTGGCATAGCGCAGCGCCACGTAAGGCAGCCCGTGCTGGGCCTGGTAGTAGCCGAGGTAGAGCTCGCCCGCCGCCTTGGACACGCCGTACGGCGAGACGGGCCGAAGCGGGTGGGTCTCAGGCGCGGGGAAGGTCTCTTGCTCGCCGTAGCAGGCGCCGCCCGACGAGGAGAACAGCACCTTGCCGACGCCGGCAGCGACCGACGCCTCGAGCAGGCGGAGCATGGCGATGAGGTTCAGCTCGGCGTCGTAGACCGGATCGGCGACGCTCTTGCGCACGTCGATCTGTGCCGCGTGGTGGCAGACGACCTGGGGTCGCTCCTCCTTCAGGAGGGCCGCGATCCGCGCGCCGTCGCGCAGCGAGGCTTCGATGAGCCGGATGCCTCGCGAGACGTTCTCGCGCTTCCCGCTCGAAAGGTCGTCGAGCGCCACCACCTCGTGGCCCGCCGCCGCGAAGGTGTCGCACACGTTCGATCCGATGAAGCCCGCGCCGCCGGTGACCAGGATTTTCACCTTCATGCCTCCACGGTTATCCATTCGCCCGGAACCACGCCAGCGTCTCCCGCAGGCCGTCGTCGAGCGAGACCTCGGGCTCCCAGCCGAGGAGTTGCTTGGCCTTGGTGATGTCCGGCCGGCGCTGCTTGGGATCGTTCTCGGGGAAGGGCCGGTGAACGACCGGCACCTCTGCCCCCGGGAGCCCCAGCGCGCGGGCGGCCCGCCGCACCGCCTCGGCGAAGGCGAGGATGGTCATCTCGGCTGGGTTGCCCACGTTCACGGGGAGGCCGTAGTCCGAGAGCAATAGCGCGAGGATGCCGCGCACCTCGTCCTTCACGTAGCAGAAGCTGCGGGTCTGCTTGCCGTCGCCGAACACGGTGAAGCTCTCGCCGCGCAGGACCTGCGAGACGAACGCCGGCACCACGCGCCCGTCGTCGAGCCGCATGCGCGGGCCGTAGGTGTTGAAGATGCGCACCAGGCGCACGTCCACGCCGCGGGCCCGGTGGTAGGCCATGGTGAGCGCCTCCGCGAAGCGCTTGGCCTCGTCGTAGCAGCTCCGCGGCCCGATGGGATTCACGTTCCCGAAGTACTCCTCGCGCTGCGGGTGCTCCAGGGGATCGCCGTACACCTCGCTGGTGGAGGCCAGGAGAAACCGGGCGCCCTTGGCGCGCGCGAGCTCGAGGGCGTGCTCGGTGCCGCGGCTGCCCACGCGCAGGGTCTCGATGGGCAGCTTCGCGTAGTCGATGGGCGAGGCAGGCGAGGCGAAGTCGAGCACGTGATCGAGCGGCCCGTCGATCGCGAGGCCTTCGGTGATGTCGGCCTCGAGGAGCGAGAAGCCCGGCCGGCCCGCGAGGTGGGCCACGTTGCGCCGGGCGCCGGTCAGGAAGCTGTCGACGCAGACCACCTGGGCGCCCCGGGCCAGCAGCTCGTCGACGAGGTGCGAACCGAGGAATCCGGCTCCGCCGAGGACGGCCACGCGCTTGCCCTTCAGGGTTTCCATGGCGAAAGTCGCCAGTTCTACGCGACCTTGACCCAGGCAAGCAAGGACGTTACGAATCGGGGATGACCTCGCTGCGCAGGTGCCTCCTGTCCTCCCTCGCCGCCTCGGCCGCGCTGGCCACCGGCTGCGCCAGCTCCTCGGCCGCCGCCCCCAAGGGGGGCGACCCGAACGCCGCGGACGCCGCGCAAGGCATCCAGGAGAAGAAGGAAGGCGATCTCACGGTCAAGACCTTCGACCTGTTCCACGAGGGGCGGCCCGACGTGTGGGAGTACTACGCGACCGTGAGCGGCCCGGACGGCAAGCCCAGCCAGCGCCTCGTCCGCAAGGAGATGGATCTGAACGACGACGGCAAGGTCGACGTGTGGCGCTGGTACGACGACAAGGAGCGCGTCATCAAGGAGGCGCTCGACCTCGACTTCGACGGCAAGGTCGACGAGATCATCTACTTCGACGAGAAGGGCGAGCCGGTGAAGAAGGAGCTCGCGCTCGACTTCAAGGGCAAGCCCAACACGTGGAAGTATTACGAGAAGGGCAAGCTGGTGCGCGTCGAGCGCGACACCAAGGGCACAGGCAGGGTCGACACGTGGGAGTACTGGGAAGGCGGCAAGATCGACCGCATCGGCGTGGACACCGACGGCGACGGCGTCGTCGACCAGTGGGTGAAGCAGAGCGGGTCGTAGCCCTTCTCATGGGGCCAGCGTGAGGTCTGCCGACGCGCTGCTCCCCACCACGACCGTCACCCGCCCGCCGGCGCTCGTGCCATCCTCCGCGAGGGCCGTCACCGTCAGGGACCCTGCCGGCACTCCGACGAACGCGTAGCTGCCGTCGGCCTGCGTCCACTGGAAGAACGGGCTCGGGACCAGGACCAGCGTCGCGGGCCGCTCGGCCGCCCCGTGCACGGCGCAGGTCGCCTCGAGCACGCCGCTCGCCGAGGCGGGTGCCACCGCGGCCTCCGCGCCCGAGGCAAGCAACGGCACGTTGAAGCGCCAGGCCGTGCCCTCCTGTTGCAAGAGCAGCGTGTGCAGGCGACCGTCGCGGGAGGCCGCGAGGATCTGCTGGCCCACCTGGGCCGCGGCGAGCCGCGGCAGGATGCCCGTGCCGTCGTTCGTCAACCGCAGGGGCGAGGCAGGCACCGGCCAGCGGTAAGCGGGAAGGCCCCCCGACACGAAGACGAGCGCCCGCACGGGCCGACCGCCGCGAAGCACGCGGCCTCGCAGCTGGCCGGCGGCGACAGGGGGATCAGGGAGCACCGCCTCCGCCGCCCGTACCGCCGGCGGGGGGGCCTGCACGGGAGGCCGGGGCGGCGGCTTCGACACGATCAGGACGACCATGAGCATCCCGGCCGTCACCGCGAATTTCCCCACCGCGATCTCGAGCGAGTGCAGGAACCAGGGCAACGGCGCGAACCGCCGGCGCAGCACGAGCGCCGCGAGCACCAGCGCGGGCACGGCCGCGTAGCTCCAGCCGATGCCGCCGTCCCAGGAGAAGAGGTGGCCCGAGCGCGCTTCGATCGCGAGGAACACCGCGACCGAAAGCGCCAGCAGCGCGACGCGGTCGCCGAGCGGCAGGACCGGGAAGCGGCGTGGCGAGTCCGCGGCCGCCATCTAGACCTCCACCGTGGTCCGAGCTGCCTCGAGGCGGCGCGCCGCCCGACCCCTCAGCGCCGCGAAGAGCAGCGGGCCCGCCGCGATGAGCGCCAGCGCGACCCGCAGGCCGCCGGGGGCGCCGTCGGCGTCGGAGCCGCTGAACGACATCCACAGGGCGACGCCGAGCAGCGCCGTCGGGGGCACGCCGACGGCGATCGCGCCCGCCACCCCTCCGGGGACGCGGAAGGCACGCGGGAGATCCGGCTCGCGCACGCGCAGCACCGCGAGCGCGGCGAACTCGAGGACGAGGCTCAGCCCGTACAGCACGATGTCGACCTGCACCAGCCGGTCGAAGCCCAAACCCAGGCAGCTCGCGTACGCCGCGGCGCAGACGACGACCGAGATCCACGGCGCGCCGCTCTTCGGGTGGCGCCGCTCGAAGGCGCGCGGCAGGTAGCCGTCGGCGGCCAGCGCCGCGGGGAGGCGCGAGTACGACAGCACGAGCGAGTTGAAGGTGCCGAGGGCCGACACGACGCCGCCGACGACCACCGCGGCCCCGAGCCACGGCCCGACCACCGCGGTGGCCGCGGTGACCCACGAGCCGGTGGTCCAGCCGGCGGGATCCAGTCCGGCGCGCCGTACCGCCAGCGTGGGCACCAGGTAGCCGAGCGTCACGAGGCCCACGGTGACGCCCATCGCGATCGGGTAGGTCCGCTGCGGCCGCTCCACCTCGTTCGCGAAGGTGCAGGCGTTGTCCCAGCCCATGAAGTTCCACATGGCGACGAGGATGCCGAGCAACAGGCTCGACGAGCCGGCGAGGTGCGGCGGCTGCACGCCGCGGGCGTAGGCAAACGCCGTGAGCAGCGCAAACGGGCCGAGCATCGCTAGCCCCATCCAGAACGAGCCGCGGCCCACCGCGCGGCTGCCGCGCACGTTCCAGTACGCGCAGAGCGCGATCATGAGGAGCTCCACCGCGAGCGCCGGCAGCCCCTTGCCGAGCGACGGCGCGATCTGCCCGAGGTAGAGCACGAACAGCGTCGGGTAGATCGCCATGTCGAAGAAGCTCGCCGCGAGCGAGAGCCAGGCCTCCTGGAAGCCCCAGAACGGCCCGAGCGCGCGGCGCACCCAGGCGTAATAGCCGCCCTCCTCGGGCAGGGCGGCCGACAGCTCGCCCACCGCGAGCGCGGTGGGCAGGCTCCAGACGATCGGCGTGAGGACGAGGATCCAGAGAGCGGCGGTGAAGCCGACCTTGGCGATCAGCTCCTCGAGGCCGTACGGCCCTCCGGAGACGATGAAGTACGTCGCGGCAACGAGGGGCCAGAGCGTGAGGCGCGCGCGCGCCTCGGGAGCCTTCGTCAATTCGTCGTCCAACCTCCGCCGCGAAGACGGCCGGAGCAGGAGCGCTCGCCGCTTCGCGCGAGATCGAAATTTAGCGGGTCGCGCGCGCAACACAAGCGGGAGCGCCCCCGCGCCCGGCGCTACGGACGAGCGGCAGCGGGGACGGCGGGCCGCGGGCGGGACTCCGGCGGCGTCGCGCGGGAGAGGATCGCGCGCAGGAAGTCTACGGCGGCGCTGCGCTGGGCGCCGCTCACGAAGAAGGCGGGCAGGCCGCCGCCGGGATCGCTGAAGACGTCGTAGCGCACGCGCACCTTGCCCTGGCCGTCGGGCTCGAGCAACCAGCTCCCCCGGATGAGCGGGATGCGTACGATGCCGGGCCGCGGCGGCCAGCCCCGCAGGTTCTCCGTCGCGAAGGCGATCTCGCAGCGGCCGCTCGACGGGGGCTGCAGCAGGCGCACGTGCATCACGTAGTCGCGGTCGGGCAGCACCGGGACGCCGATCTGCTCGTAGGTCCAGCGGTCGGTGTCGGTCTGCCGGATGACCTCGCGCACCTTGAACCGCTGCGGACCGTCCGTCGACTGGCCCTTGCCGAAGACCGCATCGCAGAGCCCGGCGAGGGAAGCGGCGCTCTCGGTGGTGGCACGGATCTCCTGGTAGCGAGAGCCAGCCACGTCGCGCAGCTCGAGATGGACGCCGTCGACGTCCCCGGCGGGACGCCAGCCCGGGCTGGCGAGAAGAGAGAGCAGGAGGAGGCCGGCGCGCAAGGTCACGCGCGACTCTACGCATCACCAGCGCCGGATTACAGCAAGCGACCTAGCGAGCTACTTCCTGCCGTAGACGTCCTCGAGCCTCACCACGTCGTCGAGCTCCGGCGTGGACGCCTCGAGGACGTCGCAATCGGTGACGGCGATCATGCGATGCCTCGTCCCCGGGCGAATGCGGTAGCTCTCCCCCGTCGCGAGCTCGCGTTCCTCGAGCCCCTTCCCCTCGTCGACCACCAGCGTGAGCCGCCCCGACCAGAGGTGGATCGTCTCGTCCTTCTGGCGGTGGTACTGCAGCGACAGGCGGTGCCCCGCATTCACGTGTAGGACCTTGCCGACGTACCGATCGGTTTGCGCCCAGATGAGCTCGTACCCCCACGGCTTCTCCACTCGCTTCATGGCGGCTCCCTAGTGTCCGGCGGCGGTCACGAACGCCTCGAGGTGCGTCTCGCGCTTGAAGTCGGCGAGGTAGCGGTCGGCCTGCGCGCGCGTGTCGAAGTGGCCCACGCGCACGCGGTACCAGTGGCCCTTGCCCGGCAGGTTCACGTCCGCGATGAACGGCTGGTAGCCTTCCCCCCTGAGCTTCGAGGCGAAGCGGCTGGCGTCGGGCTGCGACTGCGTCGCCTTGACCTGCACGGTGAAGAAGGGGGCGTCGAAAGCCTCGTCCTGCGAGGGCGCACTGGAAGCGTCCCCACCAGGCTTCCTGGCTGGCTGAGAGCGCTCCTCCCCAATCGCGACCTGTCCGGGCGCCGGGCTCCCGGCGTCCGCCTTCGCCTGCCTCACCTTCAGGGGCGCGGGCTTCGGCGGCTTCGGCACCGGCGGCAGTGGCGCGCGCGGCTTCGTCAGCTCTTCCTGGAAGGTCAAGCCGTCGTTTCCGCCGTCGGGCATTCCGGCGGCCGCGGCCTTCGCGTCGAGTCGGTCCAGCAGGTTGTCGGGCTTTGGGGGCGCGCTGCCCGGCATCGCCGCGAGCCGCGTGCCAACGAGCACGCCCAGCGCGAACACGGCGCCCGTGAGCAGGAGCGCGATCACCGCGAACGAGGCCACCTGCCGCTGGTCCAGGCGCAGCTCGATCTTCTCCTTCAGCCGGTTGCCGTCGCGCACGCGCTAGCCTTCGTCCTCGGCCAGCCGCTCCATCCGCTCGGGCGCCGAGACGCCCAGGATCGCGAGCGCGTTGGCCATCGTCTGGCGCAGCGAATCGCAAAGGTAGAGCCGCGCGGCGGTTTTGACGGCATCGGGGCCGATCACCTTGTCGGTGGTCTTGTAGCGCGTGTAGTAGCCGTGGAAGGCCGCGACGGTCTCTTGCAGGAAGAAGACCAGCCGGTGCGGCTCGAACGCCGCGGCCGCCCCCGCGATCAGATCGGGCAGCGAGAGGATGCGCTTCGCCAGCTCGAGCTCCTCCTGCAAGGTGAGCGAGCGCAGCGCCGCCAGGTCGTGACGCGGTGCCGGCACGCCCTGCTCCCTCGCCTTCGCGAGGATCGAGCAGAGCCGCGCGTGGCCGTACTGCACGTAGAACACGGGGTTGTCGTTGCTCCGCTGCTTCGCGAGGGCCACGTCGAAGTCGAGCTGCGCATCGCTGCGTCGCAACAGGAAGAAGAAGCGCGCCGCGTCGCGGCCCACTTCCTCGACGACCTCGCGCAAGGAAACCACCGTGCCCGCGCGCTTGCTCATCTTGAACGGTTGGCCGTCCTTGAGGAGGTTCACTATCTGCACCAGCACGAACTGCAGGCGCTGCGGGTCCACGCCGAGCTCGGCCACCGCGGCCCGCACGCGCGGGATGTCGCCGTGGTGATCGGCGCCCCAGACGTCGATGCAGAAGTCGTAGCCACGGCCGAACTTGTCCTTGTGGTAGGCGATGTCGCCCGCGAGGTAGGTGGGGTCGCCGTTGCTCTTGATGACCGGCCGGTCCTTGTCGTCGCCATGCTTGGTGGAGCGGAAGAAGACGGCGCCGTCCTTGTCGTAGAGCAGATCGCGCGCGCGGAAATCGTCCAGCACCGACTTGAGCGCCCCGCTCTCGTGCAGCTTCTGCTTCTCGCTGAACCACACGTCGAAGCGGATGCCGAGTGCGTCGAGGTCACCGCGGATGAGGGCTAGCACGCGCTCCACGGCCAGCGAGGCGAACGGCTGGAGCCACTCGTTCTCGGGCGCACCCAGGTACTTCCGGCCGTGCTTCGCCTGGACCTCGCGCGCGATGTCGACGACGTACTCGCCCGGGTAGCTCTCCTCCGGCAGCTCGATCTTCTCGCCGAATAGCTCGCGATAGCGCAGGTGCACGCTGCGCGCGAGCGTCTTCACCTGGTTCCCTGCGTCGTTGATGTAGTACTCGCGCGTCACCGCGTGGCCGGTGGCCGCCAGCAAGGCGGCGATGGCGTCACCCGTCACCGCGCCGCGGCCGTGACCCACGTGCATCGGGCCTGTGGGGTTCACCGAGACGAACTCGACGTCTACCTTCTTCTCAGCGCCTGCGCTCGACCGGCCGAAAGCGGCGCCCTGCTTCTCGACCTCCCCCAGCTCACGCCACCACACATCGGGCGCGAGCCGGAAGTTCAGGAAGCCGGGGCCCGCGATCTCGAGCGCGGCGACGGCCCCCTCGGGGTCGTCGAGATGGTCCTTCACGGCCTGGGCCACCTCACGCGGCTTCTTGCCGAGCGCCTTCGCCGCCGTGAGCGCCACGTTGCTCGCCCAGTCGCCGTGCGCCGGGTTCTTGGGTGCATCGAGCGTCGCGCGCGCCTCGGGACGGCCCGGCCAGGCAGGCAGCGCACCCGCGGCGACCGCGCGATCGAGGCTGCGGTCGAGGATCTGCGCGACGATCTCTTTCACGCCTGGAGGCTACGCGCGGCCGCGCCCTGCGTCAAATCCTTGGTAGGAGCGGGTTCGAGCCAATCCCAGGCGGCGCACGCCGGGCAACGCCAGCGCAGCTCGCGCGACGGCTGGCCGCAGAAGACGCAGCGACCCGCCGCGGTGTCGGCTGACAGGTTCGCGAGCAGCTCTTGGTACGCCTGCCGCAGTTCGCCCTCGAGCCCTGCCGCGAGGACGATGAGACCGAGCTCGGCGCGCGCTTCCAGGAAACCGGGAGCGCGGCCGAGCAACTGCCGCAGCGCCGAGGCTGCCTCCGCCTGCCGGCCCGCGGCACGCAGCAGCTGGGCGTGAAGCAGCGCGGCGTGGAGCGATTGGGGGTGCGCGGGCAGCCAGGTCTGCAGCGCGGCGAGCAGATCGGCCTGGCCCGCGGCCGCGTGCGCCTGTCGAAGCCAGGGGAAGACGATGCCACCCGCCCAGGGCTCGGCGGTGACCGCGGCGAACGCCGCTTCGCGCGCGCCAGGGAGGTCGCCTTCCCCCACGCGCACCGCGGCGAGCGCGGCGAGCGCGTGCGCCGAGCCGGGACAGGCCTCGCGCGCCGCCGCCGCCGCCGCCTTCGCGCCATGGCGGTCGCCCGCGGCCAGCCGTCCTGCCGAGGCCTCGGCCCACAGGTGTGCGCCCAGACGATCTTCACCGGGTTCTCCGATCGCGCGCTGGCACTCCGCGGCATCGGCGAAGCGCCCCGCCGCGAGGTACACGTCGCGCAACTCTTCTCTCAGCTCGAGCGGCGGCTCGCTCCCCTCCCCTTCGTCGCACGCCTCCTCGAGTGCCTCCGCCGCCTCGGCCCAGAGCGCGCCCTGCCGGTAGTCGCGCCCCAGCTCGCCGAGCGCCTGTCGCCGGTCCTTCGGCTCGAGCGCAGGGCTGAGCAGGAGGTTCTTGTGGAGCTGCAGCGCGCGCTCCAACTCGCCCTTGCGCCGGTAGAGCGAGCCCAGCGTGAAATAGGCTTCGAGCGTACCCGTGGTAGCGACCTTGGTGAGCACCTCGATCGCGCCGTCGGGATCGTCGGAGAGCAGGTACTGGAAGCCCCGCAGGTACACGGTGGCCGCGCGCGACCGATCGAAGCGGCGCCAGCGCGACCAGAGGAGCACCACGGCGAGCGAGAAGGCGCCGCCGAGCGTCCAGATCATCCATGAGGGGAGCGGCATGCGGGCGCAAAGGTAACGCAGGCGCGTCGGAGCGGGCAATCGCGGGAGCGGCGGGGCCCCGGTCGAGTCTAGCGACCCGGCGTCGCGACCGCGAGGTTCGGCGGCCACGGCTGCCGCGCCAGGTAGCGGTAGACCGCGGGAAAGAGGCGCAAGCGGTCGTTGGCGAGGATCTTCTGCTTGTAGGGCCCGGCGAGATCGCGCTCGCCGCACGTCTCGAGCGCCGCATAGGTGATGTATGCGTCCTGGGGATCCAGTGCGGCGGGGTCTAGGCCCTTCGAGATCAGAACCGGGGTGGCGCAGTCGCCATCGGCGGCGGCGAACTGCTCGCTGAGGATGTCGATCGAGGGCAGCGACTGCTGCGTCTGCCGCGCGAGCGCGGCGAAGGCCTCGCGCGCCTCCTGCGCGTAGCGGACGGCGCGGCCGCGCAGCGGCTCCGGCAGCGTCGCCGCGAGCGCGCGCAGCGTGTGGGCCCGCTGCCAGAGGTTCCCGAGCCGGGTGTGCACGGGCAAGGGCGGCGGCGCCCGCTCGGCGGCGGCGGTCATCTCCACCGCCTCGAGGACCGCGCACTGCGGATCGCGCGCGGCCTCGCAGAGGAAGATCAATTTGTCGTGGAGCCCTTGCGCGGACAGGGCGTCGCGCGCAGCCACGAGGCGACTCTCCATCTCGTGCACCGCGGAGTGGACGTCGTCGGAGTCGAGATCCCAGGCGGCCCCAACGTCCGCGGCCCGGTCGGCCAGCGCGACGTCGTCGCCCGCCTCGGCGCGCGCGAGCGCCAGCGCCTGCGCGATCGCCTTCCCATCGTGCTTCACGAACGCCGCCTGCGCCTCGTCGAGCGCCGCCTCGACGGCCTGCTCGGCGCGGGTGGTCGGCGGTGGCCCGGCGGCCAGTGTCGCGCAGGCCGCGAGGCCGGCCAGTGCGGAGAAGCAGAGCGGACGGACGGTGCGGCGCATGAGGCACATCCTAGCGCGGCCGGGACGTCGGGTGGACTTCTCCAGTGAAAGCGGAATATAAGACGCGCCCTTTCGTTGCCTCCCGAAGGCCTCCATGATCGATCGTCTCCAGATTCGCAACGTCGCCATCGTCGCGCACGTCGACCACGGCAAGACCACGCTCGTCGACTTCATGCTGCGCCAGGCGGGCGTCTTCCGCGTGAACGAAGCGCTCACCGAGCGCGTGATGGACTCGAACGATCTCGAGCGCGAGAAGGGCATCACCATCCTCGCGAAGAACACCGCGGTCACCTTCGGCGGCGTGAAGATCAACATCGTCGACACGCCCGGGCACGCCGACTTCGGCGGTGAGGTCGAGCGCGCGCTGCGCCTGGTCGACGGCATCCTCCTGCTCGTGGACGCGGCGGAAGGGCCGCTGCCTCAGACGCGCTTCGTGCTCGCGAAGAGCCTCGCGCTCGGGCTCCCCTCCGTCGTGGTCATCAACAAGATCGACCGGCAGGACGCGCGCCCGAAGGAGGTCCTCGACGCGATCTACTCGCTCTACATCGACCTCGGCGCGCACGACCACCAGATCGAGTTCCCGGTGATCTATGCCATCGCGCGCGAGGGCCGCGCCTCGACCTCGCTCGCGGTGCCGGGAACGGATCTGAAGCCGCTCTTCCACGCGATCCTCTCGCACCTGCCCCCTCCCCCGCCGTCTACGGGCGACCTGCCGCAGATGCTCGTCGACAACCTCGACTACGACGACTACGTGGGACGCCTCGCCATCGGCCGCATCAGCGCGGGCGTGCTGCGGGAGGGGCTGCCCATCGGCGTGGTGCGCGAGGGCGGCGCGCTGGTGAAGGGCAAGATCATGAAGCTCTACACCTTCGACGGCCTCAAGCGCGTCGAGACCACCGAGGCGGGCGCGGGCGAGATCGTGTCGGTGGCGGGCATCGAGAACGTGGGCATCGGCGACACGCTGTGCGACGCCGAGAACCCGCAGGCCCTGCCGCGCATCCACGTGGACGAGCCCACCATGTCGATGGTGTTCCGCGTGAACGACGGGCCGTTCGCGGGGCGCGAGGGCAAGTACGTGACGAGCCGCAACCTGCGCGAGCGGCTCTTCCGCGAGGCCTACCGGAACGTCTCCATCCGCGTGCTCGAGACCGACACGCCCGACGCCTTCAAGGTGCTCGGCCGCGGCGAGTTGCAGCTCGCGGTGATCGTCGAGACCATGCGGCGCGAGGGCTACGAGCTGACGGTCTCGAACCCCGAGCCCGTCACCAAGGAGATCGACGGCGTGCTGCACGAGCCGATGGAGCTCCTCGTGTGCGACGTGCCCGACACCGCCGTGGGCGGCGTGACCGAGCGGCTCGGTCCGCGGCGCGGCCGCATGTCGGAGATGATCTCGCTCGGTTCCTCGCGCTCACGCGTCACCTACCGCGTGCCCGCGCGCGGCCTCGTCGGCTTCCGCAGCGAGTTCCTCACGGTCACGCGCGGCGAGGGCATCTCGTCCTCGCAGTTCGACGGCTACGAGCCCTGGCAGGGCAGCATCCCCAAGCGCACCAACGGCGCCATGGTGTCCGCGACCGACGGGGAGAGCGTGGCCTACGCGCTCTTCCACCTGCAGGAGCGCGGCGCGATGTTCATCGGGCCGGGCGTCGAGGTCTACCCCGGGATGATCGTGGGCGAGCACAGCCACCCGAACGACATCGACATCAACGTGACCAAGGGGCGCAAGCTCACCAACATCCGCGCCGCCGGCCGCGACGAGAACGTGATCCTCACGCCGCCGCGGCAGATGGGCCTCGAGCGCTGCCTCGAGTGGCTGGGGCATGACGAGCTGCTGGAGGTGACACCGAAGTCCCTGCGGCTGCGCAAGCGCGCGCTCGATCCGCACGCGCGCTACCGCGCCGAGCGCGACCGCAAGCGCGAGGCCGGGCTGATCGAGGACTGAAGGCGGGGGAGGTGCAACGAACCAGTCGATCGGCCGGGTACGACCCCGGAACGGCCGACGTGCGGGTCGGCGAGACCCTCCATCGGCGGGACCTCCGGCGAGGTGGCGCCTGCCGTCACCTGGGAGTCATCCGCGCGAGCACCACGGGCCGTCCGTCAGGGTCGGCCATCACGACGAAGCGGCCCCAGGTGGCGTCCTGGGCGGGCCAGAGCACCCGCACCCTGCGGCGCTCGGCGTCGGCCTGGCACGCGTCGGGGTCTGCTACGGCGAAGCGAAGCGCGGCCGCGCCGGCCTCGATGCCGGCGGGGAAGATGCCTCGCCCGTCGTGCCCCCGATCATTTCGGTGGAGCACCACCCGCACCGGTCCGGCCCCGACGAGCGCAATGACGTCGTCCTCAAACGCGACCGGCAGCCCGAGGACGCCCGCATAGAACTCCTTCGCCCGCGCGAGGTCAGCGACGTACAGGATGAGACTCTCCAGCCCTTGCACGACCATGAGGCACCTCCGCGCGGAACCCTAGCAGAGGAACACGGCGCAGGTCGCCGCGCCGCTCGTGCTAGTCTCGCGTCGTGGCGACTCTGGTGCGCGGTTTCGTCCTCCTGCTCCTGGCCGGCTGGCTCGGCTGGCTCGCGTACACGACCGCATGGGAGAGGCCGAAGCGGCTGCGCGCGCAGTGGCACCTGGTCCCCGCCGTCGTCGCGACGCGCGACCTGCCCGTGGGCGCGCGCCTCGGCCCCGACGCCCTCGAGACGAGCACGCTGCCCGACGCGGTGGTGACGAAGAGCCTCGTGTCGCCGGGCAATCGCCGCATCGACGGGCAGGCGCTGGCGGTGGCCCTGAAGACGGGCGATCCGCTGCACTGGCAGGACCTCGTCCCCTGCCGAGCCG
>DATJNL010000315.1:0-14139 GCA_035508175.1 Myxococcales bacterium
GCAGGCTGGAATTCGATTCCAGGGCCCGGGATATCCTTTCCAGGCGGTGGGAAAAGACATCGCGCAGGCTGGATTTCCCCTCCCGCGCCCGAGAAGGCTGTGCCCGCTTCCGGGAACGATCATCCCGTGGGCCGGAATTCGTTTCCCGCTTCCTGGATGACTGTCCCTGAGGGCGACAACGGTCCTCCCGCAGTGCGGAACCCTCTTCAGGCCCACTGGAATGGAGCTCCGGGCACCGGCGATACCGCGGCCGTGGACTGTTTCTGCAACGAGGACCGTGCGATTATCGAGGAATGCTGGCTCCGACTGGAGGCGAGCGGTGAAATCTCGGCTCGGTGTCCTCTTCGGTTTGCTTGCCGCGTCCGCGTGCTCGGGCTCGGGCTCGGCAGACGGCGGGACCACTTCGGCGGTGACCAGCAGCAGCGGGGCGAGCTCGACGGCGGGCGGGAGCTCCACGGCGGGCGGGGGCTCCACGGCGGGCGGGGGCACCAGCTCCGGCGGCACGGTCGGCGGGGGGACATCCGGCACGTCGACGGGTGTGGCTACCGGCACGGGTGGCGTCCCTTCGACCGGAGGAAGTACGGCCTCCACGACGGGGACCGGCACGGCCGGCTCCGGCACCACTGGCGGAAGCTCGCCGTCCGGCACGGGGACGGGCACGAGCGGCGGCTCGTCGGGGGGCTCCACCGGGACGGGCGACGCAGGCTGTGGACCGCTTCAGTGCTCCTGCCCCTACATCCCGGGGCCTGGCCTGGACGACGTTCCTCCGCCACCCGTCTGCGACGAATGCGACTGCGCCAGCTACACGCTCCTGCCGGGCTGGTGCGGGATCCCCGGGGTCGGGATTCTGATCGTCGACGGCGAGGAGTGGAACGCCGTCCCCTGCCCCAACTACTGCCTGGACTACGCCGGCGAGAACTCGACGGTGACCTTCTGCGACGGCGGCCCGGGCGGCCTGCCGACCGACGCCGGGCTGACGATCACGCAACCGTGATGGCCGAGCCGGTGCTTGCTCACGGCCCCGAGCGGAGACTTCTGGCTGCCGGGCTGCTCGCGAGCCGCTCGACTTCGTCCACGGCCGCATACGCGGGCAGCGAGACTCGCAGCACGCGCTTGCCGGCCGCCGGCCAGGGGAAGATCGGCAGCTCGAAGCCCTGCTCGAAGAGCGCTTCGTGCAGCGCCTCGGCGTCGCCGTCGGGGAGCGGCACCGAGGCCATGGAGCCGAGCATCGCGGGCGGGCACGGGGCCGCGAGGCCGAGGCTGCGGCAGAGGATCCCCTGCGCGGCCACCGCGGCCTCGTGGTTGCGGCGGTAGAGCTCCTCGAAGCCGCCGGGGAACAGGCCCTGCAGGAAGCGCAGGGCGTCGGGCAGGCAGAGGAAGGCCGTCGGATCGGCCGTGCCGGTCCAGTCGAACTCGAGGCGGAAGCGCGAGCGGTCGGTGCGCGGGCTGTTGCGGCCGTGGCTCACGACGAGCGGGCGGGTGGCGGCGCGGAGATCCGGCCGCACCCACAGGAAGCCCGCGCCCTTGGGGGCGCACAGCCACTTGTGGCAGTTGCCGGCGTAGTAGGCGGCGCCGAGGCGGTCCACCGCGAGCGGCAGCATGCCGGGGGCGTGCGCGCCGTCCACGAGCGTCTCGACGCCGCGGGCGCGCAGCTCCGGCACGAGGCGCTCCACGGGAAAGACGAGCGCGGTGGGGCTGGTGACGTGGTCGATCAGGGCGAGGCGCGTGCGCGGGGTCACCGCGCGCAGCAGCGCGTCGGCGATCTGGTCCGGCGACTCGATGGGAAAGGGCACGGCCGCGACCACGACCCGCGCGCGCGCGGCGGCGGCCACCTCCTCGAGCGCCTGGCGGCAGGCGTTGTAGGCGTGGTCGGTGACCAGCAGCTCGTCGCCCGCGGCGAGCGGGAACGACCGGAGCGCCGTGTTGACGCCGGTCGTGGCGTTCGGGAGCAGCGCGAGCCCCTC
Source organism: Myxococcales bacterium (assembly GCA_035508175.1). Lineage (GTDB taxonomy): Bacteria > Myxococcota > Myxococcia > Myxococcales > JAKAPL01 > DATJNL01. The sequence continues at coordinate 1,965 of DATJNL010000315.1, forward strand.
GGGATCCGCGCCGAGCAGCGCGCCGAGCGCGGCGCGGGCGCGATCGAGGCCCGGCTCGAGCTCGTCCTGGAAGAAGCGCACCGGCTCGCGCTCGAGGCGGGCGCGCAGCTCGGCCTGGCGCGCGAGCACCTCGGCGGGGCAGGCGCCGTAGGAGCCGTGGTTCAGGAACGCGACCGCGGGGTCGAGGGTCCAGTGGCGGCGCAGCGGATTCATGCCCCTCCCTGGCTGCTACTGCCGGGGCGTCACTGGCAGGTGCCGGCGCTCGGGTAGCAGACCCAGTCGTCGCCGTAGCCGTCGTCGCCGTAGCCGCCGTTGTCGTAGACCTCGACGCAGGTGGTGCCGCCGGAGCAGTAGCTCTGGTCGGGGCCGGTGCCGCTGTAGTTCGAGCAGTCGGCGGCGCAGTAGCCGGAGGCGCACGAGGGGTCGTTCGGGTCGCAGACGCAGTCGTCGTAGTAGCCGGTGCAGTCCGAGTAGCTCTGGCAGCTGGAGCAGGTGTCGCCGGGGAGGCCCCCGCTGCCGCCCGAGTTGCCGCCCGACGTCCCGCCGCTGCCGCAGGTTTCGCTGTTGGGGTAGCAGATGTCCACCGTGGTGCTGCCGTCGGCGTCGGTGTCGGAGAAGCAGGTCTCGCCGCTGCCGCAGCTCTGGCCGCCGCTGCAGTCGGTGGCGCAGTAGGTGTCGACGCCGTCGCCGTCGTAGACGCAGAAATCGCCGGACGCGCAGTCGCTGTCGGTGCTGCACGCGGAGCACTCGCCGCCGGAGCCACCGGAGCCTCCGTTCGAGCCGGCCGACGTGCCTGCGGACGTTCCCGCCGAGGTCCCGGCCGAAGTCCCGCCGGTGGTGCTCCCGCAGGTCTCCGAGCTCGGGTAGCAGATGGTGACGGCGGTCCCGGAGACGTCCGTGTCGCCCGAGAAGCACTCGTCGCTGCTGTCGGTGCAGCTGGCGCTCGAGCAGTCCTGCGCGCAGTACGTGCTGGAGTTGGACCCGTCGTAGACGCAGTAGTAACCGGACGTGCAGTCGGAGTCGGACGAGCAGAGCGAGCACTCGACCCCCGTGCCGTTGCCGGCGGAGGTCCCGGCCGAGGTTCCCGCGGAGGTTCCGGCCGAGGCGCTGCCCGCCGAAGTGCCCGCGGACGTCCCGGCAGAGGTTCCTGCCGAGGTGCCGGCGGACGTCCCCGCCGACGAGTTGCCCGCGCTGCTGCCCGCGGCGCCCCCGGCGTTGCCCGCGCTGCCGCCGTTGGTCTGCCCGCTGGTGGCGCTGCCGCCGCTGCCCCCGCTCGAGGGCGCGAGGCAGTGGCCGTTGATCTGGCAGGTGAGGCCCGTGGCGCAGTAGGTCGACGCCTGGCCGTTGCAGTTGGCGATGCAGATGCCCGCGGGGCTGCAGACCTTCGTGTTCTGACCGTTGGCGTTGCAGTCGGCGTCGTCGGTGGCGCTGGGCGTGCCCGACCAGGTGGGGCAGCTCCCGCCCCCACCGCCCGTGCTCCCTCCGATGGCGCCTCCGGTGGCACCCCCGATGCCGCCGGTGCTGCCGCCGCTCGAGCCAGCCGTCGCGCCGCCGTCCTCGCCGCCGCTGCCGTCGAGCCCGTCCGATTCGCAGACGCCGCTGACGCAGCTGCCGGTACAGCAGTCGTTGTCGGTCTCGCAGCTGGTGCCGATGCCGGCGTTGACGCTCTGGGGGATGCAGCTCTGGCAGTCCGCCGAGACGTTGCAGCCGACGGGGCAGCTGGCGTTGCAGCCGCCGGCCGACCCCGAACAGGCGGCGCAAAGGGCGAGCACCCCGAGGGGGAGGGCCAGGGCCAGCAACCGGGCACAGCGTTCCATCGTACACCTCGCCTACCCCCCTGACGGGCGGACGACAGCCTACCCGAGGGCCCGGCAGAAAAGAAAGGGGTGGGGGTGCGAAGCTGACGCGGCGCCGCCCCAAGAGAGGCGGCGCCGCCAGGAGCTAGTTACTGGCAGAAACCATCTGCACCGCAACCGGTCGAAGTGGCGGCACAGCAATCGGCGTCGGACTGGCAGGGATACAAATCGCCGCCTGCGTTGCAGTGGCAGGTGCCGCGATGGCAGTAGTCGCTGCAGCAGTCGGTCCCAGTGCTGCACGTAGCGCCCACGGCGCCGCAGCTCCCGCCGGACCCGCCCCCCGTAGCGCTGCACACGCCGCCCACGCAGCCGTTCGACGTCTCGGAACAGCAATCGCTGTCAGTTGCACAGGGATTGACACAGGTGCCGCTCGACGTATCGCACGTCGCGCCACTCCCGTACCCGTCGGTCGAATCGCTCGGATTGCAGTCGGAGTCGGACGCACACTGGTCAACCCCTTGGCCATCGTTGCAGCTGCAGCTCCCACTCAAGCAATAGTCGCTGCAGCAGGCCGAAGGAGAGGTCCCGCAGCTAGCGCCACCGCCGGTCGAGTACGGATCGCCCGAAACCCCGCAGTTGCCGCCCGTGCCACCGCCCGTGCTCCCGCCGCTCGAGGTGCCGCCGGTCGTGGACGGCTCGCAAGCGCCTTCCTCGGTATCGATGGACTGGCAGCTCGTACCGCTCGCGCAAGTCGTGGAGGAGTTGCACCCTTCGTAGCAGCTGCCGGCGGCGCCGCCATCCGGACTCAGGCAGATGGCGCCACCCGCGCAGAGGTTCGTCGCACCGGCGCAGCGCGCCGCCGCAGAGGCATTACACGCCGCGTGAGTCGACCCGCTCTCGCTGCCGCCCTGGGTACAGACGCCGTAGCCGACGAACGCGCCGCTCGAGTCGAAGCCAGCGATGCACGTACCGTCATTGGTGCCCACCGCGTTGCAAGCCTGACCGAACGCGCTGGCAATGACGCCACCGTCGGACAGATTGACGCCGCAGAAGTTGTAGCCGCAGCTGCCGGAGGAACAAGCGGTGATGAGGTCCGGGCAGTTCGCCGTCGTGGTGCACGTGTATTCACAGAGAGGCAACTGGAAGACGGGGTCAGTGATGCAGGTCAAGCCAGCACCGCAGGTCACGCCTGCGTCGCATTGCTGGAATTCACTCGAGTCGATGGCCGCGCAGGCTCCGCCGGTCGTGCTCCCGCCGCCCGTCGTGCCGCCACCGGTCGTCCCGCCGCCCGTGCTGCCGCCGCTCGTTGACGCCGCGGTGCCACCCGTGCTGCCGCCGGTCGGCGTGCAGTGGCCGTTGGTGGCGCAGTAGGAGCCCGTGGCACAGAACGACGAGCTTTGGGTGTTGCAGTTGGCCTGGCAGATGCCCGTCTGGTTGTTGCAGATCTCGGAGGTGCCGCCGTCGGGGTTGCACGTCGCGTCCGCGGTGGAGCTGGGCGCCGGAGACGTGTGGCAGCCGCTGGTGCCGCCGCTCGTGCTGCCGCCGGTGCTGCCGGCGCTGCCGCCGGTGGAGCCGCCGCCGGTCGTTCCGGCCAGATCGCACACGCCCGAGACGCACGTCGAGCCGGAGCAGCAGTCCGTCGGCTGCTTGCAGCTGTAGCCGCTCCCGCCCTTGTTGCACGCGCACACCTTGGCGCCGCCGTCCGGGCCCTTGCAGTAGTCGCTGGAGCAATCGCTGTCGGTGTTGCAGGGCAGGCCCACCGCGTTGTTGCCGCCGCCGCTGCCGCCGGTGCTGCTGCCGCCCGAGGTGGTGCCGGCCGTCCCGCCGTCGCCGCCGCCCGTGCTCACCGCGGAGCAGGCGCCGTTCACGCAGGTGCCGGTGCAGCAATCGTTGTCCGTCTGACAGGCGAGGCCGTCGCTCACGTCGGGGCTGTTCGGGGTGCAGGTCGAGCAGTCCGGCGAGATGGTGCAGCCCTCGGGGCAGGTGGCGCTGCAGCCGCCCGTGTTGTTGGAGCAGCCGGTGCAGGCCACGGCCGCGAGGGCGGCGGCAACCGCGAAGAGGACAGTCCGAATGCAGCGCTCCATGTGAAACCTCCAACCCGTTTGGCGTGGGGCAGTCCGAAAAGCGGCGGGAAGCTACACGCCGATCGTTCGAAAGTAAAGGGGCCCCTCGGCCGGCGAGCTGACGAAAGTGTCAACGTTCTTCCAGGCCTAGGAAAAAACTTGAAGTCCCGGCGGGATCGCGATTGTCTGAACCAGTGCGCGCCGCCGCCTGCTTCGCTTTGCTAGCCGTCGCGGCTCCGGCGGCGGCCTCGGTGAACCTGCTCATCCCGGAGTTCGCCGAATCGGACGGCAGCGGCACGGCCAACCGGGCGCGGCTCGCCGTGGTGCGCGCGCTCGGAGCCTACCCCGACGTGCAGATCGCGCCGCTCTCGCGCTTCAAGCGCCTGGCCCTCAAGCACCGGCTCAACCCGCGCGAGCTCGGCAACGGCCACGCGGCCGCGGTGCTGGCCCGCTACGAGGGGCTCGACGGCGTGCTCATGGGCTACGTGGTCAACGGCGACATGGGGCCGGCGCTGCGGCTCGCGCTGTTCGACCCCACGGGGACCGCCGTGTTCCGGACGGAGCTGCCGCTCGAGGGGGGCAACACGCTCTCGGCGCAGTCGGCGAACGGGGCGGCCAACCAGGTGGCGGCCGCGCTGGGCATCGCCACCCCGCCCCAGCCGGCGGCACCACCCCCGCCGGCCCCAGCGCCCCCACCGGCCGCCCCGCCGCCGGCGGCGCCTGGCCCCAGCGCCCGCTATCCCCAGAACCCGGCGCCCATCGAGCCGGCGCCCGAGGAGGCGCCGCCCAGGGCCGGCGACCCGATGTTCTCCCTGGCCCTCTATCTGCCCCTCTCCTCGCAGAACCTCTCCCTCTCCACGGCCGGGGCCCAGCCCTTCCTCACCTTCGGCACCTCGTCTCCCTATGCCGGGTTCGCCACCGACCTCGCGCTCTTCCCCCTCGCGCACGCCTCTTCGTACTGGCTGCAGGGGCTGGGCATCCTCGGATCGTTCTCGGCCGGCTTCATCAGCTCCTCCTTCCAGGGCGCGAGCTTCACCTCGGACGACTTCCGGGTCTCGGGCGATCTCACCTACCGGCTGCTGGTCCACGCCTTCTCCTCGCCGGACGCCGACCCGGCCTTCGGCCTGCGGCTCGGTCTCGGCTGGTTCGACCTGGGCATCGGGGACGGCGCCCCCAGCGGCCTCGTGTCGGTCGAGCGGCTCGCGCCCGCGATCGGCCTCGATTACCTGCAGGGCATCGCCAGCTGGCTGCGCATCGGGCTGGGGGCGACGGTCTACCCCGGCGCCTCGCCGGGCTCGGAGGAAGAGGCGCTGTACGGCCCCGCCTCGGGCTTCGGCTGGGAGATCCACCTCACGTTCAAGGGCCTCTTCGGCCTGGGCGGCTTCGGCTACGCGGTGAAGGCCGATTACCTGTCGTTCAGCGACAGCTTCGCCGGCAACGCCACGACGGGCCAGGGAGTGACAGGCCAGAGCCAGAGCTACATCGACATCTGGCTCGGCCTGAGCTACGCCTTCTTCTGATTGAAGCGCGCCGCCGTCCTCGCCTTCGCCGCCCTCGCGAGCTGCACCTCGGGGGGCACCTCGCCCGCCTCCGACGCGGGATCCACGCCGCCCGTCGACGCGGGGGGTTGCGGGGAAGCCTGCGCGCCGCCGGACGGGGGCGGCTGCGCCTCGGCGGGGGAGCGCTGCTCGAGGGAGGCCCCGTGCTGTCCGGGCAACGGCTGCGGCGACGCCGGCGTGTGCCAGGCGCTCGTGAACCCGTGCCCCAACGGCGAGCAGATCGTCTCGAACGGCTGTGGCTGCGACCCCGCGCTCGGCGTCTTCTGCAACCCCGGCTTCGTCTGCGGGCCCGATCTCCACTGCGACGCCGACGCCGGGTACGTGCCCCTCCCCTCGCGGCAGCCCGCGGGCGCCCCGTGCGATCCCGCGGCCCCGGCCCTCGACGCGGGGCCCGCCTGCGACACACCCGATGGCTCGTTGCCGGTGGACTGCATCGCCGACCCCACCGGCGTGAACCTCTATGTCTGCGCCCAGTCGTGCGCGAGCGACGCCGACTGTCCGCTCGCCTGGCAGTCGTGCGGCTCCAGCTTCGCCGCACCCGGGTACTGCGGCGACAGCCCCTGCACCACCTTTCCGACCGCCGCCAGCGACCCGGCCTTCTTCACTGCCTGCAAGCTGCCGGGCGACGGCGTGGGCCTCTGCCTGCCGTTCGCGACGTCCCTGGAAGAGGACGGCACGGCGGTGACGCTGAGCTACGGCCTGTGCGTGCAGGCGGTGGCCGACGCCGGCGTGGACGGCCCGTGCGAGGCGCCCCCGCGCCGCGGCGCCGAGCTCTGCGACCCAAGGCAGGTGTGCGTGCTCGGGCTCTGCCGGTCGTCGTGCAACGCCTCCGCCGAGGTGAACGGCTGCAACCCGCCGGACGTGTGCGCGCCGGTCGGCATCCAGGCGGCGGTGGCGGGCGCGCCGGTGAGCGCCGGGGGCTGCGTGCCCGCGTGCGAGCTGGCGAACGACTGCGACGCGGGGGTCCGCGACGCGGGCGCGCCCCCCGATGCGGGCGGGCCGGACGCCGGGCGCGCGGACGGCGGGGCCACTGATGGCGGAGACGGCGGCGTACCCCTGGGTGACGGAGGAGACGGCGGATGAGACGGATGGCACTGGTGGCGAGTGGGCTGGCCCTGGCCGGCGCGGCGGCGTGCAACTCCAAGCCCTGCGGCGGCTGCGGCTCCGGGCAGGCGTGCGACACGGCGACGAAGACGTGCGGCCCCGCGCTCGCCTATGGCGCCATCTGCGAGGACGACGCGGGCGCGGCGCTGGCCCTGCCCTGCGAGGACGGCACCTCGTGTGAGACCGCGGTCTCGCCGCCGGTCTGCGCCACCACCTGCGATCCGGCCGCCACGCCCACGACGTGCCCTGCGCCGCAGCAGTGCTGGACCGTGACCGATTCCAGTGGCTCGCCGATCACCGCCGCCGACGGCACGCTGCTCGGCTACTGCGCGGGCATCTCCAGCGCGGGTCAGATCTGCGGCGTGGTCGGCCTGTCCTTCTGCGATCCCAGCCTCTCGTGCGTCTTCTTCGTGGACGGCGCGAACGACGGCGTCTGCTTCGCCCCCTGCGCGCCGCCGAGCGATGCGGCCTGCACGACGCCCAACGAGTGCCTGGCCGTGTTCGCCGATCCCACCGTGGGCATCTGCGCCATCCCGCAGCCGGCCGACGCGGGCTGCGTGCAGGCCGAAGGGCTCTTCTGCCCCGAGGGGCAGATCTGCCTCGACCCGGGCGACGGCGGCGCCTGCTTCGAGCGCTGCACCCCCGGGCCCACCGACAGCTGCCCGGGCACCCAGAGCTGCCTCGCCCCCACCACCGACGACACGGTGGGCATCTGCGCGGAGGCCGAGCAGCCGGGCGGGCCGTGCAACCCCAACGCGGGCGAGTTCTGCGACAGCGCAGGCCTTTGCATCCTGGAGGACGACGGCGGCGCCACGTGCCACCAGGTTTGCAGCGAGGAGGAGCCCACCTGCCCCACGGGGCAGAGCTGCCTGCAGATCGAGGGCTCGCCCCTGGACGCCTGCGGCTAGATGTAAAGGACCTGGGCGCCTTCGGCCTGGCGCCACAGCGTGGCGAGGCCGATGACCTCGTCGACGTAGGGGCGCACCGCGTCGACGTCGAGGCCCGCGAGCCGCACGGCGGTGTCGCAGACGGTCAGGCGCACGCCCGCCACCTTGCGGCCGTCGCCCAGCATGTGGCGCGGGTCCGGCAGGCAGAGCGACTGCGCGCGGACGGCGGCCGGGTCCTCGCCATAGGGGATGCGCCCCACCAGCGTGAGCAGGCCGCCGAAGAACGGCGCCACCGTGACCGAATCGCCCATGGCGCCGGCGGTGAAGGCGAGGGAGGCCGCCTGGTAGATGGCCTCGAAGCCAGGCCGATGGAGGAGGATCACGAGCTTACGCGCCGGCATGGGGGGTGCGTGTTTGCTCTCATGCGCTCGCCATGTCAAGGGCGCTCGCCGCGCGGCCGGCGAAGAGGTAGCTTCTAGCCATGCGGAAGCTCGTGCTCTGTCTCGGGGCGGCCTTCTCCTGCGCGGGTCCGTCGGCGAACGCCCCGCCCATGACGCCCTCGCCCAGCCGCAGCCCGAACAGCTCCGCGGCCGCCGCGATGGCCCCGAGCCAGCCCATCCAGCAGTTCGGCATGACCACCATCCCGCAACCGCCGCCGACGGCCGAGAAGCAGCGAGCGCACATCCAGCTCCTCCTCGAGGGCAGCGAGACGCCGCCCCCGTCCGAGCAGCTGCTCGCCCAGGGGCCGGGCGTCTTCCACGCGCTCGACGCGATCTTCCACGATCCGACTGCCAAGCTCTCGACCCGCGGCCGAGCGCTCGCCTCGATGGCCAACCTCGACGACGACCGCGGCTTCGCCGAGCTGCGCGGCGTGCTCGCGAGTCCCTCCACGACGGCCCCGCAGCCCTTCTTCGCGCGCACGGCCATCGACGCCCTGGCCCGGGCGCAGGGCGCGCGGGCGGTATCGGCCATCGCCGACGCGCTCACCTGGAAGGACCCGGGCGTGCGCGAGGCCGCGGCGGACGCGCTGGGGCGGATCGGCGGTCCCGACGCGCGCGCTGCGCTGCAAGCGCGCCTCGCCCTGGAGAGCGACCCGGGCGTCCGCGCCGCGCTCGAGCGCGCGCTGGCGAAGGCGACGCCGTAGTCCGAAGCTCGATTCATGGCGCCCGACGAGCTCCTGAAGACGGCCGAGGTCGCCAGGCTCCTCCGCGTGCACCCGAAGCACGTCTACCGGCTGATCGACCAGGGACTGCCGACCCGCCGCGTGGGCAGCGAATGGCGCTTCGCGAGGGACGACGTCCTGGCGTGGTCCGCCGGGCGCCAGCGGCCGTCCACGGTGGCGCGGACGACGTCGCCCGCGGGCGCGTTCCCTCCGCCCCTGCTCGGCGCCAACGGCGACGTCGTGATCGAGGTGCTGCTGGATCAGGTTCTCGCGCAGCGGCAGCCGCTCCTCGGCCTGGTCCAGGCCGATCGGAGCACGGCCCTCGGCCATCTCGGGAAGCGGGCCATCCTGCTGGCCGGCTTTCACGGGGGCAGCCCACCCGCCGCCCTCGAGGCCGAGCGGCTCGCGCGGATCCACCTGGTGCGTCGCGAGGTGGGAATCGCCCATCCGGCCAGAGTCGCGATGAAGGGGCTGAAGGACCTGGCGCGGCGGCGCCTGGCGACGCGGCCCTCGACGGCAGGGGTCCGGGCCCACTTCGACCGTGCGCTCGCCTCGGCCAGGCTGACGCCGCGCTCCCTGCACCTGCGAACCACGCTCTTCGACTCGCATCGCGAGGCCGCGTGCGCGGTGGTCAGGGGCCAGGTGGACGCCGCGCTCACCACCCGGGCCTGGGCGCACCGGCTCGGGCTTCGCTTCCTGTCCCTGGCGGAGGAGTCGTACGACCTCTTGCTCTTCGCCGACTGTCTCGGCGATCGACACGTGGTCGGCGTCTGCGAGGTCGTCCAGTCGAGCGCTTTTCGCGCCGCCCTGGCGAAGGTCGCCGGTTACGACCCGCGCGGCGCCGGGGAGATTCGCTACGACTTCGGCGACGCTTCGCGCTGACCTCGTCTCTTCTGTTGCCTAATGTAGAACGTTGATACTTAATGTGGCTCTCCGAATGACCCCGGGAGCCCCATGAAGACGCCTCTCGCCCTCCTCGCGTCCCTCACCCTGGCGGCCGGCCTGGCCAGCGCCGCGGAGCCGGGGGAGATCAGCCAGACCGACGCCCTGGGGATGAACGTGGTGACCTGGAACCTCACCAAGGGCACGACCACCACGGTCGCGAACGCGCAGGTGCTGAGCGAGTTCGTCGGCGCCCATTACTACGTCTGGCGGGACGTGCGCCTGGGGCTCGTGCTCCAGTTCAGCGAGCAGCTGGCGCCCGAGGTCACGGCGGGCAGCCCCTTTCGAACGTTTGCCCTGCTCCCCCAGGTGGGCTGGAACGTCTGGGGCCCCTTCTTCGTGGCGGGCGTCCTGACGATCGCTCCGTTCAGCAATGGCGGGGCGAACTGGACCCTCGGGGTGCAAGCCGTCGGCGGGGCGGCCTGGACGGTGGCCAAGTGGGTCAAGCTCACGGCGGCGGTGGAGGTCCCGTACAACTTCTACGACGCCCAGACCGTCGGGCTCACGCCGATCGTGGGCGCGTCCTTCCGCTTGTGAGACTACCCCGGGGCCGCGGAGACGGGCCCGGTTCCGGTCGTGAGCTTGCGCAGCGCCACCAGCCCGAAGAGCAAGGTCACGCCCAGCACGGCGGCCGCTGAGAGGTAGGGCGCGGGGTAGAGCCAGCGATCGTAGGCGAGGCCGCCCCACAGCGGGCCGAAGATGCGGCCGAGCGAGCTCATGGACGAGGCGAAGCCCATCGTGCTGCCCTGCTTGCGCGGGTCGGTCTGCCGCGAGATGAGCGACGACAAGGACGGGTTGCAGAGCCCGCTGCCGGCCGCGAGCCAGCAGATGGCGCCGTAGACCCCCAGCGGCGCGCCCACGTAGGGCGAGAGGGCCATGCCGATCGCCTCGAAGGCGATGCCCACGAACAGCAGCGCCCGCTCGCCGAAGCGGGCGGTGAGCCGGCCCACGAGCCCTCCCTGGAAGATCACCAGCACGACGCCCGCCGCGGTGAAGAGGCCGGCCACCTGCTTGGCCTCCCAGCCGAAGCGGTCGTGGACCATGAGCGCCATGGTCGACTCCATGTTGGAGAACGACCAGACCACCGCGAACTGCACGGCGAGCAGCGCCCCGAGGCCCGGCACGCCGAGCGCCGAGAAGAGCTCGCGAAGGCGCGCCCGGTGCGGGGCCGCGGGAGCGGCGCCCGGCTTCACCGTCTCCGGCAAGCGGCCCCAGGCGAGGACGAAGTTCACGAGGGAGAGGCCGGCCGCAAAGAACAGGGGCACGGCGTGGCCGAAGTGATCGAGTCCGCCGCCGAGGGCGGGCCCCACGATGAAGCCGAGGCCGAAGGCGGCGCCGATGAGCCCCATCCCCTTGGCGCGCCCCTCGGGGGGCGTGACGTCGGCCACGTAGGCCTGCGCCGTGGCGACGTTGGCGCCGCACGCGCCTGCGCCGATGCGGGCCACATAGAGGAGCGTGAGCCCGCCCCAGGCGGGCAGCGCGTGGTGCCAGAGCTGCGTGGCGCCGAAGAGGGCCTGCGTGAAGATGGACCCGAAGATGGAGACCAGCATGACGGGCCGGCGCCCGATGCGGTCGGAGAGGCGCCCCCAGATGGGCGCCATGAGGAACTGCGCCGCGCTGTACGCCCAGTTGAGGCCGGTGACGCCGGAGTTCGTGGCGTGGAACTCGAGCGCCAGGTACGGCTGCAGCGGGATCAGGATGCCGAAGCCGACCAGGTCGATGAAGACCGTGAGGAACAGCGCGGCGAGCGGGCTCTTGGCGCGGCGCATGGCGGGGACCGGCGGAGAGTAGCGGCGGGGGCGGGGGGTGTCGAGGGTTTCGACCGCGCCCCTCAGGTCGGAAAGCGCAGCTTGACCCCGCGGTAGTTCCCCGGCTCCAGCATCGCGCGAAGCACCACGCCGAGCAGCCAGCCGTCCATGAGCGCGAGGCCCACGAGCGCCACGCTGCGCGCGATGAGCAGGCGGATCCCGGGCGTGGACGAGGCCAGCAAGTGCCCCACCTGCTCCACGCTCACGAGGGCGAAGAGCCCGGCGGCTATCTTGGCGCAGGGGCAGATGAGGATCCAGCGGGCGGATCGCCGCAGCGAGCGCCGCAGGATGATCCACTGCCCGAAGCCCGTGGCGAGCCCGGTCGCGGCCGCGCCCGGCAGCCAGCCCACCGAGGCCCAGGGGACGTGCACGTGCGCGCCCGCGAAGTGGCCGAGGATGGGGCCGATGAGCGCGGGCAGCCACCAGTCGCCGCCCCCCTTGAGCCAGCGAAACAGGATGACCGACTGCCACGCGCCCAGCAGGCCGCCCACGACGATGGGCCGGGGAATGTCCGCCAGGAAGGCGGGCAGCACCGACGGGAGCCCGGTGCCCACCCAGAGGAACTTGCCGAGGCCCTCGCAGAAGATGACGCCGAGGATCCAGTAGCTGAGCCAGTTGGGCCGCGGCCGCTGGGTGGGGATGTTGATCGCGGAGAAGGTGAAGGAGACGTCGGAGGGGCCGAGGCGATCCACGACGAGGAGAGGATAACCGATCCGGGCTGGGTCGGGGTCGGGGGCTGGGTCGGGGTCGCGGTCGCGGTCGGGGTCGCGGTCGGGGTCGCGGTCGGGGTCGCGGTCGCGGTCGGGGTCGCGGTCGGGGTCGCGGTCGGGGTCGCGGTCGGGGTCGCGGTCGCG
>DATJNL010000316.1:0-18400 GCA_035508175.1 Myxococcales bacterium
GACGACATAGCCATGTGCCCAGCGCCAGCCGATGGCCGCCTGGACCACCACCACCAAGGCGCACACCGCCCAGAAGGCGACGATGAAATCCCGGGCCAGGCCGGGAACACCTGGAGACGCTCGCCATGTCGCCGCGGCGCCCGTGCTCGTCCATTCCGACACCGCCACCTCGGCGTAGGGGGGGAGGAGTACCAGCACGACGATCCCCAGGGCCCGGCGTATGCCGTACACGAAGGGCTTCTTCCTCTGCGCGCAGTAGAGAAGGAACCCGAGGCCGAAGGCCAGGGGGCCCAGGGAGAGGCAGCTCACCAGAAAGTGCCTCATGAGCTTCGCATTGTACACGTTCGAGCAAACGCGCCCGGCCGCGGACACAGAGGTCGCGCGCGAAGTCGTTCCCGTCGCACCTCAGCCCGTGCCCTGCGGCTCCTCCAGGGAGGCCAGGCGTCTGTCGCTCGGGTACCACCAGACCAGCACCGCGAGCCCGAGAGCGGCCGCGGCGAGCAGGATCGGGAGGTGGAGGATCTCGTAGAAGATGACGGACTGCAGCACGCTGATCATCACCGTCATGCGGCCAGCGGTGAGCCGCCGCTTCGCCGGCTGTCGCATTCGCATGGGCAGCAGGATGGCCGCCGCGAGGAAGCCAACCACGACGAGCGCCGTGAGCGCGAGGAGCTTCGGGTCGGCCGCGTCCTTGAAGGCGGGTTCGTCGCGGAACATGTAGTGGATCCCGGCCGCGAAGCCTGCGGTGAGGAGCAGCGTGAACCACCAGGTTCCCTTGCCGCTGCTCGCCTCGTCCTTCGCGCGAGCCCGGGACAGCGCTTCGCCCTCGCGCAGCTCCGGCGTGAGGTTCGGCGAGATCCCCTCGAGCGCCCGGGCCAGCTCGCCCGCGTGCTCCCAGTAGACTCTCCCGACGTCGACGCTCGTGCCTGGACCCTCGAGGCGCACCAGCGTGGCCGGCACGGTCAAGAGGGGGTTTAACCAGGGCTTCTTCTCCGGCGAGATGAAGACGAGCTTGCTGCCCGGCCCGAGGGGGAAGGTCGAGGTGCCGAGCGGTATGAGGCCGGAGACCGTCTGCCGGATCGCCAGCTCAGTCATCGAGGACGTCACCTCGAACGAAGCGACCACCAGCTGGAGGCTTGCCACGACGGCGAAGAGCGCGATGCCCGCCCAGAAGGCCGGCCTGCCCAGGTGCTTCCAGCGGTCCAGCCCGATGAGGACCATGACGAGCTCCGGCCGTGCCCACAGCTGGGCTGCGAGCCAGAGCGATCCGGAGACCTTCACCGAGCCGTCGGCTCTGCGCGCGGGCGCGGGCGCGAAGCGAAAGGCGGTTGGGTTCATGTCGTCGGAGCCCTCCCTTGGAAAACACTAGCACGACCCTCGGCGGTCGCAAGACGCTCCACTTACGTTCCCCGGGTATCTCGGGGTATCGTCCGCCCGCCCGGTGGACGCGAAGAACGAGATGGAACAGACCGAGACCCCGCCTGCGGCTTCGCCTCGTGCCGCGAGCGAGGCGGAAGACCTCGCGCGCTTCGAGCCGATCCTGACGCTCTTCTTTGCCGGCCGAATGCCCCGGATGAACCACGCGCGGCACGTCGCCCTCGGGAACATCCTGCGGCACGTGCCCCACGGCCGCGAGCTGATGCACCTCGGCATCCAGGTCACCGCCATTCGCGCGGGCAAGGCAGAGAAGTACAGCAAGGCGATCACCGACAGGTGCTGGGACGAGCTCGACGGGCGGCTGCCCGCCCTGGCCGAGTTCGCCGACGCCCTGCCGCTCGTCCGCTGACGGCGCACGCTCGAAGGGAGCTCGATCATGTCGAAGGCACGGTCAAGTCGCGGGTCGTTCGCAGTAGCTGCCCTGGCAGCGGCGGCGCTCGTGCTGGGAACGTCCACCGCCCGCGCCGATGTCAGCGAGGCGGCGAAGAACGAGATGGTCGCCCGGCAGTGGTACGCGCTGTGGGCGCAGCGCAGAGACTGGGCCCCCTTCGACGCCATGCTGTCCGACGATTTCGCCTTCAGCAGCACGAACGGCGAGGACCACATCAGCAAGGCCGAGTTCAAGCGACAGTGCTGGGCGCCCAATGTCAACCTCACCAAGGGCTTCGATCTGGAGCTGGTGATGGCGAAAGGGAACGAGGTGTTCGTCAAGTACCTCGGCCACACGGTGAACGGAAAGACGTTCCGCAACGTCGAGCTGCTGCGGATGAGGCACGGAAAGATCGCATCGATCGAGTGCTACTTCGGCGGGAAGATGACCTTCCCGTCCGGGGTGGAGTCGCAGAAGAACTAGAGGGAACTCACGACCAAGGACCCCTCACCCCAGCCCTCTCCCCTTGCAGGGGAGAGGGGGTCTGGTCGCGGAGCCTCGCGGGAAATGGCTCGCCCGGGGCGGGGCAGCGGATTCGTGAGCTCCTGACGGATTGCAGCTGTAAGCCCGCCTTCGTCGGGCCGGTCACACGCGCACCGCCGACACGATCCTGAGCTGCTTCGCCCACCACGATCCGTTCGCGTCGCCGAGCAGGCTCCGGGTGATCGCGTCGAGGTCGCGATCCTGGGTGACCTGGAAGCCGAAGTGCGCCAGCAACGCGCGCATCTGGCTTTCGCTGAAGACCGACCGGATCGCCTCGCCGGCCAGGGACCCCACGAGGCCTATCGCGCGGATCAGGAGCGATGGCGTGAGGTACAGAACGACGAGGCGGCTCCCCGGGGCGGAGCGCGCCTGGACGACTCCCAGGGTCGCCTCGACCTCGGCCTGCGAGAGGTACATGGTCACGCCTTCCCAGAGCCACGTCGTGGGGCGCGCCGGGTCGTGACCGGCGGCCGCGAGGGCCTCGTCCAGTCGATCGCGCGCGTAGTCGACCGGGACGAAGCGAACGTCGCGGGCGACCGGCGTCAGCGCCGCGGCCCGGGCTCTCTTCTGGCGCTGCGAATCGGGGTGGTCCACCTCGAACACGGTGGCGTCGCGCAGCTCCGGCAGCCGCCACGCCCGCCCGTCCAGCCCGGCGCCGAGGATCACGAGCTGCGGCGCCGCGGCGGCGCGCACGGCGTCATCGATGACCACGGTGCGCGCGACCACCATCCTCGCCTGGCCGTCGATCACGGCTCGCTGGAGTCGCCCGCCCAGGGTCCGCTGCGACGCGTCGCCGCGCAGGCGCTCCACGCGCTTGCGGTCCTTCTCCGGGAGCAGCGCGAGCGCCGTGGGATCCGAGAACCGCGCGAGCGGCGTTCGCCCGTGCGCCATCGCGCGCCCCATGCAGACCGCTATCGCGGTGGGGCTCTCCCGACCGGCCTTCATGCGGCGAGAATACCCTGCCGGCCGCGAGGAGTGGGCAAGGCGCGAGCGCCGGAGCGTCACGGCCGTGATCGCACGGCCCGCTCACGCGCGCGCCGAGCGCTCGTTGTTCGTGGCCCCGCGCCCGTGTTACCGTCGTGGGGCGCCCGTGATCTGCTCCGCGCCCATGCTGTTGCTGGTCACCTCGGCGATCGCAGCGGCACCGAAGGACAAGCTGGCCGCGGCCATCGCGGCCTACGAGAACCTGGACGACCAGCGCGCGCGGGCGCTCCTGAAGGATCTGGTCTCAACAAAGCCCGGGGATGGGATCGTCGCGCGCGCCTTCCTCTATCTGGGCCTGATCGACTTCAACGACCTCGATTCGACGAAGGCGCGGCGCGAGTTCGAGCGCGCGCTGGAGCTCGACCCGGCGGTGGAGCCGCCGCTGAGCTCGTCGCCGAAGGCGCGGATGCTGTTCGCGGAGGCGCGGCAGGCGGTCTCCCGCGAGCTGGACACGTCCGCGGCCTCGCCGGCGCCCCCCGCGGCGACGGCGGCCGTGCACACGGAGCCGGCGCCGGAGCCTCCGCGCCACGGGCACGCGCTCGCCTGGGGGCTCGGAGCGGGCGGCCTCGTGAGCGGCGGCGTGGCGATCTATGGCCTCACCGAGGTGCTGAGCTACAACTCGCTGGCGAACCAGGCGAACGCGAAGCAGGGAGCGATCGGCTCGGCGCAGATCGCGGGACAGCTGTCCGCTGCGAAGGTCTGGCAGCCATTGTCGATCGCCCTCGGCGCCGTGGGGGTCGGCCTCTTGCTGGCGGCGGCGCTCACGTGGTGAGGCGGTGGCGCGCCGGACCGCCGGCTCTCGTCCTGGGGCTCCTCGGCGGATGGCTCGCGCAGGGCTGCCTCGTCACCCTCGACTCGGGCGTGGTGAGCTGCGACAGCCAGGGGGGCTGCCCCCAGGGCTACCAGTGCGTCGACGGATTCTGTGACGCCGACGGCTCGCTTCCCGCCGGCAGCAGCTCGGGCGCAACGGCCGGGACCACGGGCGCCCCCGCGGGCTCCGGGACGACGGCTGGCTCCGGCACCGGCGCAGCAGCGACCGGAACCGGTTCGGCGGCGGGCAGCGCCACCGGCACTACCTCCAGCAGCGGCGCCGGCGGGACCTCCAGCGGATCCGCGACCGCCGGCAGCAGCGGGGCCGGCTCCAGCAGCGGGGGTGGGACGTCGACCGGGAGCTCCACGGCCGGCGGCAGCTCGAGCGGCACGTCCAGCGGCTCCGGCACGGCCGGCAGCGGCGGAGCCGGTTCCACGGCCGGGGGCGGGAGCTCGACCGGGACGTCCACCGCCGGCGGCACCTCGGGAGGTACCCCCAGCGGATCCGGCACGGCGGCCGGCAGCAATGGAGGCGGCTCCACGAGCGGAGGCGGAGCCACGACGGGGTCCAGCACCGGCGCCGCTCCGACCGTCGAGATGGGCATCACGACCATCCTCGCGACCACCGACTCGAACGACCTCGGGATCTTCGCCCAGCAGGTCGTGGCCACGGACACCGGCGCGGTGCAGAGCCTCAGCTTCTACATCGACCCGGATTCGAACCAGGGCGGCGACGACAGCGTCGAGCTCGGCATCTACGCCGACGACGGTGGAATGCCGGACGCGCTGCTGGCCCAGACCAGCTCCGTCCTCGATCCGCCTCCCGGCGCGTGGCTGACGCTGCCGACTTCCCCGCTCACCGTCGACGCCGGCAGCTACTACTGGCTGGCCTATGAGGTGAGCGGGCCCTCCGTCGAGTACCGCACCGGCTCGCTCGGCGAGGTCTGCCTGGGGACCGTCGCGAGCTACGGCCCGATGCCGGCCGCGTTTCCAGCGTGCAACCTGATGGGCGATCCGTGGTCCTTCTACGCGACGATCCAGCCCTGACCGCCGGCGCGCCTTGCTTTGCGCCGGGAGGGCCGTAGGCTGGAGGTCGTGACCTCCCGCGCCGGGCGACCCGCCGGAGAGAGGCGCCGCGCCGCGCGGCGGGCGCAGTGGCTCGCGCCGCTCGCCGTGGCCACCCTCACCCTCGCCTGCTTTCCGGGCGGCTCGAGCGGCGTGCCCGTGTCGTCCTCCGGCAAGGGCGGCGCCTCCACCGGACGCGCCGTACCCTCCGGCGGCTCCACCGGCGGCGCGGGTTCTTCGGGCTCCACCGGCACGGCCGGCGCGTCGTCCAGCGGGTCGGGCGGCCTCTCGGGCTCCACGGCCGGCGGGGGCTCGAGCGCCGGGGGCGGCAGCAGCGGAGGCGGCACGACGGGCGGCGTGGGCTCGAGCGGCGGCGGCAGCACGGGCAATCCGCTCTGCGGCAACGACAACCTGCCCCCGGCGGACGGCGGCTGCTTCGAGGACGAGCGGCTGGGCGGGCCTTGCTACACCAACGCCGACTGCGAGCCGCCGAACTGGTGCGGAGCCTACTCGGGCGCCGACTGCACCGTGGGCTTCTGCTATGCCCCGAACCCGCCGGCGACGGGTCCGGGCTGCCTCTACCTCGGCGAGAGCTGCGCCGACGGGGGCCCGCCCTGCTGCGGCGGCCTGTGCCAGGCCGGTACCTGCGCTGCGTGGCAGCGCTGCGGAGAATCCCAGGCCGCCTGCGCCGGCGACTCCGACTGCTGCAGCGGCTTCGCGTGCAGGAGCGGGAGCTGCCAGCCCACCTGCCAGGGGCTCTACGAGCCCTGCCAGAACGGCGGGGACTGCTGCTGGCAGGACGGGCTCGTCTGCGCCCAGCTCTCGTACGGCACGGGCGAAGCGGTCGTCTGCGCCTACGCGGGCTGGGAAAGCGGGGCCGTGCAGTCGTGCACGCCGACCTGCGGCACCGACGAGTGCAACTACGGCACCCCGTGCACCGTGAGCGCGGCGGGGATCGACCCCTGCGCGCCGGCCGGCCTCGTCTGCGATCCCACCTACGACACCTGCCGGGCGCCCCGCTACGACGTGGGGCAGGGCCCGGAAGGGTGCCAGCCCGACGGTCCGCCCTGCCAGCCGATCGCCGGAAGCCAGGCGCCGACTCTCTGCGCGCCGCCGTGGCCCGGGGCTCCGTTCACCGCCTGCGTCCAGCCCTGCGCCGAGACCGCCGACTGCGTCGATCCGTGGACCGCGTGCGCCGGCTCGCCCGACGCGGGCACGGGCGTCTGCCAGATGTGGAACGCGTGCGCGGCGGATCAGTACTTCGGCAGCTGCCCCGCCGCGGCGGACGGCGACGGCGTCTGCTACCCCACCGATTTCGGCTTCGGCGCGACCGGGGTCTGCAGCCAGGCCGAAGTGGACGGCGGCGGCGGGCCGGGTTCGCGCTGCCTCGCCGGTGACACCGACAACCGGCAGAACGGCGGCTTCTGCGACCAGGCGGACGTGTGCCTGCCCTTCGGGCTCTGCCAGCCCGTGTGCAACGCGGGCTCGGGCGGCGCGGACGCCGGACCCGCGTGCGCTCCCGGGCAGAGCTGCATCCTGTACTCGGGCGAATCGACGGAGCCGACGGCCACCGGCTTTTGCAGCCCGGCGTGCGATTTCACGAACGATGCCGGCGGCGGCTGCCCCACGGACACCGCGGGGATCCAGGAGCATTGCTTCCCGCTGTTCTACTGGACGCGCGAGGACACCGCGACCGGGTTCTGCGGCGCCGGCGCGGCCGCGCCCATTCCGGTGAACCAGCCCTGCCCCGATCCCGACGTCGCCACGGTGACCTCGGCGGGAGATCCCTGCGTGCCCGGAGCGCTCTGCATCGACCTCAACCCGGTGCTGGGCGCCTACGCCTGCCAGCAGCTCTGCGACGTCGTGGGCGCGGTCGGCAGCGCCGGCTGTTCCACCGGCGAAAGCTGCTGCCCGCTCGCGGGCGTGGGAACGAGCCTGCCGAGCCACGTGGGGTACTGCACGACCAGCTGCAACCCGTGAGGCCCCGGAGCTGGCCGGGGGTGTCAGATGCGCTTCAGAGGCGTGGACACAGGGAAGGGTTGCATGCGAGAAAACCCGACCATGCGCGCTCCCTCGATCTGGATCCTGGTCGTGACGGCCCTCTTCGCCGCCTGCGGTGGCGGCAACTCCCATTCGGACGGCGGAACGAGTGGCGGAACGAGCGGCGGCCTTGACGGCGGCCCCACGTCGGGCAACCCTCTGGGCCTCTGGGCCTCGGGGGTCTATGCCTACTCCACCGCCGAGCTGGCCAGCAGCGGCAGTCCGGCCCCGACCGACCAGTGTCTCGACCCGACCAACGGCGCCGCGAGCGCTCCGGCGGCCTTCGACACGTCGGGCAACCTCTGGGTCCAGAGCTCCGCCGATTCGACCATGAGTGTGGTGATGCGCTCCAACGCCCAGCTGGCGGCGGCCTGCTCCACGGGGGCGCCCACGATCAGGGTGACCATCAGCTACCCCGGCGTGGGCATGGCTGAGATCGACGGGATGGCCTTCGATCCGGCCGGCAACCTGTGGCTCTCCATGTCCACGGTCGCGACGATCCTCGGCCTCTCGAAGGCGCAGCTCGCCGCCACCGGCACGGTCCAGCCGACTTACCTGATCCAGCTCGACGACACCGGCGACGCGAGGGAGCTCTGGGCGCCCCTCGGGCTCGCCTTCGACTCCTCCGGAAACCTCTGGGTGGCGAACAACTATTCGGTCCTCGAGTACTCCGCGGCGAGCGTGGCGGCCGCCACCGGCGCGCCGAGCTCGTCGGCGGC
Organism: Myxococcales bacterium; assembly: GCA_035508175.1. Classification (GTDB taxonomy): domain Bacteria; phylum Myxococcota; class Myxococcia; order Myxococcales; family JAKAPL01; genus DATJNL01. The sequence continues at coordinate 7,969 of DATJNL010000316.1, forward strand.
CGCGGTCCCGCCGATCGCCTTCCTCTCCACGGCGGCCTCGGAGGCCGTGGCCGAGCAGCTGTCCACCTCTGGGCCCACCACGCCCTACCCCACGTTCCAGTACCTGGCCTTCGACTCGAGCGGCAACCTGTGGGTGTCTGGCGAGGGCAACGGCTCCCAGTCTCCGGGCGAGTACATCGCCGAGTACTCCACGGCCCAGCTCGCCGCGGCCGCCACGAACGCCACGCCCACCCCCGCCGTCACGATCACCGAATCCGCCGACCAGCTCGCCGCGGCCGGCACCCTCTTCGGCGCCCTCGCCTTCGACGGCGCCGGCAACCTCTGGCTGGGCTCCAGCGCCAACCTCTACCGCTATCCCGCGGCCACGCTGTCCCAGGGTGGCGGCTACGACATCGCCCTCACGAACCTCGAGTACCTCACGTTCCACTCGCTCGCATTCGACCCCATCCCGAGCGGTCTGCCGCTGCGGTAGCGGCGACCAGCAAGTCCGCCTCAGACATCCATTGCCCGCAGGGACACATTCGGGTTGGATGCGGCCACGATGCCCACACACTTCCTCGAACGCTTCCGCACCCTGACGCTGGTCCTCCTCGGCGCGGCGAGCGCCCTGGCTTGCTCATCGTCGGGATCACCCCAGGGCTCGACCTCGAGCGGTGCCTCGACGGGCGGCGCCTCCGCCAGCGGCTCGTCCACGGGCGCCTCCTCGGGCAGCTCCTCGGCCGGCTCGTCCACGGGCGCGTCCTCGGGCGGCTCGTCGAGCGGCTCGTCCACGGGCACGTCGTCCGGCAGCTCGTCAGCTGGCTCCACGGCCAGCGGCGGCTCCACCGGCGGGAGCGCCGCGGGGAGCACCGGGGGAACCTCGACGGGGAGCACCGGGGGAGGCTCGACGGGCAGCACGGGCGGATCGTCCACCGGAACTTCCGGCGGCACCGGCTCGACCGTGGTCGCCTGGATCCCCGACTATTACGGCCAGGCGGTGAGGGTCCTGGCCGGCGCGAGCACGACGCCGGTGACCCTGGAGCTACCTGCCACCTGCACGCCCAACAGCGTGGCCGTCCAGGGCGGTCAGCTCTACGTGGCTTGCAGCGCGGGCGCGGGAATCCAGGGCGCTACCATGGATCAGCTGCTCGTCTTCGACTCCGGCGTGACGTCGACCCTCGAGACCGCGCCCGCGGGAACGACCTCCACCGTCGCGCCCGCCCTGTCGGTGAGCGATCCCAACTTCGATTCGCTGATCGGCATGACCTTCGACGCCCAGGGCAACCTCTGGCTCGCGAGCTACGGCAACGACGAGGTGCTCGAGATCACCGCAGCCTCGCTCTCCTCCGGAAGCCCGGCCTCCACGGTGAGCCTGCTGGACTCGCCGTCGAGCCCCGTGGCACTGGCCTTCGACAGCGACGGCTCGCTCTGGGTGACCGGGCAGTACTCGGGCGGCATCCTGCTCAACTTCACCTCCGATCAGCTGGGCCAGGGGGTGAACGCGACGCCGCGCTACTGCCTGATCGACAGCGGCACCACCGTGTCGGGCTGCCAGAACGCGCCGTTCCTCGGCGTCGAGGGGCTGGCGCTCTTCAACGGCGACGTCTGGGTGGCCAACAACAGCACCGGCTCGGGCGGGCAGGTGCCGGGGCGTGAGATCTTCGACGTCCACCTCTCCAGCGGTCAGCTGTCCGTGGCCGCGACCTACGGCAGCAGCGCCACGCCCGGCCTCAGCCCCATCGTCTGCCCCGGGGGGCTCTTCGGTACGCCCTCGCACCTGTGGGTGAACGACGAGAGCTACGGGGAGGCGAACCCCCAGTGCGGCGCGGCAGGCGATGTCGCGGCGGCCACCGGAGGCATCTTCGACCTCTCCGTCGCGCAGCTCGGCTCCCTCGCGACGCAGCCGCCGGCCTACACGAACGTGACCGGCCGTCCCGGCTTCGGCGGAATCTTCATCCAGGGCGACTCGGAGTAGCGCCTCGACTCGACTGGGCCGGACACGGGCTTGAATGGGGCCCGGGGGTCCTCGCCAGACGGAAATGACAATCGCGGGTTCAGCCCGCCGAGCGCCGCCTTCGGCTGGGTTGGCGCCTTCACCAGGCCCACGAGAGGCCCGCGGGGCGAGGGAGATCCTGCGGTTGATCCTGCGGCAGCGCTCCAGCCAGGTACGTCTCCTCGGCGGCGACGAGTCCGTGGGGCTGGGTCAAGAGGTTGGCTTCTCCCACGACGAGTCCGATGCCCAGGCCGATCGCGGCCGCCGTCCAGCTGCCGGTGCCGAGCCACAGGACGACGGCCAAGGTGGCGTTGACGACCACGTTGCCACCCTGCGCGATCCAGCCGTCGCTCAGCCGGTCGATCCTCGCGGCGTCGAAGAAGCGCTTTTCCACGCGAGCGAGAACCGCACACCGGTCGGGGGCACCGAGGTCGGAGTCCGCGACGCGGTCCGCAAGCGTGAGACGGAGCGGCAACAGAAAGAGCGCCGCGCTACCGAGCACGGCGGAGATCGCGCCCGTGGTCAGCCCAAATCGGGCGCCGTCGTCGACGAAAGGAAGCACCGAGAGCTGCCCGGCCGCCGCGGCCGCGTAGGTCGTGCCCCAGACCAGCGACCAGGTCCGCAACCGGGCGGCGTTGCCGTGGAGCGCGCGCAGCAGGAACGACACCCGCGCTTCCGAGTCGACGGTCGCGAGCGCGCGCGTGCCGGGGGGAGCGGGGCAAAGCGCGGCCCTGGCAGACGTCGCGCCGAGCAGAATGGAGAGCAAGAAGACCGCGGAGATGCGCATCGCGCCATGAATAGGGACGGACGGGCCCGGAGGGGAGCCCGCAGCGGCGGTCGTGGCTGCGCCGGGGAACGGCACGCGGCACGGGCCCGCCAGGGGCCACCGACCTAGTAGCTCACGGTCGGGAGCGTCACGGTGGTGTAAGCCGCCGGAGTCGACGGCACGGTACCGCTGGCAGGGATGTAGCCGCTGTTCCAGTCGAACAGCGCGTGAACCCGGAACGCCTTGCTCGACGAGGACACGTCGCCCACGTTCTCCTCCGCCGCCCAGCCACCGGTCGTTCCGCCGTTGCAGTGCATGTAGTTGTTGAAGAGGATCATGTACTGGCTGAGGCCCTGCAGGAATTCGGCGTAGGGCACGTAGTAGGCCGGGTCGTCGGTGTTGGCGCTGGTCTCGGAGGAGCTGTTCTGGCCGCCCTCGTAGCCGACGAGGCCGAGGCCCGCGGGCTGCGTGAGGGCGTACTGCGCGGCCACCTGCTGGACGACGGCCTGGAACTCGCTCGCGAAGTCCGCGGACGTCACGGTCGTTTCGCTGCCCACGTAGGGGGCGATGGCCAGCACGTCGGCGCCGCCGCTCGGCAGGTCGCCGAGCAGCTGCGTGGTGAGGTACGTGTTCACGCACTGGCCGCCCAGTACGCGCACCAGCTTGATGTCGGTCCGCCCGCTGGCGGCCAGCGCCGTCTGGAAGGCCTGGAACATGGTGGTGGAGCCGATCACCGTGCCCTTGGTGGCGTCGCCGCCGCCGAGCGTCTTGGCCACCCCGTTCGGCAGTGGCTCCCACCAGTCCTCGTTGCCCCACTCGACGTAGACCGTGAGCCCGGGGCGTGCCGTCAGATTCGCAAACACGAGGGTCGCGAGCGACGACAGATAGCCGGACGTGGCCTCGACCGGGATGTTGAGCCAGGGGTTCGTGCCCGTGCGGTTCGCGAGGTCGATGATCCACTCCCACGCCAGGATGCCGTTCGGGTTGTTCGTGCCGTCGGTGGGCGAGACGTTCGGGAGGATGCGCGTCGACCAGTCCGTCTCGGTGTTGGAGTTGGCGTTGACGAAGTCCATGTAGCGGATGGTGTCGTAGTGGGCCATCTCCTGGAGGAACGTCGGGTTCCAGGGCACGCTGGCCTTCGCGGTCTGGCCGGGCTGGAACGGCGGCGTCAGCGCGGCCCAGGTGGCGGAATCGCCCGCCGCGCTGAAGACGTTGGCGTAGATGCCCCACCCAAGGTTCCAGTTGTTGGTGCCGGCGCGCATCGTCCCGCCGCCGCCGACAGTGCCGCCGCTCGTCGAGCCTCCCGACGAGGTGGCCCCGCCGGAGCTGCCGCCCGCGCCGGTCGTGCTGCCCGCGCCGGTCGTCCCCGTCCCGCCGGCGGCAGTCACCGTGAACGTGACGTCGCGGGTGCTGTCGTGAAACGTCCCGTTCGAGTCTTCGAGCGAGACGTAGGCGTACCACTGGCCGGTGGGATCGGTGGACGCGAAGGTCCGGCTGCCGTTCAGGAGGTAGCCCTTCTGGGGTTGAATCGTCACCGACGGGCCGTCGAGGAAATCGTCGAAGGGGCCGCCATTGTTGCTGCCGCCCGGCGGCCGGCCGGCGATGTCCGCCTGCATGAGCGTGATCGGCGCGCTGGTCGCATTGAAGAGCGTCGCCGTCGCGGTGAGCGTGCCCCCGAGGGCCACGGTGGGCGCCGAGAGGTGCAAGGCCACGGTGATCTCGAGGCCAGCTAGGGTCTCGACCCCACCGTCGACCGCGCCGGTGCTGCCGCCCGACGAGCCGCCCGCAGCGCCGGTGGTCCCCGACCCGCTGCCCGTGCCCCCGGTGGTCGTGTGCGGGCTGCTCCCGGTTCCGCTGCAGCCGAGCGGCCCGAGGGCGAGAACGGCGGCGGCGATCGACGTGGTCAGTCTCATGCGAACCTCCTCCAAGGCAGCGTAGCACGGCAGGCAAGGATGAGCGGCCACGCAGAGCTACACTCGGGTCCTCCACGCCGCCGGCGATGATCTCGCCGTCAAGCCGACACGGAGAGCACGGTGGAACGCCCTCCCTCTTCTTCAGGCCACCCGGGACTGTCACTGCCAAGGAGGTGCGCGCTGCGGGCCTTCGCGCCTTCGGTACGTGTCGAGACAATCGTCGGCGCCCTGCCCTCTGCACAGGACAGCCAACAGGTCCCTGGATCGATCGTCACCCGGTTCGGCCTCCAGGGCAAAGTCGATCCATCGCATCGCTTCGTCATCGCGGTGCTGCGCATGAAGGGCAGCACCTGCGGCGGCCAGAACCGCGGGGTGCGGAGAGACTCGGGCCCTGGCAAGTAGCTGTCTGAAGGCCGAATCAGGATCGGACTCGGCAAGGTGCGTCATTTGCTCCGCGAAGCCAGGTCCGATCTCCTGCTTCAGGGAAGCCTCTAGGACGAGATGTACTCGAAGGTGACCGACAGCGGCTTTCGGCCCACGTTCGGCGGACGCGGACGAAGCCCTCGCTTCCGCCCTCGGGCCATAGGACCAACCGGGCAGCGCGGCCAGGAGCGCGAAAATCTTGGAAGAACGCCGGCCACCTTTCATCAAGCCTCCGCACCGCCAGGCCACCGCGGCCCGCGCCCGACGGGGAGCTCCGACGACACGGGACTAGAGCGTAGCACGGCGGTCCGATTGAGCGGTCGCAGACGCAGGAAGCGCGACGTCAGGCCGGAACGTAGACGACTCGTACCGAATCTCCGCCCATGCTATCGACGCGGTGGATTGATCTTCAAGGAGATCGAGATGAAGCTCGCCCTCGCGATCGCCACGTTCGCCTTTGCCCTCCTCTGCACCGCGTGCCCGGGACCCGCCACCGGCGGAACTGGCGGTAGCGGGGGGTGCGGGACCAGTCTCTCCACCTGCGTCTCGACCATCGAATGTTGCCAGGGCTTCACATGCCGTGGCGGAGCGTGCGTCTTCTCCGCGGGCGGCCCCGGCACGAGCGGCGGCAGTGGCTCTGCCGGCAGCGGCGGGAGCGCCAGCTCCACCGGCGCGGTGCCCACGAGCTCCGGAGGCAGCACCGGCTCCTCCACCGGAGGCGGCAACACCAGCTCCACCGGCGCGACGGCGACGAGCAGCGGCGGCAGCAGCACCGGGTCTCCGATCTGCGGCGGGTCGTCCGAGCCTTGCTGCGCGGGCAGCGTGTGCGAGAGCGGCCTGACCTGTGAAGCGGGCACCTGCGGGCAGCCGGTGAGCACGGGGACCGGACAGCCGTGCAGCAAGAACGGCGACTGCCCGAGCGGCATCTGCTTGCCGGTGAACCAACCGGCGGGTCAGAACGGCTGGACGGGGAACGTCTGCACCACGACATGCACCTCCACCTCGGACTGCGTGGCCGGTTGGGGCTGCGCGACGCTCGTCGGGCAGTCGAGCGACGTCTGCCAGTGCACGTATTCCCCACAGACCTGCGACGGTCGGGACGACGAGTGCACGGGTATCGTCGACAACCAGCCCGGGGCCGACGCCGCGTGCGTGAGTCAGCTCGGCCAGGGCGCGCACTGCCAGGGCTCGCAATGCGTCTGCGGCACGGGGACCGTCGACTGCGGCGGACGGTGCACCGACACCCAGACCGATCCCGCGAACTGTGGCGGCTGCGCAGGTCAAGGCGGGCAGCGCTGTCCGGCGGCCGAGAGCTGCGTCCTCGGCGTGTGCTCGTGCCCCGCCGGAGAGACGTACTGCGGCTCCAGCTGTGTCGACACCCAGACCGACGGGACCAACTGCGGCGGATGCGGCCAGCAGTGCCCGACGGGCGCCTCCTGCGTTGCAGGCAACTGCGCCTGTCCGGGTGGCGAGACGGCGTGCAGCGGCGCCTGCGTGAATCTCCAGAGCGACGTCGAGGACTGCGGCGGCTGCGGGACCGTATGCCCCACCGGTGCTTCCTGCTTCGGGGGAACCTGCACCTGTCCGGGGAGCGAGGTCGTCTGTGGCGACGCTTGCGTCAACGAGCTCACGGACTCGAAGAACTGTGGCACTTGCGGCAACGTGTGCGGCTCTGGATACCTTTGCGGCGTAGGTGTCTGCTGCTGCTACGACGATTGCTCCGGGCCGTTCTGCGATTGCCTCGGAGGCAATGAAAACTGCTACGGAAACCTGGCCTGCTGCGCGACCGGGCTTCCCTGCGTGAATGGCTGCTGACGTGGAGACGCTGGGGAACCCCACTGGCGGGCGTCGATCCTCTCGCCCTGCCATTCGCGCGCAGTCGGCAGCTTCCAGTTCGGAGCCCAGGGCTGGCCAACGCGAACGAGGACGACGGGACCGTGGGTGTTCTCCTGAACCAGTGTGTCCGCTGAGAGGTACGTCCGCATGCCGCGCAGCGTGATCGAACACGTCGGTGACTTTGCGTTGCGGCTCACCTACGACGACCGCGGGCGGCTGGTGGGAGCCGTGCACGGTGCGATGCGGCTCGAGCTGAGTCCGGACGTCCCGAGCGGTCGGCGGTCGGGCGTGGACGGCAACGAAGAGTGGCGCGATGGCAAGGTCAAGGGCAGCTGGGCCGACCTCCCGTACGGCCACGACTGCGACGTCGACGAATCCGTGCCGTACGACGACTGGGTCGAGCGCGGCTTGCGCGGTTTCCGCGAGCAGGTGTTCTTCGCCTGCTGCCCCGCGGGACGACAGCCCCCGCCGGAGCTCGCGGCCGAGACCGTGCGGTACGCCATCGAGCACGATGTCTTGAGCCGACACAGCATTCACCCCGCGGCCGTTGCGACCACGCGCCTCGCCGCGAGGGCAGCCAGCCCGCGTGACCTCCGCGACTGGCGGAGCCACTTCGAGCGCAAGGGCCTCGAAGCCTACGTGGCGGCGCTGGCCGAGGGCCTGACCGCCAGCTAGGCCGAGACACGAAGACGGCGTGGCCAGCGGTGCCCGCCGGGCGCACCCTTCCAGTGCGGGCAGCTGCGCCTGCCCGGGCGGGGAGACGGTTCTGCGTCGTGGTCGGGAGCTGCCAGTCCGGGAGCCCGGGGCTCGCCGTCGCTGCGCCGCCACCGGCCTCACCCAGACCGTGCGTTGCGACGGTTGGCGACGGCGTGGGTCTAGAGGACAGGAGCACTCGAAATGATCCGGCCTCAGATCCCGACCTTGTGCCTCGCCGGCCTCACCGCCTGCAATCTCTTCGGGCCTGACGCTCACTACTCGTGCGCGAGCGACCAGGACTGCCCGCAAGAGCAGGTGTGCTGTCAGGCCTTCTGCGAGACCTCGTGTGTCTCCCCCACCCACACCTCCGCCGGCAGTACCGGGAGCACCGGCAAGGCATCCGTGAATTCTTCTGCCACGGGCTCCCCCGGCCCTGCGGGTGAAACGAACACGGGCGGCGGAACGACGGCCTCAGCCCCCCAGAGTTCGTCCGCCGGCGGAACGGCCGGAAGCACGAACGGTACCGTCTCGGGCACAACGGGAGGTCCTTCTTCGAGCGGGGGCACGGCGGTCGGGTCTACCGTGGGAGGCGCCTCTGCGGACGACGGTGGTCCAGGGGACGCCGGTGACGGCACGACAGGAGCCCCGGAAGGCAGATCCACGGGAGAAGATGGGTCGACGACTGGAAGCTCGTCCACCGGGGGCAGCTCCAGCTCCGGCGGCTCGTCCACCGGGGGCAACTCCAGCTCCGGCGGCTCGTCGACCGGCGGCGGGGAGTGCTCTCCCTGCACGGAACAGAAGGACTGCCAGGATGGTTACGTCTGCTCGGAAGAAGGGACCGAGGGGACTCCCTATTGCTACCTGTCCTGCACTTCTAGCTGCCCCGAGAGCGGTGAGAACTGCAACTTCGACGACGTCTGTGTTCCCAATACGGGAACCTGCACCGGGTGGGGTACGTCGACTGGCTCGTCGGATGGCGGCGGAGAGTGCGCACCCTGCAGCAGCAAGAGCGACTGCCAGAAGGGCTACGACTGCACGGTAGCCGCGGCCGACGACAGCAACGACCAGTCGTACTGCTACCTGGACTGCTCCGCGGGCGACGGCTACTGCCCCGGCGACGAGCTCTGCGCCGACCAGGGCCCCTACACGGTCTGCGTTCCCGACTACACCGACACCTGCGGCACGGACTGAGAGAACGGGCGACGAGACGCCTGTCCGGTCTCGCGCTGAACGAGGCGATCTACTTGACGAGGTCGGTGCGGTGACCTGGCCCGGCCGACGCGGCGCGGCGGTGCAGCGCCCTTCTGCCGAGGTAGGCCACTACTGCCAGGTTCACCGCGAAGATCAGCAGCCGGCCCAGACTCAGACGGCGCAGCAGCGCGGTCACCTCGAACGGGATCAGACACGAGATCGCCGCCACCACCAGCCAGGGGCCCCACCAGCGGCCGCGGTACAGCGCCCAGGCCTCGACCACCGGCTCTATGGCGCCGAGGGTGAAAGCCAGCGCTGCGAGCCCCAGGTGCGCGGGCTCCATCGCCGAGGTGAGCGCGGCGGCCAGGTCGACGCTCCAGGCGCCAGCCAGGTGGTCCTCCAGCCCGCCGGCCCACGCCGCAACCTCGACGGCGCGACCCGTCAGGACGCAACACCAGATGGCGAGCGCGGCGAGGAGCCTGAGCACGCCCTTCGCCAGGGCGTAGGCCATGATCAGGCGGATGCCTCGGTCGCTTCGGAGCGACCGGCCTGAAGCTCCTTCGGTGCGGACATGTTTTAGGCGCACCGCGGTCTGACGTCGTAGCCACCGCTGGAGCTACGCTTGCGCCAGCAGAGATAGCTGCCCAGCACGGCGACCAGGATGATGAGCGGCTGCATGATGGCAAGCAAGGGGAGGCCACTGGACGGTATCGAAAAGATCGTGATCAGTAAGTCAAACGTCAATCCGGCGTACGCCCACTCGCGCAATCCTTTCGGAACCGGCAAGAGGACGGCTGCGGCGCCCAGCAACCTCGTGACGCCAATGAGGTTCGCAAAGTAGAGCGGATACCTGAGGTGGTCGAGCACCGTCACCGCCGCCTGAACTCGCAGCAGAAAGAGCACTCCCGCGAATCCCATGATCAGGGCGGCGAAGACGGTCGCCCCCCAGTAGAGAACCGATAGCTTCTTGGATGTCATGGTTGTTCCGATCCGGCCGATTCCGATACCCTGGGTATCCTAACCAGCTTCTCCCGACAAGCAACAAGCTACCAAGAGTATCTTGTGCACATCTAACCCCCATGAAGCACCGAAGCTCACGCAGCCACGGTCCGGGCTCCTTGCCTCCTGAGCGGGAGGGCGCCTCGCGCCGGCGAGGCGCGGCGCTCGAGACCGCGCTGCTGGAAGCCGCTTGGAAGGAACTGCGCGCGGTCGGCTACCGCGACTTCACCATGGACGGGGTGGCCGAGCGGGCCGGGACCGCCAAGACAGTCCTGTACCGACGATGGCACAACCGCGCCGAGCTGGTCGTCGCGGCGATCCGCCGGCTGTTCGGTTCGGTCTCAGACCAGGTCCCGGACACGGGGTCGCTCCGGGGCGACGTGCTCTCGCTGCTGCGGGCGCTGCGCGATCGGTACAGAAAGGTGGGTCCCGACGTCCTTCACGGGGTCGTGCTGGAACTGGGGGACCTGCCAGGCGCGCAATTTCAGATCATTCCCGACGTGATGATGACCCTCCTCAAGCGCGCAGTTGCTCGCGGTGAAGCTCGCGTCGAGGGTGTCACCCCCCGGATGCTGGCGTTGCCCGGGGACATCCTTCGACATGAGCAGATGCTTCGGCGAACGAATGTCTCGGACG
>DATJNL010000317.1:0-9762 GCA_035508175.1 Myxococcales bacterium
GCCATGCCCTCGTATGCCGAGTCGGGGCTCTCGCGGGCGGAGCTGTGGGCCGTGTCCGGCTACGTGGCGGGGCTCGCGGCGCAGGGCCGCCGCTCGTGGGTCGCGCGCTGGCGCCTCTTCCTGGGCGGGCTCGGCTTCGCGGCCCCGCGGGCCGAGGCGACGCGGCCGGACGTGCCGCCGGCGTTCCCCGACCAGGACGGCTGCCTCCGCTGCCACCGCGGCATCGAGGACATCAACGACAAGATGGAGCCGGTGGTCGTGGCGCTGGCGGGCGGCCGTCGCGGCGCGGCCTGCGCGGTCTGCCACGGGGGCGAGCCCGACGGCCCCTCCGAGCGCGCCGCGCACCGCGGCCTGCTCCCGAACCCGGGGAGCCTGTGGGCGGTGGGCCTCGGCCAGGGTTGCGGCGCCTGCCACGCCGCCGCGGGTTCGCTCGCGACCTTCCAGGGCCACGAGCTGCCGCTGCCCGTGGGCGGCCGCCTGATGAGCGTGGTCTCGACGGTCGACGATCCCACCGGCGCGACCGGCGCGGGCCACGCCTACCGCGTGCCGCGCGGCCTCATGGCGGCCGAGCTCGGCAAGGCCACCACGACGCTCGCCGCCAACGGCCTCGTGCCCAAGGGCGGGCCGGCGTACGCCGACGTCCCCATCGACGACCCCGACGGCCCCGCGCCGGCCGCCGGCTCGCCGGCCTACCGGGCCTGGGTGGGCCGCGCCATCGACCGCGGCTTCCTGCGGCGGGTCGAGCGCGCCGCGGTGATCCCCGACGCCGCGGCCGGCCGCGCCCTCTTCGGCACCCTCGCGCGCGCCGCCATCGGCGACATGTTCCGCAAGGACTGCGCGCGCTGCCACCTGTGGGACCGCGGCGCGCCCGGCGCCGGGGGCCGCCACCGCTCGGAGGGCTGCTCCGCCTGCCATGTCCTCTACGGCCTCGACGGCCTCAGCCACAGCCGCGACCCGACGCTGGCGGGCGAGGGCGCGGGCCACCCGCTGCAGCACCGGCTCACCGCGCAGATCCCCTCGTCGCAGTGCGCGCACTGCCACTGGAAGGGCGGCGGCTACTACAGCGACCTGCACTACCGCCGCGGCCTCGAGTGCGAGGACTGCCACGATTCGATCGACGTCCACGGCGACGGCAACGTCTACCCGACGATGCACCTCCAAGTGTCCGTGGCCTGCGAGGACTGCCACGGCACGCCCACCGCGTACCCGTGGGAATTGCCCGTCGGCTGGGGCACGCCGGTGACGCTCGACGGCCCGCGCGGCGTCTTCCGCGACGCGGCCGGCGACCACCTGACCTCCTCGCGCGGCAACGTGGAGGCGCGCTGGCTGCGGCGCGGCGACCAGGCCGTCCTCGTGGGGCTCGACGGCCGGGAGCACCCGATCCCGCTGCTCCGGAACCTGCACCTGCACGGCTGGGGCAGCGAGGCCGCGCGCGTGGCCATGGACGCCATCCCCGCGCACGCTTCGAAGCTCGAGTGCATCGCGTGCCACGTGAAGCGCATCGTGCAGTGCCAGGGCTGCCACGTGGAGAGCGACTTCAGCCGCAAGGGCGTCGACTGGGTGGCGAGCGCGTCGGCGCGGCCGGGCCCGTTCGGCGATCCCGGGCCACGCCGCGAGGATCCCGGGCACGAGCACTTCGAGCCGAGCAACCGCGCCCTCGTGGAGCCCACGCTCGGCGTGGATCTCCAGGGGAGGGTGACCGGCCTCGTCCCGGGGTGCCTGCTGTCGATGCGCGTCACCGATCCCGACGGCGGCGTGACCTTCCTCGGTCCGCAGCGGACGTCGCAGGGGCTCTCCGCCGACACCCTCGCGCCGCTCATTCCCCACGCCGTGACCCGGGGCGCGCGCAGCTGCGAGAGCTGCCACACGAGCCCCGGGGCGCTGGGCTACGGCGTGGCGCAGGGGCGCGACCTCGTGGCCGAGCCGCCGCCCGTGCCCGAGCGGCGCCACGAGCTCATGGGCCGCGCGCCCGAGCCACCCGCGTCCGCACACGGGATCGAAGCCGCTGCGGGCGGCGCCGAGGCCTCCGAGCGCTTCGACGTGAACCGCCTGGTGACGCGCGAGGGGCGGCAGACGCGCAGCCTCGCCGATCCGGGCGAGCGGCCCCTCTCGCAGGACGAGCGCGACGAGACCGAGCGCGAGGGCGTGTGCCTCGCGTGCCACCGCCTCGGCGGCACGCCCGCGTGGGACGTGCTGGTGAAGAAGGTGGGCCACTCGGCGACGCCGGCGGAGCACGATCGGGCCGTGGGGGCCATCCTCGATGGCTATCTGCGCTCCGCGCGCTGAGCGCTGCCGCTCCTCCAGGACCTTCTCGAAGCCCGTGGACGACGCGCGCGGCAGCGGCCCCGCCCCGGCGGCGCCCTCCCGTGATCGCTCGGCTTCTGCCGCTGGCATGAAGGCGCCCACGCTCGCTCGGAGGTCGACCGGACGAGGGACGAGAGCCCCTGCCGCGCCGAAGACGAGCCCGGGGCGCGAGAGGACGCGTCCAGCGCCCGCGTGCACGCCCCCTTCCAGGGGACTCAGCGAGACCGTGCGCGATCGCACGGCGACCGCGCGCGATCAGAGGGCGAGGTCGCGCGGCGGCTTCGCGTGCGTGGCCACGCAGGAGGCGCCGATCCGTCCTTTGAGGGCGACAGGCCGCGGGAAGGGGCGCTGCGTGGCGCGACGGGGGCGGCGCTTCCCGGGGTTGGGCCGCGGCGTGGCGCAGCGCTCGCCTCCCTCCCGCGGGCAGGGAGCGACGGTGGCGCAACGGAGGGCGAGCGGCCGGTGTCTGTCGGCGCCAGTGGCGCATCGCGCGGGCCGATCCCGCGCCCTTTCGAGCCGTGTGGCTACGATGTCGCCCACCTCCTGGCCACACATGGCGCATGTGGCCAGGAAAAAGGCGAGAAAGCGTGGGATGGAAGGCCACGCGTGGCCACATTTGGCCAGAATGGCGCAGCGCTTGGCCACATCTTGGCCAATGATGGCGCATGTGGCCACGTTGGCGGTCCAAAATGGGCCATTGTCGCAGAAAAGAACCAGGAAGACGCCTGCAACATGGCCACAGTGGCCATGTGTGGCGCACCACGCGTCGTCAACGTGGCCACGCACGAACCCATCCCACGGGAAGGGGGCCCCAGCTTGGCCACGCACGGCCCCTTCCCGCGCGAAGAGGCTTCGAAGAGCCGTCCTGGAGCCGATCGATGCGCCACGCGCCTGGCCATCCCCGGCGCAGGGTGGCCAAACCTGGCCATCGTGGCGCCCTGCGGACGCTCGCTGGACGAGCGCGGGCGGCCATACGCCTCCTTCCCACACCCACACGACGACATCCTGGCCACGCGGACCAAGCTCCCCAGGCGCGTGTCCCTCTTCGTCCACGCGCTCGAGGACTCGCCGAGGGAGGTGGGCGAGAGGGCCCGCGTGGTCGGCGCCTCGCGGCGTACGCTGGCTTGCTGCGCGTCGGCGGTGCCCGCCATCCTCGTGCACGAGCCACCGAAGGCGCCCTCGGACGGCGTGCGTGCCCGCGAGGGCGCCCTCGCGTCCCGGCAGGAGGCCGTGCGCGCCGTGCTCGCCGCGACGAGAGCCCGGAAGATCCCCGTGCTCGCGCCACTGCTTCGGCTGCGCGTCGAGCCGCGCGGGCAGCGGCCCTCGGCGTTGCGACACCGAGGCGTCGCCGGCGGGGACGTCGCGGCGGCGCTGGCGTGCGCTGGATCAATCCTGCACGAACACGGTCACCGGCGCGCTCGCGATCGAGCGGCGGGCCATCACCGCGCGGATGACGTGCTCGCCCGCGGACAGCGGGAACTGCGCGTCGTAGGGGTAGGCGGCGCGGGCCACCGGCCGACCGTCGACGATCCACACGATGTCCTCGTTCGCGGGCTCCACGTCGGCCGCGACCTTGAGGGACACGCCCGGCGTCGGGCCGTCGGGGTCGCGCAGGAAGCGCGACTGATCCCGCGGCTCCTCGATGCGCACGTAGGGCGTCGCGGCCTCGGGGGGCAGCGGGCAGAGCGGGCTGCTGCGCTCGGGCGCGAGCTCGAGGTGGTGGCTGCGGGCCCAGCGCGCGAAGCGGTGGGGCAGCGTGAGCATGCGCCGCGTGACGACGTCGGCGTCGGAGCAGCCCGGACCCGCCCGCAGGCCGTTGCGGCGGTCGAGGCGCACGCGGGCGTGGAAGGGGCAGAGCGTCGTCGGCTCGGTGCCCGGCGCGAAGGCCTCGACGACGGCGGCGTCGCAGTCGGGGCCGGCCAGCTCGCCCGACAGCGGGCAGACCTCCCGGGTCACCCAGCCCGCCGGGAACGGCACGGTCTTCTCCTCCGGCACCCAGGGACGATCGGTGCGCATGAGCGCGTCGAGCATCTCGTGGAGCGCCGGGGCGGCCGCGCTGCTGCCGGAGAGCGCGACCTGCCGGTCCCAGTCCGGGCTGCCGATCCAGACGCCGATGAGCAGTCGATCGCTGAAACCCACGGCCCACGCGTCGCGGCCCCCCTGGCTGGTGCCGGTCTTGATCGAGACGGCGTAGGGGAAATCGAGCGAGCCGCCGCGCGGGAAGCTGGGCCGCCGCGCCAGCGGATCGGCGAGGATCTCCGCGATCATGTCGGCGACGTCGGCGCGCAGCAGGCGGCGCGGCGCCGCGGGGACGGCGTCCGCCAGGGTCCAGCGCAGCGGCGCGGTCTCGCCGTGGTGGGCCAGCAGCGCGTAGGCCGTCACCAGCTCCTCGAGCGTGACGGGCAGATTGCCGATGGCGAGGCCGAGGCCGTAGCGGTCGGGCTCGAAGGACACGCCCGCGACGCCGGCGGCGTCGAGGAAGCGCAGGGCCGGCTCCACCCCGAGGCGCGAGAGCACGCGCAGCGCGGGGATGTTGCGCGAGTTGCCGAGCGCCTCGCGGGCGAGGAGCGGCCCCAGGAAGCCGTGCCCGGAGTTCTCCGGCAGGTAGGCGGCGCGGCCGGCGGTCTGGATGTCGAGGCGCGTGTCGGCGAGGAGCGTCGCGGCCGTCAGCTGGCCGCGCTCCATCGCCAGGGCGTAGATGAAGGGCTTCAAGGCGGAGCCCGGCGAGCGCTTGGTGCGCACGTAGTCGATGGCCCCGCGGCCGTTCTCGTCGAAGTAGTCGCGCGAGCCGACGTAGGCGAGCACGTCGCCGCTCGCGCGGTCGACCACCAGCGCGGCGCCCTCGAGCTCGGGCGAGAGCTGATCCAGCCGGCGGCGCAGCGCCGCGGCGGCGACGGACTGCACGTCGAGGTCGAGCGTCGCGGACACGGTGGAAGCGCGGGGTCCTGCGCGGACCAGGCGTCCCCAGGCGAGCGCCGCGTGGGTCGCGTCGGGCGGGCGGTGCGGCAGGGGGACGAGGCCCAGTTCGTCGCGCAGCGCCTCGCGCAGCTCGGCGTCGCCGACGAAGCCGCGCGCGTGAAGGGTGGCGAGAATTCGATGGGCGCGCGCGAGGCCGCGCCGGAGGCCCGCCGGATCGTAGGGGTTCTCGCGCCCGGGGGCCTGCGGCAGGCCCGCGAGGTAGGCGGCCTGCAGCCAGGAGAGGTCCTGCACCGGCTCGCCGAAGTAGAGCCGCGCCGCGCGCACCGCGCCCTGCGCGCGGTTGCCGTACGGGGCCAGCGTGAGGTAGCTGCGCAGCACGGCGTCGTGGCCGAAGCGCCACACCAGCCACTCGGCGGCGATGGCCTCGCGGAGCTTGCGCCAGACGCCGCGGCGGCCGGGGGCGGCGAGGCGGGCCACCTGCATGGCGATGGTGGAGGCGCCGGAGACGAGGCGCAGGTTCCGCACGTCCTGCCAGAGCGCGCGCGCCACCGACGGCAGCCACACGCCGCCGTGCGCGTAGAAGTGCCGGTCCTCGGTCTCGAGCGTGGCGCGCACCAGCCGCGCCGGCAGCTCCGCGGGCAGGGGCCAGTAGCCGCGCGCGTCGCCGTCGCCGGGGACCTCGCCGAGGTAGGTGCCGTGGCGATCGAGGATGAGCGTGGAGGGGCGCGGCGAGGGCAGCGAGGTCGGCAGGCCCCAGACGAGGGACACGAGCAGCAGGAGTGCCGCGGCTCCGGCTCCGAGCCAGGCGTGCGGGAGGCGAGGCTCGTGGAGAGGCGGGGCCCCCTCACCCGGCCTCTCCCCCGCTCGGGGAGAGGGGGCGGTTTTCCTGAGCCGGCGGCTACTTCTCATGCGCGCCGGTGACGATCACGCGCATCCCGGCGCCGCGGCCGCGCACCTCCTGGTGGTACATCAGCTCGGCGTGCGGCGGCGGCTCGGTGAAGGAGCCCTCGGTGATGGCCCGGGCGCGGAAGTGGAAGCTGTAGCTGCCGCGCGGCAGGTCGGTGAAGTAGTAGCGGACCTCGTCGTCGAGCCGCTGCACGTAGGTGGCCGCGAGGCTGTCGGTCTGCGAGGGCTGCGCGTCGGCGCCGGCGTTGGCGAGCGCGGGGTTGAGCGGCTCGAGGCCCGCGGGCAGCGGCACGATCAGGGCCACGTGCGAGTGGTCCTCGTCGCTCACGAGCGTGGTGTGCAGCTCCACCACGTCGCCCACCGCGAGCCGCCGCGTCTCGCCGGGCACGTCGTCCTGGTCCGGCTCGCTCGTGCCGTCGGGGTGGATCACCGTCTCGCTGCGGCTGACCACGAAGCCCTGGGCCAGCGGCGCCGCGTGATCGCCGGGCGTGGCGGGCAGGTAGGAGTAGGCGATGCGCGCCTGCACGGGATCGCCGCTCACCGTGGCGCTCAGCGGGCGTCCCGAGGCCACCTCGGTGCGGGCCACCTTGTGGGCGCCGTTCACCGCCAGCACGCCGGCGCCGCCGATCTCGACCCGCGTGTCCGCGCCTGGGAGCGGCGCCTTCTCGAGGTAGGCCGCGAGCGCCTCCAGGCCGCGCCAGTTGTCGTGCGTGGAGCCGAACCCCTCGCTGGAATCGGAGCTGGCGAGGAGCGCGTCGCGCAGCAGCGGCTGGCGCTCGTTGGTCGGATCGAGATCGAGCAGCCCCTCGAAGACCGCGGCGATGGCCGAGGTCTTGGTCTCGAGGTAGCGGCCGTTCCAGCCGCTGCGGCGCCAGTCGAGCCGCTCGAAGACCGGGCGGCCCTCGTGGAGCTGGAACACCACGCTGTCCCAGAGGTCCCGGCGCAGCGCGCCGAGATCGTCGCCGAAGACCGCCGGGCGGCTCTGCAGGGCGAGCGCGAGATCCGCGAGCCCCTCGACGTCGAGCCGGCCGCGGTCGGTGAAGAGGGTCGAGGCGTAGTGCTCGTCGAGCTCGCCCTCGCCGGCGAGCGCGCGCAGCGCCGAGGTCTGCTGCTCGTAGCGCCAGCCGGGCAGGAAGCCGGGGTAGTCGCTGCGCAGCACGCGCTGCAGCGCGGCCGTCGCCCGCGCCTCGATCTTGCCGTCGACCGGGAGGCCGGCGCGCCGCGCCGCCTGCAGGAACAGCACGGTCTCCGCGGTGAGCTGGACGTCGCCGGGCGAGCCGGGCCAGAAGGCGAAGAAGCCCTGGTCGTCCTGGAAGCCGGGCAGGTCCCCGAGGAGCACGCGCGCGTCGGCCGCCGCGCGGTCGAGGTAGCCGGGGGCGAGCCCCAGGCTGCGCACCAGCTCCGCTTCGGCGACCGCGGGGAACACGCGCGAGACGCGCTGCTCCAGGCAGCCGTGGGGATAGCCGCCCAGGTAGTCGAGGCCGGCCGCGAGCTGCACGATGCCGGGCACCGCGGTGAAGAGCAGGTCCTGCGAGGCCGTGCCGGCGCGCGGTGGCTCGGGGAACGGCTTGAAGGTCACGGACCCCGCGGCGAGTCGATCGAAGTAGCCGAAGTGCTCGCGCGGGCGGTCGGGGAGCACCGGCAGCTTCACCTCGAAGGCGTCGCCGACGCCGTCGCTGCGCCGCGTCACCTGCATCTGGATCTTCAAGGTCGCGGTGGGCGTGTCGGTGGCGCGGACCTCGATGGGCGCGACGACGCTCTGCGCCTGGGAGAGCGCGAGGCGCACCTCGGGCTGCGGGCCCGCGGCCTCCGCCGGGCCGTGGATGCGCAGCCGCACGTCGCCCGGGCCCTCGGCGCCTTCGACCAGCCGCACCACGCCGCCGCCCCAGAAGCGATCGCCCTGCCGCACGAAGCGCGGCAGCTCGGGCTGGACCAGCACGGGCAGCCGCACGTGCAGGGTGGTCTGCTCGAAGCCGAAGCGCCGGTCGCCCGCGATGGCCACGGCGCGCACGCGGAAGTTCGTCAGATCGTCGGAGAGCTTCACGGGGATGGTCAGCCGGCCGGAGCTGGGGACCTCGAGCGTGGCCGCCCAGTACGGCACGGTCTGGAAGTTCTTGCGGACGACCTGGGTCATCGACATGCCGCCTTCGCCGCCGCCCTCGCCGCCGCCGGGCTCCTCCTGCTCGAGCAGGGCGCCCACCACCTGGTTGCGGCTGTCGCGGATGCTCGAGACCTCCTGGTTGCGATCGATGAAGTGGGGCAGGGGGTCGAGCGGCTGTTCGCGCGCGAGCGAGAGGACCGCCGCGTCGACCAGCCAGAGGGTCACCTCGCCCGCGAGCGGCCGGCCGCGATCGTCGGCGAGCCGCACGTTGAGCTTCACCGTGGTGCCCGGCCGGGCGCTGTCGGGGTGGCCCACGTGGACGATCGCCTCGTTCTCCACCGGCCGCACCGCGATCTCGGTGGTCGCGGCGACGGTCTCGGGGCGGAAGCGCGAGTCGTCCTCGCCCTCGCCGAGTCGCCCGCGCATGAGCACGACGTGCACGGGGAGGTTCGGCACGTTGTTGCCCCGGATGGCGATGCGTCGCTCGCCCTTGCCGCCCGAGACGTCGACCCAGGCGTACTCGTTGCCCTCGGGCCGCTCGACGACCACCAGCGCGTGCCCCTCCGCGAACGGGCTCTGGATCAGCAGCCGCGCCACGTCGCCCGGCGCGTACGACTTCTGGTCGGTCGCGACCTGGAAGGTGCCCTGGTGGGCCTTCTCCCACGCCACCGGCGTCCGGCCTCCGACGTAGAGGTCCGCCGAGAGCGTCTGCACGCGGCCGAGGCGGTCGCGCGCGAAGAGCTCCACCACGTAGACGCCGGAGTCCTTGAGCTCGAACGCGGGCTTCACGGGAGCGCCGGCGGTCGTGACCTTCACCTCGGTGATCTTCTGGTCTTCCTGCTGCGTGTCGTACTGGGCCTTGCCGGTGGAGAAGTCGGTCTCGCGGAGCTGGCTGTGCCAGAGGCGCCGGTAGAGGCGCACCGAGACGTCCTGGCCGGCGAGGAGCTTGCCGTCGACGCCGACGGCGATGACGTCGGGCTCGAGCGTGAAGGGGTGCTCCGACCAGCGCGGCAGCTTCATCCCCAGCACGAACGGCGGCAGCGCCTTCACGTCCTGCATGGCGCTGACTTCCTGGTTGTCCGCCCCGGTGACGGTTGCCTCGAAGTGGTAGATGCGCGGCGAGCCGTCGATGTCGAGCGCGGGGTTGACGGTGATGGAATCCGCCCCCTTGTCGTCGAGCTTGGCCTGCCGCGTGATGGGCCCCGCCGCGCGCGCCGAGCCCGGGCGGGCGAACTGGCTGCTGTCGGCGAAGAGGTAGTCGGGCAGCCCCTTCGGCACGTAGGCGTACGGGTAGCGCGTCACGGTCCACGCGATGGGCTGGCCCGCGACCGATCCGCCCGCGTAGTACTTGGCCACCGCGCGCACCTGGAAGGGCCCATCGAGCCGCGCGGCCAGCGGCGCCGCGAGCTGCAGCTCGAACGTCGGGATCTTGTAGGCCTCGATGCGGAAGGTGCGCGCCGAGAGGTTCTGCTCGGGCTTCTTCTGGTAGACCCGCACGGTGAACTCGCCGGTGGGCAGGTCCTTCTCGGCGA
>DATJNL010000318.1:0-2744 GCA_035508175.1 Myxococcales bacterium
GTGCGCACGCCGTCGGCCAGGAGCGCCTGCAGGTGGACCTGCAGCGCGCCGACCTGGAGGTTGGCGGACGAGCCGAGGCTGCGATGGGGATTGAGGGGGTTCCCGTAGGCGTCGGAGGCGTGGGTGTCGCCGATGGCGCGCACCATCAGCCCCCCGGGGTTGCCACTCGGTGCGGGCTCGGCGGGAGCGGCCTCGGCCGAAGCCTCCTTGTGGTGGTGGTGGTGCCGGGGCGCCGCGGGCTCGGCGATGGGCTCCGCGGCGGCCACCTCGGTGGGCACGGCGTCGGGCTCGGGGGTCGGGGGAGGCGGCGCCTCGGCGACGGCGGGCTTGGCCTGGTCGGGGGTCGGCGCGGCGGTCGGGGTCGCGGCTGGGTTCGCGGTCGGGGTCGGGGTCGCGGCTGGGTTCGCGGCCGCGGTCGGGTTCGCGGTCGGGGTCGGGGTCGGAGCCGCGGTCGGATTCGCGGCTGGGTTCGCGGTCGGAGCCGGCGCCGGCAGCGGCGGGTTCTGCGCGGGCGCGTCGGCCACGGGCGCAGGCTCGCTGTCCGGCAGCTGGGCCGGCTTGCGGTTCATGAACCACAGCGCCCCGCCGCCCACCGCGACCACGGCCATCGCCGCGCCGACGCCCAGGAGCGTCCGCGACGGCCCGGTGCGCAGCCCCGAGACGTGCGAGACCGCCTCGGCGTCGTCGCTCACCTCCACCGAGACCGGGGCTCCCCGAACGACCGTTCCGCCGGCGCCGCGCGGCGCCTCGATGGGCTTGAGGCGCGTGGCCTGCTCCGCGGCCGAGGCGGGCTCGGGCTCCTCGGGGGCCTCCGGCTCGGGCAACGCGGTGCCCGGATCGTGCGGCCCGGCGAACGGATCGATGGGCTCGACCAGCGTCTTGTCCGCGCGCGTGCCCCCGCCCGTGGAGAGCGCGCTCCCCTCGCCGTCGCCGTCAGCCGCGCCCGGCCGGCGCTCGAGGATCGACGCCACCCAGGAGCCGAGGTGGTCGCGCTGGCTCGCGCGCTGCCGCTCGAGCACGGCGAGCAGATCCATGCGCAGCTCGCGGCAATCGGGGTAGCGGCGGTCTCGGTCCTTCTGCAGGCACTTGCGGATGATGGGGTCGAACGGCCCCAGGTTCTGGTCGAGCTTCGCGAGCGGCACCGGCTCGAGCGTCTCGAGGGCGCGCAGGATCGAGAGCGGCGAGTCGCGGTCGAAGGGGTTGGTGTTGGTGAGGGCCTCGTAGAGCAGCACACCGAGGGCGAAGATGTCGCTGCGCGCGTCCACGCGCTCGCCGCGGCTCTGCTCGGGCGACATGTACGAGAGCTTGCCCTTGATGGTGCCGGCGACGGTCTCGTTGGTGGAGAGGTCGGAGCGCGCGACGCCGAAGTCGATGACCTTCACGTCGCCTTCGCGCGAGATCATGATGTTCTGCGGCGAGAGGTCGCGGTGCACCACGCCGAGCGGCTTGCCGTCCTTGTCGAGCAGCGTGTGCGCGTAGAAGAGCCCCTCGCACACGCGCGCGAAGATCTCGGCCACGCGGGCGGGGTTCAGCGTGCGGTTCTCCTTCTGGGCCGCCTTGATGGCCTGCCGCAGCGTCCAGCCGTCCACGTACTCCATCACCAGGTAGTAGAGGCCGTTCTCCTCGCCCAGCTCGTGGATGGAGGCGATCGCCGAGTGGGAGAGGCGCGCGCCGAGCCGCGCCTCGTTCAGGAAGAGCTGGACGTAGTCCTTGTTCTCGGTGAACGACGGCAGGATGGTCTTGACGACCACCTTCTTCTCGAAGGCCATCGGCCCGGACATCGACGCGAGGTACACGCGCCCCATGCCCCCGCCCCCCAGTTTCTTGAGGAGCAGGTACTTGCCGAGCTTCGGGGGTTGCTGCTGCTGCGGGGCTGTCGACATGGCCGTGCGACCTGGACTATAGCACCGCTGCCACGTTCAGGAGGAAGCGCCCATGAAATTCTTCATCGACACCGCGGACATCGAAGAGATCAAGAAGGCCCATGCCATGGGGATGGTGGACGGGGTCACGACCAACCCCTCGCTCGTCGCCAAGACCGGCCGGCCGTTCATGGACGTCCTCAAGGACATCCTCGCGGTGGTGGAAGGACCGGTGAACGCCGAGGTGGTGTCGGTGGACACCGAGGGCATGCTCGAGGAAGGCCGCAAGCTGGCCAAGATCCACGACAACATCGTGGTGAAGATCCCCATGACGCTGCCGGGGATGCAGGCCGTGCGTGCGCTCACCGCCGAGGGCATCCGCACCAACGTGACGCTGATCTTCTCGCCCAACCAGGCGCTGCTCGCGGCCAAGGCCGGCGCCTCC
The DNA here is from genome assembly GCA_035508175.1 of Myxococcales bacterium. Classification (GTDB taxonomy): domain Bacteria; phylum Myxococcota; class Myxococcia; order Myxococcales; family JAKAPL01; genus DATJNL01. The sequence continues at coordinate 2,308 of DATJNL010000318.1, forward strand.
TACGTGTCGCCCTTCGTGGGGCGCCTCGACGACATCTCCGAGGACGGCATGGCCATGGTGGGCCAGATGCTCGAGATCTTCGGCCACTACGACTACGACACGCAGGTACTCGTGGCGAGCGTGCGCAGCCCCATGCACGTGCTCACCGCCGCGCGCATGGGCGCCGACGTCGCGACCATCCCGTTCAGCGTGATCGAGCAGCTCGCGAAGCACCCGCTGACGGACGCGGGGCTCAAGAAGTTCCTCGCGGACTGGGAGAAGGTGCCGAAGGCGAAGTAGCAGCGCCGCGCGCACGGCCCTCGAAGCGCGGGGCAGTCTTCGTCTGGTCAGCGCCCGCACGGGCGAGCCGCACCACCGATCCCCGTGGTCTCGAGCGCGCCCAAGACACGCAGGACCCCTCACCCTGTCCCTCTCCCCTGGCAGGGGAGAGGGGACTT
>DATJNL010000319.1:0-43416 GCA_035508175.1 Myxococcales bacterium
GTCGGCAACCTGGGCGTCCAGTCCTTCGGGCTGCGCCAGCTGCGAGACCGCTGGCTGATCTCCTGGAATGGCGAGGCCGACCTGGTGCTCGGCGGCGTCGCCTACGAGTACCCCTTCCACTGGCTGTACGGCGCGAGCGGCACGGCCCACGGCGAGGGCGGCTGGCGCATCCTCCCCGCCCATTCGATCAGCCCCTACCTGGGCGCGGGCCTGGACGCGGCGCTCTCCGCGGTGACCGAGCCCGGCGTGGCCTTCGACGCGGGGACCATGATCAACGACCTCGACGGCCTGGGCGGCGTCATCGGCACGGGAGACGTCCGGCTGGCCCTCGGCGTCTCCTTCCTCGGCCCGCGCCAGTCGCTCCTGATCGAGGCGCAGCCGCTCGCGGAGATCGATTCGGCGCAGTCCAACCTCCCCTTCCTCGACTACCTCGGCGGTGCGCTCCATGCCCGCTACGACCGCCGCGACAGCCTGGTCGCCATCGGCGAGGCCTCGTACGCGGTGACGCCCGCGCAGCAGGATGCCGCGCTCGGGACGTCTTCCACCTCGAGCCGCTGGAGCCTGTCCGGGAGCGTGGTGAAGAAGCTCGCCCACCACTGGTTCGTCGGCGGAGGCCTGTCGGTGAGCCGCACCGCCACGCAGCTCGACTACGCCTCGGGCCTCGACTACGCGACGGACACGCCGGTCGAGGCCCGCTTCTCGCTCCTCGCGGGGTACTGGCCATGAAGCTCCTCGTCCTTGCCGCGGCGCTCGCGCCCTTCACCTGCTCCCCCCAGGCCGCCGACTGGGGGCTGGGCGCCATCACGACCATGGCCACGCCGGCCGACCCGCCGCTGCAGTGCTCGTTCTCGCTGCCGCCCGATCCGGCCGCGCAGCAGCGCGCCAGCTGCGCCTTCGGCCAGGGTGCCCTCGCCTCGCAGACGCTCGGCATCACGCCGGACGTGGCCGCCGAGATCCCCATCCGCCACGTCATCGTGATGATGAAGGAGAACCGCAGCTTCGATCACCTCTTCGGCCGGCTGCACGACGAGGGGCAACCGGCCACCGAGGCCGAGCCCGCGACGTTCACGAACGTCGATCTCTCCGGCGCGGCCATCGCGCCGTTCCACGAGCCGACGACGTGCGTGCCGATCGATCCGGGGCACCAGGCCGACTCGGTGAACGCCTGCCTGGCGGGCGGCGAGATGAGCGGCTTCGTGCAGAACGCCGCGCTCACGAGCGGCACCGACGGGCATTCCGTGATGGGAACCTACGACCAGACCGACCTGCCCTTCTACTTCTGGCTGGCCTCGACGTACGCGCTGTCGGATCGCCACTTCGCCGCCGTCGCCTCCGGAACCTACGCGAACCGGAACTTCTACCTGTTCGCCTCGAATGCGGGCGTCTCCGACACCGGCATCACGTACCCGGATCCCGCGACGCCTTCGATCCTCCAGCTCCTGATGAACGCGGGCTTCACCTGGGCGGCCTACACCGACAGCCAGCCCTTCAGCGGCACCGCCGACTGGGACGAGACGACGCCGGGCGTCCACTCGTTCGAGGATTTCTTGAGCGCCCTCGATCAGGGCACGCTGCCCAACGTCGCCTTCGTCGACGGCGTGGAGAACGTGACCGACGACCACCCCACCGCCGACCTGCAGCAGGGCGAGGCCTGGACGCGGGAGATCTACGAGCACGCCATCGCCAGCCCCCAGTGGTCGCGGCTCGCCATCCTGTGGACCTACGACGAGGCCGGCGGCTTCGCCGACCACGTGCCGCCGCCGACGGCCTGCCAGCCGCTGCCGTCCACGTCGCCGTTCACGCAGATGGGCCCCCGCGTGCCCCTGGTCGTCATCTCGCGCTGGGCGAAGCTGGGCTACGTCTCGCACGTCGTCCACGACCACACGGCGATCACGCGCTTCATCGAGACGATCTTCGGCCTGCCGGCGCTGACCGCGCGGGACGCCAACAGCGACGCGCTGCTCGACCTCTTCGACTTCTCGTGCGACCAGCCGGAGACCGCGCCGGGCCCGGGGCCGGACGCGGGAACGGGCGGCTGCACGATGTCGGCGCTGTGATCGTCGCGCCCCGCGCGTCAGCGTCAGCGTCGGCGGCGCGACCGCGAGAGCTGCGGCCCCGCCGTGCGCACGGGCGGCCCCGGCAGCTGCGCGCCGCTCTGCGAGATCCGGGTCCACAGGGCATCCAGGTAGGTGTCGCTCGCCTCGCGGGACAGGAAGAGCGCCAGATGTCGCGCCGCCCGGTCGCGCAGGCCCGCGCCCTGCACCTGAACGCTGGCCAGCCCTCGGCGTATCTGATCGACGACCCAGATCGGCGGCGCCACCGGGATCGTCAGACCCATCGCCGAATGGGCGAGCTGAGCGCTCTCGACCACCCGCGCCACGAAGTCGAGCACGTCCGCGCCCGCCACGTTGCAGTCCAGCCCGGCGGCGACGGAGCCGGACGCCTCGCCGAGCATGGCGCGCTGCTCGAGCGCGCGCAGGCGGTCCGGCAGCCTCGCGAGACCGGGGCACTCGCCGCGGGGCACGAGTCGGCCCCACGCGGGAGAGAGCTCGATCGATTGCGACGTGGCTCGGCACACCACCGTCAACTCCGCCTCGGCATCGCCGGCCCGGAGCGTCGAGCCGCCGGCCGAAGGCTCGGTCCGCGTGCCCACGCCGTCTCCCGCGAGGACCGCGGCCATCGCCGCCTGGAACCTGGCGCAGTCCACCCGGTGCGTCTGCGTCGCGCTGACGCGGTCGACGGTGCGTTCCGTGTACGAGTACACCGTGAAGCCGTCGCTGCGGGCGCCGCTGTCGGGACCGAAGGGCCCGAGCACGAGCGGCGAGAAGCAGTCCATCGCCGAGTAGACCGGATCGTCTTCGGGGGTGCAGCGCATCCCGCCGAGCGCCGGCACCACGTCCAGCCACGAATCGCCGAGACCGAACTCCAGGCCGAGGGCGTGGTAGAGGGCCTTCCCCACGTCCGCGGCCGGCTTCGGCGTGGGCGGCGCGCGGGGCTCGAGCAGGTTGAGCACCGGCGAGCCCAGGGTCAGGAGGGAGAGGCACGCGGCGAGGGCGGTGGTCATGAGCCGTGGGTGCTCGCGAAGAGTCGGGGCAGCCTAGACGCGCGCGCGGCGCGTGTCCATCCGGGAGCCGAGCCTTCCGGGTTGCGCGCCGGCGGGCCGATTCTTATGTCTACCGGCCATGCTCACCCTACGGAAGGCAGCGGACCGCGGACACGCCAACCACGGCTGGCTCGACACCCACCACACGTTCTCCTTCGCCGATTACCGGGACCCGCGCTTCATGGGGTTCGGCCCCTTGCGCGTGATCAACGACGACACGGTCGCGCCGGGCGGCGGCTTCCCGCCCCACGGCCACCGGGACATGGAGATCATCTCGTACGTGCTCGAGGGCGCGTTGCAGCACCGGGACAGCCTGGGAAACGGCTCGGTGATCAGGCCGGGCGACGTGCAGCGCATGAGCGCGGGCACCGGCGTCACGCACAGCGAGTTCAACGCCTCCAAGGAAGCGCCGGTGCACTTCCTGCAGATCTGGCTCCTGCCCCGGCGGGAGGGTCTGCCGTCGGGTTACGAGCAGAAGTTCTTCGGCGACGACGAGAAGCGCGACAGGCTGCGCCTCGTCGCCTCCCCCGACGGCGCCGGTGGCTCGGTGCGCCTCCAGCAGGACGCGCGCGTCTACGCGAGCCTGCTCCGCGCCGGCGCGACGCTCACCCACGCGTTCACCCGCGGCCGCAAGGGCTGGCTGCACGTGGCGCGCGGGACCGCCGAGATCAACGGCCAGCGGCTCGCCGCCGGGGATGGGCTGGCCATCGAGGGGGAAGAGACGCTCTCGATCGGATCTCCCACCGAGGGCGAGATCCTGCTCTTCGACATGGCGGCCTGAGCATGCGCGCGCTCCGCTTCGATCGCTTCGGCCCGCCGGCCTCGGCGCTGCGGTTGGCCAATCTGCCGGAGCCCGACCCGGCCCCGGGCGAGGCGCTCGTGGAGATTCGCGCCGCCGCCGTCAACCCGAGCGACGTGAAGAACGTCGAGGGGAAGATGGCCGGCACCGTGCTGCCGCGGACGCCGGGGCGGGACTTCGCCGGCGTGGTGAAGGCAGGCCCGCCCGCGTGGCGGGGAGCCTCGGTCTGGGGCACCGGCGGCGACCTCGGCTTCACGCGCGACGGCACGCACGCCGAGAGGCTGCGCCTGCCCGTGGCCGCGCTCCGCCGCAAGCCGGAGAAGCTCACCTTCGCCGAGGCCGCCGCGGTGGGGACGCCGTTCGCGGCCGCCCTGCTGGGGCTGACGCGGGCCTCGCCCGCCGGCGGCGAGGTGGTGCTGGTGGTCGGCGCCGCCGGCTCGGTGGGCAGCGCCGCGGTGCAGATCGCGGCCTGGCGCGGCGCCCGGACGGCCGGACTGGTGCTCGACGAAGCCCAGGCGGAGGTGGCCCGCGCCGTGGGTGCGCAGCGCGTGGTGGTGAACGGCGAGGGAGACCCGACGGCAGCGCTCGAGGCTGCGCTCGGAGCCGGCTCGGTCGACGTGGCCTTCGACACGACCGGCCGCGCGCTCGACGCCTGCGTGAAGCTCCTGCGGCCGGGCGGCAGGGTCGTGGCGATCACCGCGCCCCCCGACGGCCGGGTCACCTTCAACCTCCGGGAGCTCTACCGCCGGGAGGGCGAGCTCTTCGGGGTCGACACGCGCCGCCTCGGCGCCGTGGAGGCGGCCACGCTGCTCGACGTCCTGGCGCCCGGCTTCGAGTCCGGCGCCCTGCGGCCGCCGCGCTTCGTCGAGCGTCCGCTCGCCGACGCCGTCGCCGCCTACCAGGACGCCGGCAAGATCGTCCTCGTTCCCTGAGCGTCACGCCCGCCGCAGCGTGATCTCCGTGACCTCGGCCTCGGTGCCGAGGCGCATGGGCGGCCCCCAGAAGCCGGTGCCCTCGCTCACGTAGATCTGGAAGGGGCCCCGCCGGTAGAGCCCCGCGACGAAGCGCGTGTACAGGTGCACCAGCACCGTCACGGGGAACATCTGGCCGCCGTGCGTGTGGCCGGCGAGCTGGAGGTCGACGCCGTTGGCCTGCGCCTCCTCCGCGTGGGCCGGCTGGTGCGCGAGCAGGATCAGCGGCAGCGACGCGTCGCGGCCGGCCACGGCCCTGGCCACGTCGGGCTTCACCTCGTCGTCGTAATGGCGGGCCGACCAGTCCGGGACCCCGGCGAGCTCGAAGCCCGGGAAGCGGACGCGCTCGTTCTGCAAGGGCCGCAGCCCCAGGGAGGGCAGGTGCGCCAGCCAGGCCCGCGCCCCCGCGTAGTACTCGTGGTTGCCGGTGACGAAATAGACGCCGTCCCGCGGCCGCAAGCGGCGCAGCGGCTGCAACCAGGGATCGAGGAGCGCGATCGGGCCGTCGACCAGGTCGCCCGTGACGGCGATCAGGTCGGGGCGCAGCGCCTCGACCTCGGCGACGATCTGCTCGACGAACGCTCCGTCCAGCGTGGCCCCCACGTGCATGTCGGTCAGCTGGACCAGGCGGTAGCCGTCGGCCGCGGCAGGCAGTCGATCGAGCGCGATCGAGAGCCGCTTCACCCGCACCCGCCGCAGCGCCGTGCGGACGCCCCAGGCGCCGAGCCCCAGCGAGGCCGCCCCGGTCCCGGCGGCCACGAGGCGCGCGAAGAGCCGCCGCCGCTCCGGTTCGGTCGGCCCGGGCCGGACCGTGCGGACGAGCGCGCGGGCGACGTCGACGAGGAAGAGGATCGACACGGCGAGCGCGAAGAGGCCCAGCCACCCGTTCGCCACGTAGCGCGCCCAGCGCGGCAGCCACTGCAGCAGCAGGCGGCCGAACAGGATGCCGGTTCCGAGCACGCCGGCGACGAGGGCGAAGGTCCAGGTCGCGAGGCGGCGTCCCCTCCCCTCCGCGAACGGATCCCGGACGATGCGCCGCCACAGGTAGTAGTGCAGCCCCCCCAGGACGGAGAGGAAGACGGCGAGGAAGATCAAGGTCGACAGCGGGTGGCGCATCGGTCCTCGAATGTAACAGGCGCGCGAGGCGGATGACTGCTGACATGACGCTGTCAGGGGTCCAGGTTCATCATTGAATGCCACCCGAACGAGGAGCCGCCCATGACTTCCTTCACGCTGACGCCCAGGGGCCCATTCTCGATGGATCCCGTCCGCGACCTGTCGTGCGGCTTCCTGCAAGGCTCTCGCCGCTGCGGCGCCGACCCGGGCTCGGCGCGGCTCGCCTTCCCGCGCGACGGCGACTTCGCCGTCGTCGGCGTGGCCCTGCGCTGGGACGGCGAGCGGCTCCACGGACGTGTGGAGGGTGCCGCGGACCCGGAGACCCTCCGGGCGCAGGTGGCGCGCACGCTCTGCCTCGACCACGACGGCGCCGAGTTCGCGCGGCTCCTCGAGCGCGATCCGGTGCTGCGCCGGGTTGCGGCGGGCCGGCCCGGCTTCCGGCCCGTCGTCGCGTACTCCCCCTACGTCATGGGCGGCTGGGCGATCCTTTCGCAGCGGCTGCGCATGACGCAGGCGGCCTCGCTCCAGGTGCGCATCGCCGAAGCGGCCGGCGACGTGATCGCGGTCGACGGCGAGCCCCTCACCTCGTTCCCGAGGCCGCAGAGCCTCCTGGCGCGCCCCGCCTTCCCCGGTGTACCCGCGGAGAAGTGGCGGCGGCTCCAGGGTCTGGCGGCGGCGGCTCTCGACGGCGAGCTCGATCTCGCCCGCCTCATGTCGGAACCCTACCAGGAGGCGCGGGAGCGGTTGATGCGCCTGCGGGGCGTCGGCCCCTGGACGGCCGACGCCATCCTGATGCGGGGCTGCGGCCACACGGACCTGCTGCCGCTCTCCGAGCCGTCGCTGCACCGCGCCGTGGCCGCGGGCTACGGCCTCGCCCGGATTCCCGACGACGAAGCGGTGCGCGAGCTCGCGGAAGGCTGGCGGCCGTTTCGCACCTGGGTGAGCGTGCTGCTCATCTCCGCCAGCGGGCGGGGGCCACGCTCCGGAAGCCGGCGCTCTCAGCCGGCCGGCTTCGCCCCGCGTGCGGCGTAGCGCAACACCCGCACCTTCTCCACCGTCACGAGCCCCTCCTGCACCATCTCGTCGAGGATGGGCAGGAGCGCCTGCACGCGCTCCTCGGTATCGACGACCTCGATGAGCACGGGCAGATCCTCGGACAGGCGCAGGATGTGCGAAGTGTGCACCACGCTGTGGGCGCCGAAGCCCGCGACCCCGTGGAAGACCGTCGCCCCGGCGAACCCCTCCTTGCGCAGCCGCGCCACCAGCGCAGCCGCGAGCGGCTCGTGCTTCCAGGAATCGCTCTCGCCGATGAAGATGCGCACCAGCGACTGCTCACCGTCCAGGACTCTCATGCGGCCTCCTTCATGCGATCGCCCGGGCCACCAGCAGCCCGGCCGCGCCGGCGGCCAGGCAGAGCACGACCGTGACGGCGATGTTGAGCGCGCCCAGGAGCCACGCGCCCTGCTGGAACAGGGAGAGCGATTCGTAGTTGAACGTGGAGTAGGTCGTGAAGCCGCCCATGACGCCGGTGGTCAGGGCGAGGCGCAGCTCGGGACCGATGAGGTTGGCCGTGAGGCTCAGGTACATGATCGCGGCGATCAGGAACGAGCCGATCGCGTTGACCGCGATCGTCCCGTACGGGAAAGCCGAGCCGGCGGCCTGGGCGATCCAGCCGCCCAGCAGGTAGCGCGCGCCGCTGCCGAAGCCGCCCCCGAGCATGACGATGAGCAGGCGCCTCACGCCGCCATTGTACCCAGGTGCCGCGCGGTGACCACGAAGAACGGGACGGCCGCCAGCTCGAGCCCCACCGCGACCGCGATCAGCGCCGGCAGCGAGACGTCGTAGAGCGGCCCGAGCAAGGCGCTCCCCAGGAACCAGAAGATTCCGTAGCCGGCGGTGAAGATCCCGTAGGCGGATGCGCGGCGCGCGGGACCGACCATGTGCGCGACCGCGGCGGTGATGATCGATTCCTGGACGCCCATGCCGAGCCCCCAGAGCGCCACGCCCGCGAGCGCGGCCCAGGGCCCACCCAGGAAGGCGAGCGGGGCGTACCCCGCGCAGACCACGGTGAGCGGCACGAGGACCCAGAGGCCGCGCCTGTCGAAGAGCTTCCCGAAGACGAGCGAGCCGGCGCCGCTCACGCCCATCGCGATGGCGTAGGAGACCGGCACGAGGCTGGGCGACAGGACCGCCGCCTTCTGGAAATGGAAGGCGATGAGCGGGAAGTCGGCGAAGCCGGCGCCGACGAGCGACGCGCCCGCCAGGTAGATCCAGAAGACGCGGGGCAGGCCGGCGGCCTCCAGGCGTCGCTCCTGCGGCGGCTCGAGCTCTTCGGGGCGCGGGTACAGGATCCGGGCGAGCGCGAGGATCGAGAGCATCAGGGCCGCGGGAATCGCCAGCGCCGCGAAGGCCAGCCGGTAGTCGTGCCGCAGCGCGAGGATCGCCGCGAGCGCGAGCGGCCCCAGCAGCGCGCCGCCCTGATCGAGCGCCTCGTGCAGGCCGAAGGCCCAGCCGTAGCCGCCCATCTCCTTGCCCGCGTGCGAGAGCATCGCGTCCACCGCGGGCTTGCGCGCGCCGCGGCCCAGGCGCTCGAGCCAGAGGAGCCCCACCGCCGCCGGCCAGCTCCCCGCGAGCGCCAGGGCGGGCACCGCCGCCATCTGCACGGCGTAGCCGAAGATCGCGATGGGCCAGAAGCGCTGCGTGCGGTCGGCGAGCTTGCCCGAGAAGAAGCGCAGCCCGTAGCCCGCGAGCTCGCCGAAGCCGCTCGCGATGCCGACGACCGCGCCGCTCGCTCCCAGGATCGCGAGGTAGGGGCCGGCGAGGCTGCGGCCACCCTCGTAGACGAAGTCCGCGAAGAGGCTCATGGCCCCGACGAGCAGCACGAAGCGCAGCGCGCGCGCCTTCCCGACGGGGCTCGGCGCGGGACCAGGAACGGGCGCGGCGTCGGACATGGGGGCCGCGTTCATACCACGCCGTCAGCTGCCGCAGACGTTCGTGGTGTCGTCGTAGCTCCGGCAGCAGTCGGTGCCTTGCGCCTGCGACACCTGCCCGGCGGGGAGGCAATCGCCGCAGAAGCCCGTGGCCGCGTTCCAGTCGCTCACGCCGCTGCAGCAGTCGGTGCCATCGCCGGCGACCGACGCGCGGCCATCGGCGAGGCATTCGCCGCAGAGGTTCGTGTCCGCGTTCCAGCTCGCGACGCCCGAGCAGCAATCGGTGCCGTCGGTGGCGAACGATTCTTGACCGTCCGGGATGCACGTGGGCCCGCAGAGATCCGAGGTCGGGTCGAAGGTCCCACAGCAGTCGCTCCCATCGCCGGCCTGGGAGCGCTCGCCCTGGGAGAGGCACGCCCCGGCGCCGCAGAGGTTGGTCGACGGCGTGTACGCGCCGCAGCAGTCGGAGCCGTCGCCGTCCACCGACGCCCGTCCATTCGGCGTGCAGAGCGGCCGGCAGCCGAGCAGCGCCAGCGCGACGACGGCCGTCGCCACCCACGTCCTGGATACGCGCCTGCTCATGTCGACCCTCCCGCCGCGGAGCTCGAGCGTCCGTTGCCGGATCGCTAGCAGCCGTTGTGCCAGGCTGGCAAGCCGGCGAACGTTGCCCGCCACGCGCGGGCCCGTTACCATCCCGCCCCGTCGAGGACTCCGTGCGCCGAGCCGTTTGCCTGTCCAGCCTTCTCGTCGTGGCTTGCTCGGCGCCGCAGGGCGGCCCTGCCGGCGACGCCGGTGCTTCGGCCCCCGATGCGTCCCTCCTCGACGCCGGCCAGCCGCCGGACGACGCAGGCCTCTCTCCCCTCGACGCGGGCATCCCGCTCGGGGCCGTCCTCGTCGACGGCGGGGCGACCTTCCGGGTGTGGGCGCCCCACGCGACGGCGGCGTCGGTCGCGGGCGACTTCGGCGACGCAGGGCTCGCGCCGCTGGGCGACGGGACGTTCGCGGGCTTCGTGGCGGGCGCACAGGCAGGGCAGAGCTGGCGCTTCGTCCTCGCGAGCGGCGGCCAGACGCTCACGCGCACCGATCCGCGCGCCGCGCTGGTGGGCCCGGACCCCGGCCAGCAGGAGCCCCCGGCCGTCCTCCACGACGCCTCGAGCTACGCGTGGCAGTCGACGACGTACGTGGCGCCCACCGCCCGCCACGCGGTGATCTACGAGCTGCACGTGGGCACCTTCGTCGACCCGAGCGGCCTCGGGCAGGGGACCTTCCAGAGCGCGGCCACGAAGCTCCCCGACCTCGCGCAGCTCGGCATCGACTTCGTCGAGCTGATGCCCGTCTCGGAGTTCCCGGGCGCGTACTCGTGGGGCTACGACCCGAACTACCCCTTCGCGCCCTGCCGCGCGTACGGCACGCCCGAGGACCTCCAGGCCTTCATCGACCAGGCGCACGCGCTGGGCATCGGGGTCATCCTCGACGTCGTCTACAACCACTTCGGCCTCGACAGCACCCGCACCCCATCCCTCTCGATGTGGTGCTTCGACGGCCCCTGCGCCGGCGGCGGCATCTACTTCTCGCCCGAGCCGGCCACGCCCTTCGGCCCACGGCCGGCCTTCGGAGTCGCCGAGGTGCACGACCTGATCCTCGACTCGGTCAGCTCCTGGCTCGACGGCTACCACGTCGACGGCTTCCGCTTCGATTCGGTGATCGCGATGCGCAACACGAGCCTCGACGGCACCGGGCAGGAGATCCCCGAGGGGTCGGAGCTGCTGCGCGACATCAACCTGTCGGTCCACGCGAGGGACGCCGGCGTCCTCACGATCGCCGAGGACCTCCAGGGCTGGAGCGAGATCACGGCCCCGGTCGATCCGGCGAACCTCGGCGGCTACGACACGGGCTACGGCTTCGACACGCAGTGGGACGACGGCTTCTTCTACGAGGTCAAGCCGCTCCTCACCGCGACGTCCGACGCGAGCCGCGACGTCACCGGCCTCGTGCCCGAGCTCACGGCCGGGCCGCCCATGCAGCGCGTGGTGTACACCGAGGACCACGACAAGGTCGCGCCGCAGAACGGCGCCGGCAACCAGCGGATCCCCGCGCTCATCGGCCTCTCGGACGGCGCCTACTGGGCCGAGCGGCGCAGCGGCCTGGGCCTCGCGATCGTGCTCACCACGCCGGCGGTGCCGATGCTCTTCATGGGGCAGGAGTTCCTCGAGACGCTGCCGTTCCCGTTCTCGCCGGGGCAGGCCATCGACTGGACGAACGAGACGACCTACGCGGGCTTTCGCACGATGGTCCACGACCTGATCGCGCTGCGCGAGAACCAGGCGGGCGAGACGCGCGGGCTCACCGGCGACAACACCGCGGTGCTCCAGGCCGCGAACAGCCACGGCGGCAAGGTCAGCCCCGCGATCGCGTACCACCGGTGGGTGCACGGCGGCCCCGGCGACGACACCGTGGTGGCCGCGAACTTCAGCAACGTGCAGCTCGCCCTCCCCGTCGGGCTGCCCGCCGCCGGCGCGTGGCACGTGCGCTTCAACGGCGACGACAAGACGTACTCGACGGCCTTCGGGGGCACGCCCTCCACCGACGTGCAGGCGAGCGGCGCCGCCCTGGATGGAGAAGCGCAATCCGGCACCGTGAACCTCGGCCCCTACAGCGTGGTGATCCTGTCGCAGTGAGTGGCCGGCGCGGCCGAGCGGCCGGTGTACAGTGAACCGGTGATCGAACGCCTCAGGCGGCACCCCTTCGGCGTCGAGGCCTTCTTTCGCTGGTCGCTGGTCCTCACGTACGCCCTGCCGGCGGATCGCCTCGCCGAGCTGATCGGCCCGGGGCTCGAGATCGACGCGTACGATCAGTGGGGCTTCCTCGCCATCGCGCTGGTCCAGACCGAGGCCCTGCGCCCGCGGGGCCTGCCGGCGTGGCTCGGCAACGACTTCTTCCTCAGCGGCTACCGCATCTTCACGCGCTTCCATCGGCGCAGCGGCCCCACCCTGCGCGGGCTGCGCATCCTGCGGAGCGACACGGACCGCCGCAGGATGGCCGTGCTCGGCAACCTGTTCACGCACTACCACTACCGGCGGGCCCGGCTCGACGCGCACGCGGCTCCCGGGCGCCTGGAGATCGCGCTGCGCACGGCGCGCCGCGAGGCGGACCTGCACGTCGTGGCCGACCTCGCCAGCCGTCCGGCGCCCCTGCCCGCGTCCACGCCCTTTCGAACGATGGAGGACGCGCTCACCTTCGCGGGCCCGCTTCCCTACACGTTCTCGTACGACGAGGCGGCGGGGAAGATGGTCCTGATCAAGGGCGTCCGCAAGGCGTGGGACCCCGTGTCGGTGGCGGTGGACGTGCGGGAGGCGAGCTACCTCGAGCAACCTCGTTTCGCCGGCGCCCGCCTGGCCAGCGCGTTCTACCTCGAGAACGTCCCGTACGCGTGGCGGCCCGGCAGCCTCGAGGCGATCCCGTGAGGCGCCCGAGCGGCGCCGTCCGGATCTTCCTCTACAACTGGCCCATCTATGCGGCCACGTGGGCGGCGGGCCTGCTCGCGCTCGCCCTCGCCGCGGGGCGCCCCGCGCTGCGGCTGCCGGCGGCGAGCCTCGGCGCGGCGGCGATCGCCTGGTCGGTGGTCTCCCTGCTCGTGTCGTTCTACGTGTACGACCGCTCGCCGCTCGTCGGAGGCGGCTGGCTGCCGGCGCTGCTGCCCTCCCCCGCTGCGGTCTGGGCGACGGTCCATGCCGGGCTCGACGCGGAGATCGATCTCGACGCGGCCATGCCGGGGCGCTGCCTCGCGCGCCTCGACGTCTTCGACCCCGCGGTCATGCGCTCGGGGTCCATCGGTCGGGCCCGCGCCCGCACGCCGCCGCTCCACGCCTCGGCCGCCTGCCCCCCGACCGCGCTCGCGCTGCCCGAGGGCGGCTGCGACGCCGTGGTGGTGGCCTTCACCGCGCACGAGATCCGGGACGCCGCCGCCCGCGAGCGCTTCATGGACGAGCTCCGCCGCGCGCTGCGCCCCGGCGGCCGCGTCGTGCTGGTCGAGCACCTCAGGGACGCGATGAACTTCCTCGCCTTCGGCCCCGGCTTCGTCCACTTCCTGCCGCGGCGGGAGTGGCTGCGGCTCGCCCGGCAGGCGCGGCTGGCCGTCGCAGTGGAGACGCGCGTCACCCCCTGGGTGCGCGCCTTCGCGCTGGAGAGGGCCGCGTGAGCCTCGCCTGGCTCCTGCGCGCGGCCGGCGCGAGCCTCGTCGCGCTCTCCTTCCTGCACGCGGCGCTCTGGCGCGCGCTGCACTGGGGCCCCGAGAGCGAGCGGCTCTCGCCCCTCAACGCGCGCGTCTTCGCGGCGCACACGTTCTTCGTGGCCTTCGTGCTGCTGGGACTCGGCCTGCTCTCGTTCGCGCGGCCGGATCTCCTGCTCGCGCGCAGCGATCTCGCCCGGCTCCTGCTCTGGGGCGTCGTCGCCTTCTGGCTCGCGCGCCTCGCGCTCCAGGCGCTGGTCTTCGATTCGGCGCTGCGCACCGGTCGCACCCGGCCGCTCCTCGTCCGCCTCGGCTTCGGCCTGCCGTGGGTGGGCTATGCCGCGCTCTACGGCGCCGCCCTGCTGCGGCAGTACGGGCGCGGCTGACGGTGGCCCCCGCGGCGTTCGACTTCTCCTCGCGCTTCACCTGGCTGCGGATCGGCCTCGCGCTCGTGTGGCTTGCCTTCGGCCTCGTCGCGAAGGCGCTGAACGCCGTGCCGCGCCACCGCCGCATCGTCGCGCGCGTGGTGGGCGACCGCGCGTCGGGCCCGGTGCTCACCCTCGTCGCCGGCGCGGAGATCGGCCTCGCGGTCTGGCTGCTCTGGGGGCGCGCGCTGGCCCCGTGCGCGGCCGCACAGACCCTGATGATCGCCGCGATGAACGGCCTCGAGCTGCGCTACGCCCGCGACCTGCTTCTCTCGCCCCTCGGCATGCTCGCCGCGAACGCCGTCCTGCTGGCCCTCGCGTGGTACCTGGCCCTCGCGGGCCCCTGGGCGGTCTGACGGTCCGGACGGACGCGCGGCTTGACATCGACGCAGGGCGCGTAATAGAAAACGGTCGTTCGTTTTACATATGCCCCGCCTCTCCCCAGCCGTCGCCGATCGCAAGCGCGCCCACGTGCAGAAGGCGGCGCTGCGCTGCTTCCTCGAGCTCGGCTACCACGGCACCAGCGTGCGCGACATCGCCGCCGCCGCCAAGCTTTCGCTGGGGTCGGTCTACACCTACTTCCCCGACAAGCTCTCCCTCTTCGCCGCGGTGCTCGAGCAGCTGGAGGCGGATTTCCTCGGGGGGGACAGCGCCCTCTTCGGCTACCTGGCCACCGCGCGGTTCCCCGACGATCTGCCGGCGCTCGCCCGGGCGCTCGCGGCGGACGCCTCCCGCTTCCGGGACTACTTCAAGATGATCTACCTCGACGTGGTCGAGTTCGACGGGGCCCACGTCAAGGAGATCTTCTCCCGGATGGAGCCGAAGTTCCGGCTCGTCCTCGGCGCGCGCTTCGAGGCCGTCGGCAAGCTGGGGCGCCGGCGCCGGACCGATCCGGGCGTGGCCTTCGTGGCCGTCTACCTGCTCTTCTACCAGTACTTCGTCCTCACCGGGCTCTTCGGCGCGAAGCAGATCTTCGGCCGCCGCTCGGACGAGCAGGTCGTGGCGGAGCTGGTCGAGCTGTTCCTGCACGGCATCGCGCGGGAGGGCGACGCGGCATGACGTTCCCGCTGAAAGCAGCCCTGCTCCTCATGGCGGCCGCCCTGTCGCTGGAGGCCGCCCTCAGCGCCTGGCGGGGCCTGCGCCTCTTTCGCCTCCGCGACACGCTCACCAACGTCGCGATGTACGCGGGCTACCTCGCGGTGATCCTCTTCTGGGGCCAGGTGACCTATTTTGCGTACGACGCCGTCCACGAGTACGCGCTTTTCGACCTCGGCATGGAGGGCCCGCTCGCGCGGCTCTGGGCGCCGGCTCCCTGGATTCTCCTGGCCGTGCTCGAGGAGCTCACGTTCTACGCGTTCCACCGCGCCAGCCACCGCTGCAGCCTGCTGTGGGCCGCGCACCAGGCCCACCACTCGTCCGATCGCTTCAACCTCTCGACCGCGCTGCGGCAGAGCTGGGCGCCCTTCCTGGCCACGCCCTTCTGGCTGCCGCTTCCCTGGCTCGGCTTCGACCCCGCGATGGTGCTCTGGGTTCAGGGGCTGAGCCTCCTCTACCAGTTCTTCCTGCACACCGAACTCGTCCCGTCCTTCGGGCCCCTCGACGGGATCCTGAACTCGCCCCACCACCACCGCGCCCACCACGGCCGGGCCGAGCGCTTCCACGACCGGAATTTCGGCGGCTGGTCGATCGTCTGGGATCGCCTCTTCGGCAGCTTCACCGCCGCGCAGCCGGAGGCCTACGGGATCGGCGATGCGGCTCCCGCCGGGCCGCTCTCGGCCGAGCTCGGCCCCTGGCTCCGCCTCGGCCGGGATGCGCTTCACGCCGGCTCGCTGCTCGCGGCCGGACGGGCGGTCCTTGGCCGTCCGGGCGGCGCTTCCAATTCCCTGACCCCAGCACCGAGGAGCCTCGCCCCATGATGACCCGTCCCCTGGCTTTCGCCGCCGCAGCGGCCGTGCTCCTGCTTCCCGTCGGCTGCTCGGCCCTCGAGGACGCCATGCTCGCCCACATCCTGCGCAACCAGCACAAGCTGCACACGTACCAGGGCGTGCTCGTGGAGCGCGGCCTCGTGCCGGAGGGCGAGCTGCGGTCGGACGTCGCCTTCGAGCGGCCGGACAAGGTGCTGATCCGCGCGACCTCTCCGGCGCCCTACCAGGGCACCACCGTGCTCTACGACGGGAGCACGCTGACGCTGTACTGGCCGCAGGTGGGCTACGCCGTGAAGGTCGACCACCTGCCCACGCCGGACACGGCGGGCGAGCGGCGCCTGGTCGAGGACTCGTACCGGCACGGGCTCGCGCTCTACGACGTGGACATCCGGGACATGGGCCGCGTCGCGGACCACCCCACGGTGTCGCTGGCGTACACGGAGAAGCGGCGGAGCACGACGCCGCTGCTCTTTTTCAACCTGAGCGCGTACGACAAGTACTCGGTGTTCCTCTCGGGCGACATGCACTTCGCGGGCGGCGCCAGCTACGCCTTCTGGTACGACCGCGTCGCCTTCAACGAGCCGATCGACGACGCGACGTTCCACCTCGACCTGCCCCCCTCGACGATCGTCACCCACTGGGATCTCGGCGGCCCCGACGTGCCGGAGCTCCAGGCGCGCGAGGGATCGAACTTCCCCCTGGAGATCCCGGCGGCGCCGCCGCGAGGGCTGTCGCGTTCACGCATCGTCCGCGTGGACGGGCCCGTGCCGGCGTTCACGCTCGTCTACCGCAGCGACCCGTACTACCTGCTCCTCACCGAGTACAAGGATCTGGGGATCCGGCTCGCGGCCGCCGAGATCGGCCTCCCGCTGGCCGCCGGGCGCCACCGGGGCAAGCTGCTCATCGCCCCCCTGTCGAGCACGTACACGTTTCGCGAGAACGGCATGGTCTACCAGCTCTCGGGCAACGTGGCGCTCGAGGACCTGGTCGCGTTTGCCGCCTCGCTCGCCCCGCGCCCTGCGGCCGCGGCTGCCTCGATCGAGTAGCCGAGCCCGCGGTCTCAGCCCGTGGCTGGCCCGCCCGGCTGCGGCGGACTCTCCACCGCCGGTCGATCCTCGAAGCCGAGGCGGCGCTTCGCGGTCTCCTTCTTGCCGAGCGCGGCCACGTGCTTCGTCGCCTTCGCCAGCCCGAAGACGGGCATGTTGCCGTAGAGGGTCTCGCAGCGGTTCGCCTCGCACAGGTAGGTCTCGTGAAAGATGCCCACCGAGCCGTCGCTGCCGACGCGCTTGTTGAACGCGCGCCAGGAGTCGAGGTGCGGGTCGGCCTGGTCGGTCGCGAAGCGGTGCAGGTCGTCGAAGCTGCGCCAGTACTGCACGGTGAAGATCGTGCGCCACCCGAGGAAGGTGTGCACCCCGAGGAGGCCCTTCTCCGGATGGGCCAGGAGCGCCTTCAGCATCGGCCCCATCGCCATCGCGGTCGGGATCCACTTCCACGGCTGCCAGAGCCGGTTCACCCGCATGCCGATGAGAAACACCACGAACGGCCCTTCGGGCTGCGCGGTGAAGCGGCCGGGAACGACACGCGCCATGGGAACGACCTCCGTGCTCTACGAGAACTGCACCTCGCCCCGGGCCCGCAGCTCCCACGGCAGCAGGCTCCGGTAGATGAAGTCGTGGAGGGGTGTGGCGACGCCGGCCTCGCGTCCCAGCCGCACGACCGCGCCGTTCCAGGCGTCGAGCTCGGTGCGCTTGCCCGCGAAGAGCTCCCGCGGCAGCGAGGCAAAGCTGCCGGGCGGCAGGCCGTCCACGAACGCGAGCGTCTGCGCCACCTGATCCTCCGGGAACGCCACGCCCCGCGCCCGTCCCACCGCGACGACTTCGGCCACGGCCCGCTGGAGCAGCTCGCGGGTCGCGGGAATGCCGCGGATCGCGCCCGCCGGGGCGCGCGTGACGCCGCCCACGCCCCCGAACGACGTGATGAAGGCGAACTTCTTCCACATGGCGGCCGTGATGTCGTCGGGCGTCGTGGCGGTGAGGCCGGCGGACACCATCAAGTGGCGGATGGCCTCGACCCGCTCGCTGCGGCCGCCCCGGAGCTCGCCGAAGGAGAGGCTGGCGGGCGCGGCCAGGTGCTCCACGACGCCGGGGCGCGCGACGAAGCTCAGGACGGCGCACAGGCCGCCGAGCACGTGCGGCGCGCCGAGCGCCTCGGCGAGCTGCGCAGGCGCGTCGATGCCGTTGAGCAATGGGATGACCGAGGTACCGGGGCCGACCAGCGGCCGCAGCTTCGGCGCCAGCTCCGGCAGCTGCCAGGTCTTCACGGCGACGAAGACCACGTCGACGACGCCCAGCTCGGCCGCATCGGCGGTCGCCTTCGCGGGGTGAACGAGAAAGCTGCCCTCGGGCCCGGTGATCTCGAGGCCGCGCTCGCGGATGGCCGCGAGGTGGGCGCCCCGGGCGATGAAGCACACGTCCACCCCGGCGCGCGCGAGGTGGCCTCCGAAGTAGCCACCGACCCCGCCGGCACCGACCATCGCGACCTTCATGGGCGCATCCAACCGGGAAGGCCGGCGCGGGTCAACCTCGGTCGCGCCGGCTCGCCCCGCCGGCCGTCAGGGCCCGAGGGTGAACGCGGAGGTCTCATCGCCCACACCGGCAGCGGCTGGGGCACCTGTTTCTCGCTTCCAAGGAGATCGACTTCGCACCCTGGCGGCCGTAGCGCCGTCAGGAAGCGGACGGCCGAGATACGGCCCGACTCGAGAGAATCGCCGTCGCCCAGAAGAGGCCAATGGCGGTCATGAGGCCAGGCACGAACCACAGCGCGCCCGCGCTCTCGAGGCACGCGTGGGCGGGGTTTGCCGGGTCGTACAGAACCGCGACGGCGTCGCCCGGCCGGTAACCGAAGATCAGCCCACCCTGGGGATACTCGAAGCGGCGGCCGCCCACCTCGAAGGCAATCTCCGGATGGCTGCCGCCCGCGTCGAGCCGCGTGACGACGCCGTGGGCGGTGGCGGCGCGACTCACGAAAGCAGCCTGGGAGAGCCCGGTGACTAGGGCCACGAGCCCGCAGCCGACGGCCACCAGCCAGGGAGCGATGGCCCGCAATCGTGCCACGTCCGGATTCTAAACCGGCAAGCGGCCCGCGTGTCGAGGCGCGCGCGGCGGCATCGTGTCCTCGAACGGAGACGATGAGCGCTCGTCGGTCGCCCCGAGATGGCTCGGCGCGCCGGCCCTCGGGTCGCCTGGCAAAGAGTCGTCTCGCAGGGAGTCCGCGACCGCTCCCGCAGCCCCGGCCAAGGAAAGGGCGATCAGCAGCTCGGCCCACTGCTCCGCAGCGGTGGGCGCCCAAGCGGGAGCGGGGATCGTCCAGAGGCTCGGGAGGTGCACGAGGGCCACGAACAGTCCCAGCATGATCGCCTCGAGCGCCGCAGCGAGGTGATCCAGGCGTCTGCCGACGATGGCGAGCCCGGCGACCGAATGAGCGATGCCCGTCAGGTACGCGAGCGCCGGACGCATCGGCAGCCAGCGCGGGACCATGCCGGCCGTGAGCTCGGCGAAGGCGAAGTGCGAGAGGCCAAACACCACGCAGCTGCCGCCAAAGAGCCCCCGCGCCATGCGCTCCGCCACAGCGAGGCCGGGCGGCGAGGCACGCGCCGCCAGCAGGAGGACGCCCGAGAACAGCGCCACAGCCTCGCAGAGGTTTTCCCAGCCGCCGACGCGGGACGGGTGGCGGAGAACGGCGGGGCAACGCGCGACCACGCTGAAAAACTCGTAGAGCGCGAGCCCACAGGCGCAAGCCATCCGCGTGCGCCTGAAGAAGAGACCGATCCCTCCCGAGACCAGGAGGAGGCCGCAGCTAACCGCCAGGATCGCCGGTGCGGGAACCCACGCGGGAACCGCCTCTCCGGTGAGCGCCAGATTTCGCACCGCCAGCGCCAGGAGGCCTTTGCCGACCAGCGCGAGGGCCAGTATCACCGAGGCCGGTCGTCGCAACGGCTGTGCTCGCTGCGGCACGCGCCCTCAGCAAACACCAAACGGACCGCGCATCCAAGCCGTCCTCCGCCACCGGCCTGTGCCACAGCCGCAGAAACCGAGCTTCGGGCTGCTGCTCGAAGGTGCGTGGCAAGTTCAATGCGCGGCCACCCCCTTTGGTACCCTACCCCCTCACGAGGCCGCGGAGGGGCAAGAGGCCCCCTCGAAAGCCGCCGCGATTCCCGCCGGTCACCTGGTAGGCGCGAGTGGTGTCGAACCACCGACCTCTACCGTGTCAAGGTAGCGCTCTACCGCTGAGCTACGCGCCTGAAGCGGCGACGATGTATCCAGGGGCGGCGGTGAGTGTCAAGCCGGCTCGAGGCAGGGGCGTGGCCCGGCCCGGGAGGCATCGCCCGCCGCCTTCGTCATCGAGGGGTTCATCGACGACATGGCCGACGCCAGGAGGGGCATGAGGTCCCCGGGCGCCGATCGAGCTGTTTCGGGAAGACTTCCAATGGGTTCGGACTCTTCCTGAAGGGCGTCAGTGCCCGTCTGAAGGCGTTCAGTCGTCGACTGAACGGGTTCGGGAAGCGCCCGAACGGCTCCGGTCGCTTTCCGATTGGCTTCAGTCCTCGACTGAACGCCTTCGGGAGGCGTCCGGACGGCGCCAGTCGCTCTCCGAATGGCTTCAGTGCTCGACTGGACGGCTTCGGGAAGCGTCCGGACGGCTCCGGTCTCTTTCCGAATGGCTTCAGTGCTCGACTGGACGGGTTCGGGAAGCGTCCGAAGGGGTTCAGATTCTTTCCGAAGGCCTTCGATGCCCGACCGAGCTGGGTTTTCAGACCGCGGCGGCCGGCGGCCTCACGCGCATCCAGAGCCCGTCCTTCGGCCGCAGGGTCACGGTGGGCTCGGGGACGACCTTCTTGCCGGGCACGAGCTCGAGCCGCGCGCGCCGCAGGAGCGTCGTGAGCAGCAGGCGCGCCTCGAGCATGGCGAAGCTCTCGCCGATGCACTTGCGGGGCCCGAGCGAGAACGGCGCGTAGGCGCCCTTGTGCCGCGCGGCCTCGGCCTCGGGCGTGAAGCGGTCGGGATCGAAGCCCTCGGGGTTCTCCCAGAAGCGCGCGTCGCGGTGGATCCGGTACGGGCTCATGAAGACCCACGAGCCCTTGGGGATCTCGAAGCCGCCGACCACGTCGTCTTCCAGCACCGAGCGCTCGAGCCCCCACACGGGCGGAAAGAGGCGCATCGACTCCTTGATGACGCGGTCGACGAGCACGAGCTTCGGCAGATCCTCGAGTCGCGGCGGCCGGTCGCCGACCACGCGCGCGATCTCCTCGCGCAGCAGCCGCTCGGTGCCGGGGTGCAGCGAGAGCAGGTACAGCGTCCACGACATCGCGTTGGCGGTGGTCTCGTGGCCGGCGGTGAAGATGGTCATGGCCTCGTCGCGCAGCTGCACGTCGGTCATGCCCTCGCCGGTCTCGGGGTCGCGCGCGGCCATGAGCATCTCGAGCAGGTCGTGCTTCCCCGCGCCTGGGCCTGCGCCGTCCCCGGCGCCCTTCCCGCCCTCGCCGGCGCGGCGGCGCTCGGCAATGATGCCGTTGACCACCTGGTCGAGCGCGGCGCGGGCGCGCAGGAAGCGGCGGTTGCCGGGCGTGGGGATGGCGAGGGGCGCGACGATGATGTCCTTGATGCGGTGGATGGTCACGCGCAGCAGGTCGTCGAGCGCGACGCCCACGACCGACGCGGCGGAGGCCACCTCGGTGGACAGCATGGTGAGGCCGATCACGCGCAGCGTGAGGCGCATCATCTCGCGGGAGATGTCGACCGGCTCGCCGGAGGCGACGAGCTCGACCCAGCCGTCGGCGGTCTCCTCGGCGCAGCGCACCATCGTCTCCGAGAAGTGCGCGATGCGCTCGTGGTGGAAGGCGGGGTTGGCGATGCGCCGCTGCCGCTTCCAGAAGTCGCCGTCGCTCGTGACCAGGCCGTTGCCGAGCGTCTCGCGCAGCCGCTGGTAGCCGCGGCTGCCCTTGCCGTAGGCCTTCTGGTTGTCGACGAGCACCCGGCGCAGGTGATCGGGGTGGTTCAGGATGTGGACGATGTACGGCGCGACCGGCATCTCGATGCGCGCGACGTCGCCGCAGGCGTCGTAGGCCTTGAAGAACGTGCGGATCGGGTCGCCCTGGAACTCGCGGGCGGAGCCGAGGAAGCCGCCGTCGCCCTTGAAGAGCGGCGCGTGACGGGGCGCGGGGACGACGGCGGTGGCGGCCTCCATCCCCCCGTCCTACGCCGCCCGGGCGGTCATCCACAAGCCGTTCTTCGGCCGCAGCGTGATGGTGGGGTCGATCTCCACGCGGAATCCGGGCACGATCGAGAGCCGGCTGCGCTGCACGATGGTCGCGAGGATGAGCCGCGCCTCCATCACCGCGAAGCTCTCGCCGATGCACTTGCGTGGCCCCGCGGCGAACGGGAAGTAGGCGTGCTTGGGGCGCGCCGCCTCGGCCTCGGGCAGGAACCGGTCGGGGTCGAAGCCCTCGGGGTTCTCCCAGAAGCGCGGGTCGCGGTGCGTCAGGTACTGGCTCATGAAGACCCAGGTGCCCGCGGGGATCTGGTAGCCCGAGATCACGTCGTCCTCGATCGCCGAGCGGGCGGTGACCCACACCGGGGGATAGAGGCGCATCGACTCCTTGATGACGCGGTCGGTGTACGGGAGCTTCTCGAGGTCCATGAGCGTGGGCGGCCGATCGCCGAGCGCGCCCGTGACCTCGGCGCGGAGGCGGCGCTCGACGTCCGGGTGCAGCGAGAGCAGGTAGAGCGTCCAGCCCAGGGCGTTCGCGGTGGTCTCGTGGCCGGCGAGGAACATGGTCATCGCCTCGTCGCGGAGCTGCTCGTCGGTCATGCCCTCGCCGGTCTCGGCGTCGCGGGCCGACATGAGCATGCCGAGCAGGTCGCCGTGCTCCTCGCCGCTCTCGCGCCGCTGCGCGATGATGCGGTTCACGATGCCGTCGAGCTGCCCCTGCGCGTGGGTGAAGCGACGGTTGCCCGGCGTGGGCACCCACTTCGGCCAGCTCACCACGTCGTAGATGCGGTTCACCGTGAGGTGCAGCACCTCGTCGAGCGCCGCGCCCACCTCGGAGGCCGCCGCGCCCTCCACGTCGGTCGACAGCATGGTGAGCCCGATGACCCGCAGCGTGACGCGCATCATCTCCTTGCTCACGTCGAAGGGCTCGCCCTTGGCCATGCGCGCCTGCCAGCCGTCGAGCATCTTGCCGGCGCAGTCGACCATCACCTCGGAGAAGTGCGCGATGCGCTCCCGGTGGAACGCGGGGTTGGCGATGCGGCGCTGCCGCTTCCAGAACTCGCCCTCGCTCGTGACGAGGCCGTTGCCCAGCACGTGGCGCAGCTTCTCGTAGCCGCGGGTCTGCTTGCCGTAGTTCTTCTGGTTGTCGACGAGCACGTGGCGGACCGCGTCCGGATGGCGCAGCACGTGGGCGGTGTACGGCGCGAGCGGAAAGCGCAGCCGCGCCACGTCGCCGCAGTGCTCGGTCGCGCGGAAGAAGGTGCCCATGGCGTCCTTCTGGAACTGGGGGCCCACGCCGAGCAGCCAGTGGCTGGGGTACTGGGGCGCGAGCTTCGGCGCGTCGATCTGGGACAGGGCGGGCAGCGCGGCGGTGGCCATCTCTTCCTCCTCGAGGGGCTGGTTGCGGGCGACTGGCAAGCCCCCATAGAATACGAGCAAAAGCTCAGCTCTCAACTCGCATCGCATTCGCATTCGAAAGGGGCCCCGGATGCCCGCACTCGAGGTCATAACCCCGCGAAAGAAGGCGAAGCAGGCCCGCTCCCAGGCCACCATCGACGCCATCCTGAAGGCCGCTGCTCAGCTTCTGGTGCAGGACGGCATCGACGCCGCGACCACCAACCGCATCGCGGAGCGGGCCGGGGTGAGCGTGGGCTCGCTCTACCAGTACTTCCCCAGCAAGGAGGCGATCATCTTCGCCCTGGTGGAGCGCCACGTGGCCCGCATGCAGAAGCAGCTCGAGGACATGGCGGCGCAGGTGGGCGACATGCCGCTCGAGCAGGCCGTCCCCGCGTACGTGAGCGCGATGCTCGCGGTGCACCGCGTGGAGCCGAAGCTGCACCGCGTGTTCTCCGAGCAGCTCCCGAAGCTCGCAGGCCGCGAGACGATGCAGCGCTGGGTGGAGGAGGCCGAGGCGGTGGTGCGCGCCTACCTCGAGATCCACCGCGACCGGCTGCGCCCGAAGGACCTCGACATGGCGGCGTTCGTGCTGGTGCACGCGGTGGAGGCGCTCACGCACTCGGTCGTGATCTTCAAGCCGCGCTACCTGGAGCGCGCGTCGCTCGCGCAGGAGATCAGCGAGCTGGTGCTGCGCTACCTGCGCTGACCCGCGGGCGAGCTCAGAACGAGCTGGGGAGCTGCAGCGGGAACGCGGGGGGCACCGCCGGCGGCAGGGCCGGGCCGCAGGCGGTCAGGCCGGCCTGCGTGGGGTCGAAAGGCGTGAAGCCCACCGTGCCGGCGGGGGAGCCCGGCTGCAGGGCGAAGTCGCCGGCGTCCGGAGCGACGAAGTCCGGATCCGCCACCACCGACGAGGCGTCCTCGCCGAGGGCCTGCCACGCGGCCAGGTCGTAGCTGCCGCTCGGAGAGTTCGTGCGGAAGAGCTTCGTGCGGCCGCTGGTGGCGTCGTACAGGTTCGACTGGAAGAGGAAGGCGCTCTGGCAATTCGTCTGGCCGGACACGGTGCCGCAGTCCCACGCGTTGCCCGCCTGGAGGCCGGCGTCCGCGTCCCAGTAGAAGAGGTTGTTCTCCACGGTGAAGGCGAAGGAGCCCGCCGGGTCGATGCGGTCGAGCTGCACCTCGCCGGTCTCGCCGTAGGCGAAGACGTTGTTGCGGACCAGGTTGTTCTCCCCCCAGTTCTGGTGCAGCCCGGTGGCGGACGTGCGGTAGACCAGGTTGTCCTGCGCCAGGACGCCGGTCGTGCCCTGATCGAAGTAGAGGCCCCAGCCGCCGTAACCGCCCGTCCCGGGGTCGTGGACCACGTCGTGGATCACGTTGCCCAGCACGCTGACGTTGCCCGTCGGGTTGTTCGAGACGAGGGTGTAGACGCCGCCCATGTCGCTCGTGACGCCCTGCCCCAGGTCGTGGATGAGCGTGTGCTGCACGGTGTCGTCGTAGGCGAGGCCGCCCACGTAGTTGAAGGTGAAGCCGAGGCTCACGCCCACGTTGTAGAGGTCGAAGACCTCGTCGTGGTCGAGCAGATCGTCGTGCGAGTCCGCGACCCAGATGCCCACGCCCGCGGGGAGCAGCCGCCCGCCGCCGCTCACGACGGTGTCCTGCACCAGCGCGTACTGCGCCACCTGGGCGTCGCCCTGGCCGGAGGTCGGCACCTGCCCGATGCGGATGCCGCCCGCGCCCACGTCCGTCACGGTGCTGCCGACGATCCGGAAATCGTAGGGCGCGGCGGTCGAGGGCGTGAAGCTCGCGGTGCCGACGAGCTCGACGCCCCAGTTGCCCAGGTGCGAGAGCGTGACGCCCTCGAGCGCGATGTCGCTGCACTGCTGGAAGCTCACCGCCGCCGGGACGTCGGTCTCGCCCTGGCCCGAGGGATGGCCGGCCGCGGGGACGGTCCAGTTGGAGTAGGAGAACGTCAGGCCCGCGAACGTCAGGTGGCTCGCGCCGGTGGCCACGAGCAGCTGCGACGTGTGGGGCGCCACGATCGCCTCCTGGTTCGGGTTCTCGCCCGCGGCCGCCACGTACGAGAGGAGCGGCGGCGAGGCCGAGAGGTCGAGGTACCACTGGCCGGGCTGCGAGAGCGCCTCCTCGACGTTCTCGGCGAGGTAGCGGTGCCCCGCCAGGAAGCCGTGGTACGGCGGGCCGTAGGTCGCCCCCGTGAGGTAGGCGATGCCGGCGTCGACGTCGACCGACGAGAGGCGCATGCGGGCCATCGTCCAGTCCTCGAAGTCGTCGATCTCGACGTCGTTCAGGTTCTTCCACGTGGGCTTCAGATCCCCCGCGTGGAACCGGAAGCGATCGAGGCACTCGTAGACCCCCGCGTCGATCTTGGAACAGTTGGTCTGGGCAGCGGGGAGCAGCACCGGCCCGGCGTTGTAGAGGTAGCCGCTCGAGGATCGGGGCCGGTAGTGGCGGGTGCCGTTCACGAAGAGCTGCTCGAAGGGCTGCGTGCCGGGGAGCGCGGCCGTCCAGACCGACCCGGCCTGCGTCCAGCCGGTGACGGCGACGCCGCCGCTGAACACGGGCGTCTCGCCGGGGTACGCAGCGTAGACGATGCCGACGCTCGCCGTGCCCGAGCTCGACGAGGTGAACTGGAGCGGGCTCGCGAGCGGGTAGGTGCCGCCGCGGATCAAGACCACGATCGGCGTGGTGCGCCCGGACGACGTCGCCAGGAGCGCGGCGACCTTCTGCTGCGCCGCCCCGACGGTGGCCAGCGGTCCGTTCCCGTTCGCCGGGGCCGCCAGGGTGCCCGCCCAGGAATCATCGCCATCCGTGGCCACGTAGAAATCGGCCGTCGTGCTCGAGGGGCCGAGCGGAGCGCAACCCGTGCCGCCCGAGGAGCTGCCGCCGCCGGTCGATCCGGTGCCCGCGGCGCGGCCGGTGCCACTGCCCCCGGTGCCGGACCCGCCGCTGGCGCCCGAGGTTCCGCGTCCGGAGCCTCCGGTCGGCGCGCCGGTCGAGGAACCGCTCGCGGATGCCGTGGCGGTCCCCGAGCCGCCGCCGGTGGAGGTCGCGGCCGGTCCGCCGGACGAGCCGTTGCCGTTGCCCGTGGCACCGGCGCAAGCGACGCAGGCCAGCGGAGCTACCAGGAGCGTGAGGCCCGTGCGCATCTCCGATGGCTGCCGCGGATTACTGAGTCGGGGTGCTCTGCCCGGCCGCCGTCAGCGCGAAGGCCGTGCCGGTGGGCGCGTTCGACTGGTAGTCGTAATCGGCGCACTGGATGGCGCCGTCGCTGCGCTGCTGGCAGAGGACGAAGCCGTAGCTCGAGCCCGAGTCGAGGGGGGCGCCGCCGTTGCCCACGATGACCTCCTGGTAGGTCGAGTCGTAGGGCGAGTACTCGTGGCTGTGGCCGACGATCTTGAGCGTGAGCGGGTGCGCCGAGATGATCTGGTCCGAGGGGGTGATCCCGGGGCAGTCGCGCGCGTCCGACGACGGCTCGTGGCGGATCACGAAGGTGTACGTGGTGGGCTGCGCGAGGGTCGCGTCCAGCCAGGTCGACTGCGTCTGGTCCCAGGCGTTGGCCGCCATGAAGACGAACTTGGCCGTCTGCCCCGGGCCGGCGGGCACGGTCTCCACGTAGTAGGGGGTGGAGTTGGGGAGCTTGAGCCCGCCCAGCATGCCGCTGAGGAACGCCGTGAAGTTCTCGGTGACGCCGTCGCTGTTGTCGGAGCCGCACTCCGACGAGGTGTAGCCGGTGCACTCGTGATTCCCCATGGCTGGATAGAAGGGGACGGAGATCTGCGCCTCGGCCGTGAGGTACTGCTGGACCTGCCAGCTGGCGGTGCCGGTGCCCGGGTCGTTGTACATGTAGTCGCCGGTGCCCACGACGATCTGCGGCGCCGGCGTCACCTGCGTCATGTCCTTGTAGATCTCGGTGATGATCGCCGTCGGGTAGGGACAGTTCGAGGTGGACGGGCACGGGTTCGCGGGCCGCGTGTCGCCGACGATGGCGAACACCAGAGGTCCGCCGGCGCCCGCATCGGTGCCGGCGTCGCTCCCCTTGCCGCCCGACGAGTTGCCGCACGCGGCGAGCGGAAGGGCGGCGGCGATGACGATGAGGCGACGCATGGCGATCTCCTCGCGCGAGCGCGCCAGCTTGAATGGCCGGCGCGCGAAAAGCAAGGGGACGAGCAGCAAGGCGCGTGCCGGGGGCAAGCGGCCGTGATCGCTGAGAAGGCGCTGTCAGAGAGCGGCCGGAACCCGGCCGACCGGCTCAGACCCGTTCCACGGAGAACACGCCCTGGATGCGCTCGATGGCGTGGATGCAGTCCTTCAGCTGCCGCAGGTCGGAGATCGACACCTCGAACGTGTTCACCGCGCGGTCGTCGCCGGTCAGGCGGCAGTTGGCCTGCGAGATGTTCACGCCCTTCTCGCTGAAGGTCTTGCTGATCTCGGCGAGCAGGCCGGTGCGGTCTCCGGTGATCACGCGAACGGTGACCGGGCGCTTGAAGTCGCCCTTCACGTCCCAGCTCACGTCGACGCGCCGCTCGGGATCCGTGGAGAGCACCTTCTCGCAGCCGAGGGTGTGCACGGTGATTCCGCGGCCGCGCGTGATGAAGCCCACGATGGAATCGCCGGGCACGGGGTTGCAGCAGCGGCCGAAGCGGAGGAGCACGTCGTCGATGCCGTTGATGCGGACGCCCTGCTTGGTGGGCCGGCCGGCCACCTTCTTCAGCATCTCGGTGAGGCGCCCGACCCCGGTGGGCGGCGGCGGCTCACCGTCCTTCGGCTTCTCGGCCAGCTTGTCCTCGGGGAGCAGGCGCGCCAGCACCTGCGCGGGCGCGACCTTCCCGTACCCGATGGCGGCGATGAGCGATTCGGCGTCGGACACGCCCAGATCCTTCGCGATCCTGTCGATCTCGCCGCTCTTGGTGAGCTTGTTGAGGTTGAGCCCGTAGCGGCGCATGTCCTTGTCGAGGACCTCGTGGCCGAGCTCGAGGCTCTTCTCGCGCTCCTGCTCCTTGATGTAGGCCCGGATGCGGGCCTGGGCGCGGCTGGTGCGCACGAAGGTGAGCCAGTCCTTGGAGGGGTGCCCCTGCGGCGAGGTCAGCACCTCGACCGTGTCGCCGTTCTTGAGCTTGTAGCGCAAGGGGACGATCTTGCCGTTGACCTTGGCGCCCACGCAGCGCGCCCCCACGTCCGAATGGATCGAGTAGGCGAAGTCCACCGGCGTGGCGCCGCGCGGCAACGAGCGCACGTCGCCCTTCGGCGTGAACACGAAGACCTCGTCGGTGAAGAGGTCCACCTTCACCGTCTCGAGGAACTCCTTGGGGTCCTTGAGGTCCTGCTGCCACTCCATGAGCTGGCGTAGCCAGGCGAACTTCTCGTCGTCCTTGCCGAGGCCGTGGCGCCCTTCCTTGTAGGCCCAGTGCGCCGCGATCCCCTCCTCCGCGATGCGGTGCATCTCCTCGGTGCGGATCTGGATCTCGACGCGCTCGCCGAACGGCCCGATGACGGTCGTGTGCAGCGACTGGTACATGTTCGGCTTCGGGATGGCGATGAAGTCCTTGAAGCGTCCCGGCACCGGCTTCCAGAGCGAGTGCACGATGCCCAGCGCCTCGTAGCAGGTGGGCAAGGTCTTCACGATGATCCGGAAGGCGATGACGTCGTGCACCTGCTCGAAGCCGATGCCCTGCGCCCGCATCTTGCGGAAGATCGAGTACAGGTGCTTCATGCGGCCGGTGACGCGCGACTCGATGCCGGCCGCCTTGAGCTTGCTGCGGATCACGTTGATGACGTCGTCGATGTAGCGGTCGCGCTCCTTGCGCCGGCCCTCGACCTTGCCCGAGAGATCCGTCCACTCCTCGGGGCGCAGGTAGCGGAACGACAGGTCCTCGAGCTCGGTCTTGATCCACGAGATGCCGAGCCGGTTGGCGAGCGGCGCGTAGATGTCGAGCGTCTCCTGCGCGATGCGCTGCTGCTTCTCGGGCGGCATGTGCTCGAGCGTGCGCATGTTGTGGGTGCGGTCGGCGAGCTTGACGAGGATGACGCGGATGTCGCGCGCCATGGCGACGATCATCTTGCGGAAGTTCTCGGCCTGCTTCTCCTCCTGGCTCACCGTGGCCGAGGCCGAGAACTGCGAGAGCTTGGTGACGCCGTCGACCAGCTGGGCGACCTCGTCGCCGAACAGCTCGATGAGCTCCTCCGGCGTGGCGAGGGTGTCCTCGATGGTGTCGTGCAACAGGCCGGTGACGATGGACGCCTCGTCGAGCTTGAGCTCTGCGAGGATGCCCGCCACCTCGAGGGGGTGGATCAGGTAGGGCTCGCCGGACTTGCGCACCTGCCCCTGGTGCACCTTCGCGGAGTAGACGTAGGCCTTCTTGATGACGTCGAGATCCGGCGCCGGGTGGTACGCGCTGACGCGGTCGAGTATGTCGTTCAAACGTAGCAAGGTAGACGGCGAATCGTAACGTGCGGAGTGCGCCCCAGGCAACCCTGACGCTCTGCGGCATTTTCACGGCCAGCCTCACGCCCGATTGACCGGGCAGTGACCGCCCGCTACATTCCGCGGCTCCGATGTCCCTCTGCGCCTCCTGCGGCCGGTCCCTGCCCTGCGGCTGCCCTGATCCGAAGACGGCCGACGGCAAGCTCACCGACCTGTTCGGCCTGGTCTGCCCTTCCTGCGACGCCTACAACGAGCCGTCGCGCATGGATTGCGTCGATTGCGGGTCGCTCCTCGAGGAGCGGCTCGTGCCGGCGAGCGCCATCGACAGCATCGTGGCGCGGCCGTCCCAGCGGACGCAGCCGTCGGTGCCGGTGGTCCTCGAGCCTACCCAGATCTCGAAGGTCCCGCCGCAAGTCACCGATCCGGTGATGGCGCCGGAGGGCGAGGTCGAGGAGGTGGGTGAAGCCGACCTGCTGCCGCCCGAGGCGCCCGGCATCGCGGCCGCGCTGCCTCCCGATCAGATGCCGCAGCCCTGGTCGATGGACCTACCGAGCACGCCCCCACCGGCGGCGGCGCCCATCAAGACGCCGGTCGTCAACGCGCTGCCGCTCATCGCCGCCAAGGCCGTGCCGGCACCCGCGCGCGCGGCCCCCACTCCCACGCCGACCCCGTCCACCGCGCTGCTCCTCACCCAGCAGGCCGCGGTGAAGCCGGTCCAGCTGCTCACGCCGACTCCCGCCCAGCCGCTCGGCCGGGCCTGCGCTCGCTGCGGCACCACGAACCCCGCCGACTACAAGTTCTGCGGGAGCTGCGGGGCCTCGCTCGCCAGGGCCACGGACGCGGTGCCGGTGGCCAAGTCCCGGCAGCTGCTCGCGCCCGGGCGCGCCTCGGCGCGCGTGCTCCGCGGCGAGCGCCTGGGCCAGGTGCTGCCCATCGGCATGCAGGCCAACATCGGGCGCGGCACCTGCGAGCTGAGCTTCCCGCGCGACCCCTACCTGTCCGCGTCCCATTGCGAGCTGGTCTTCGACCATGGGCGGCTCCTGCTGCGGGACCGCGACGGTTCCTCGGGGACGTTCGTGCGCATCTACGACGAGGAGAACCTGGGCCCCGGCGACTTCTTCTCGCTCGGCGACCACCTCATGCGCTTCGCCGGCCCGCTGCCCGTGCCGGTGGCGGCCGAGGACGGGACCAAGATCTCGGGAGGTCCCCGCCCGCCGGCGGACGCCGTGAAGCTCGAGGAGCTGCACGAGGGCATGCTTCCGGGGCGCACCGTGGTCCGCCGCGGGCCGCAGATCGTCCTCGGCCGCGACGACGGCTGCGAGGTGAGCTTCCCCGGTGACCGCTTCGTCTCGAGCCGCCACTGCGCGCTCACCCTCGGCGCCTCCGGCCGCGCCCGCATCAAGGACCTCGGGAGCACCAACGGGACGTTCCTGCGCATGGCCCCCGGCGGCGAGCGGGAGCTGTTCAAGGGCGACTGCGTGCGCGTGGGCGGCGAAGTGCTGCAGCTCGTGGAAACCTAGCATTCAACAGCCTGCTGGCCGCGTCAGCTTGAAGGATCTGCCTTGCTTTCCTCCTACGACGCTCCGCGATCGCTCGAGGCTGTAAGCTCCGCGATGCAAGGCGGCCCGGTCGGTCTGGGACACCAGGAGGCGGCTCATGCGCCGGCGGACGTTGGGAGACAGGCTTCGGGTCATCGTGCTGGCGACGCCGTTCGTGGGGGCGATGGCTTGCCGTGAACAACGAGGGCGCGGGCCAGAGGCACCAAGCGCAGCACCCCGGGTGGAATGCCCCATCACGCAGACTGTGGAAACACGGGTGTTTCCGCTCGGGCAGCTCGGCAGCGCGGCCTCGAGCCAGGACGGGTGCCTGGCCGCATGCGCGAAGTGGCTCGGGCGGGCACCCGACACCTGCTTCGTGACGGTCGATGGGGGAGAGCCGGGGGTCAGCTGCAGCGTGTGCCTCCCGAGCCGTTGGTTCCACGAGCACGGCTGCGTCACGGATCCGGTGACCGGGCAGAAACGGTGCTCCATGGGCCGCCGGCCTTCCTCGCTCGTTCCGTGTGACTCCGCTCCGGCGCTCCATCCCGTCGCCGCGTTCTTCGCCGAGGGCGCGCGGCTCGAGGCCGCCTCCGTTCGCGCGTTTCGCGTGCTGGCACGCGAGCTCGCGGCGCACGGAGCACCTCGCCGGCTCGTCGCGTGCGCGCTGGAGGCCGCGAAAGACGAGGTCCGCCACGCGCGGGCGACGCGGCAGCTGGCGCGCAGGTATGGAGCCGAGCCGTTGCGACCCACGTTCAGCGCGCAGCCAGGCGTTCGTCCGCTCGCGCAGGTCGCGCGCGAGAACGCCGTCGAGGGCTGCGCCGCCGAGACGTACGGCGCGGCGGTGGCGCTGTGGCAGGCGCGCCATGCCCAGGACCCCTCGATCGCGCAGGCGCTCTGCGCCATCTCGCGTGACGAGGTGCGCCACGCCGAGCTTGCGTGGGAAGTGGCCGGCTGGGCCGAGCCGCGGTTGTCCTGCGGGGCCCAGGCTCGTGTCCGGTCAGCCCGCGAGGAGGCGTTTCGAGATCTCGCGCGCGAGGCGGCTCAGGAGATCGACGCCTCCCTGGTGACGTTCGCAGGCCTTCCGTCAGCGGCGGAAGGAGCGGGTTTGTTGCGCAGCGTCATGGCGGCGGTGCCATGCGGCCTCTCGAAGCACTTGCGGTAGGGTCCCGGGTCGAGCGCCCGGCCGCCAGATCGAACTGCCAGCAGCGGTGGGGATGCTTGCCCTTGAAGTCCTCGGGGAGGCTCTTCGGCGTGAGCTCGATCGCGCGCAGGGCAGGATCGAGCGCGAAGCCCTGGTAGCTCGTGGAGAAGAGGAGCGTGCCGCCGGGCGCGAGCCGGAGCAGCGTGCGCTCGATGAGCGTTCGGTGGTCGCGCTGGACCTCGAAGGCGCGCGCCATGCGCTCGCTCTTCGAGAACGGCGGTGGGTCCAGGACGACGAGATCGAAGCGCTCGTCGCCCTCGTCGAGCCAGCGCAGGGCGTCGGCCTGGACGAGCCGCTGGGCGGGCCCCGCGAGCCCGTTGCGGGCGAGGTTGCGCTGCGTCCAGTCCAGGTAGGGCCGGGAGAGATCGAGGGAGGTGGTGCCGGCGGCGCCGCCAGCCGCGGCGTACGCGGTGAAGCTGCCGGTGTAGCAGAAGAGGTTCAGGAAGCGCTTGCCGCGCGACAGCTTGCGCACGAGCGCCCGCGTGTTGCGGTGATCGAGAAAGAGCCCGGCGTCGAGGCGCGGCCCGAGATCGACCTCGAAGCGCAGACCGTTCTCCAGCACCTCGACGCGCCGCTCGCCTTCCCCCTTGCCGTACTGGCTCTCGCCCCAGCGGTGCCGCTGGTGCAGCTTGAAGACCACGTGATCCGGCGCGACCCCCGTGGCGCCGGGGAGCGCGGCCACGAGCTCGGCCTTGCGCGCCTCGTGCAACCGGTCGCCTTCCTTCCAGGGATACTCATGGACCACCAGCCAGTCGGCGTAGCGATCGACGGCGAAGTGGTAGCCGGGGATGTCGCGATCGAAGAGCCGGTAGGCCGTCGTGCCCTCGCGGGCGGCCCACCGCGAAAGGTGGCGCGCGCGCTTTCTCAGCCGGTCGTCGAGCTGGGCCACCGGCTGCACTTACACGATCTCGAAACGAGCAGGGGATCTTCTTCCGGGGGCTTCGCCCCCGCGCCCCCGTTGCGATCTCGAGACGCGCTGCAAAGGGGCAGCGGCGGATGAACGAGGGACGGAGGGGGGCCGCTTGCTCGGGGTCCGGACCCCCGTCCGTCCTCGCGCTCCCCACGCGCGGTACCGAGTTGTACCGTCGCTCGTGCCGCAACATGGGCGCGCTGCGGGCGCGGCGGGGGGCCCCCGGACCCCTGCGCGTCGGCCCCCTCCTCCCCACTTTCATTCACCCATCTACTGCCGCCCATGCACCAGATCTCGACCGCATCTCGATCAGCGCCGCAGGCAAGGTCTTGAGTGCATGAACTCAGGTCGAAGGGGGTTCGTACAGGGGAGAGGCGGGACACGCGAGGGGGCGTCCGGGCCCTCGCGTTCGAGGCCTCGCCGCCCTCGAACCGCTGCCTATCGACCGCGGGATCGAGTCCGGCGAGGCCGAGCCGCGAGGGACCGGGCGCTCCCGAGCAAGGACCGGCCGCTCGCTCGTACGCCCGTCGCCAACCCGCGGCTCTCTGCTCGAGCTCGTATGCCGCCGCGGGGCCCGGGGCGGCAGCCCCGACGGAGAAAACCTCCGCTTGACACTCCACGCCCCTTGTTGTCTATACCCCTTGGACCGCAACGGTTTTTCGTCCTGAGGTCGCTCATGGGCTTCCAGTACGCCACCGTCCTCGTCTTCGCCCTCAGCGCCGCCGGGTTCTGCTTCGTCAACCTGCTGATCGGCGCCATTCTCCGGCCGCGCTTTCCTTCCAAGGAGAAGGAGATGACGTACGAGTGCGGCGAGATCCCCACCGGCGAGGCCTGGTTCAACTTCAACCCGCGCTTCTACGTGATCGCCCTCGTGTTCGTGATCTTCGAGGTCGAGATCGCGCTGATGCTGCCGGTCGCGATGGTCTACCGCTCCTGGGTCGCCGCGCGGCACGGGGGCATCGCGTTCTTCGAGATCCTCACCTTCACGCTCATCCTCGCGGTCGGCCTGGTCTGGGCCTGGGTGCACGGGGATCTCGAGTGGATCAAGCGCATCGCCGAGGCGCTGCCGCCCCGCTCCGCCCGACCCGTGGCGGGTGTGGGCCAGAAGAGTTAGAACAGGGTCAGCCGAGAGGAGGTCTCCATGGCGAACGACTACGCCCACGATCCCGGCGCCGGCGCACAGATTCTCACGACGCGCAGCAACATCGTCCAGGAAGTCTTCAACATGGCGCGCAAGAGCTCGGTCTGGTTCCTGCTCTTCGGCCTCGCCTGCTGCGGCATCGAGCTCATGCAGACGGGCGGCCCCCGCGCCGACCTGGATCGCTTCGGCTCGGTACCGCGCGCCACACCCCGCCAGAGCGATCTGATGATCGTCGCTGGCACGCTCACCTACAAGATGGCGATTCGCTGCCGGCTGCTCTACCAGCAGATGCCCGAGCCCAAGTACGTGCTCTCGATGGGCTCCTGCGCGACCTGCGGCGGCCTCTTCCAGTACAGCTACTCGGTGGTCAAAGGAGTCGACAAGATCGTCCCCGTCGACGTGTACGTGCCCGGCTGCCCGCCGCGCCCCGAGGCGCTCACCGAGGGCTTCATGCGCATCCAGGATCTGATGATGCGCGAGCGCTGGAAGGCCAAGATGCGGCCGAACGTCCAGGAGAAGCTCGGCGTCCAGTACAACGTGCCGGAGAACGTCTAGGCCATGGCCCTCACGCCCGAGCAGATCCAGGCCGCCGTCGCGGCCAAGTTCGGCGACGCGGTGGGCCCGCTGGCCCCGCCTGCCAAGGACCCCTTCTTCACGGTGAAGGCCGACAGGCTCCTCGAGGTCTGCCGCTTCCTGAAGGCCGAGCCCACTTTGGCGTTCGACTTCCTCGAGGACGTGACCGCGACCGACCACCTGAAGGAGAACCAGATCAAGGTGGTCTACCACCTGTTCAGCTACGCCCACCGGCACGGCGTCGTGATCAAGGTCGAGCTGGACCGCGCGGCCCCGAAGGTGGCGTCGCTGGAGCCCCTCTGGAAGACGGCCGACTGGCTGGAGCGCGAGGTCTACGACCTCTTCGGCGTGACCTTCGAGGGCCACCCGGACATGCGCCGCATCATGATGCCCGACGACTGGGTGGGCCACCCGCTGCGCAAGGACTACCAGGAGGCCGGCGGCTACGAGGACATCTCCAACGTCCGCGACAGCTCGCTCGTCGAGTACCGGCGCATGGACGACGCCGTGCGCGAGGCGGTGGAGGCGAAGGCCAAGGCCGCCGCCCCGGCGACACCTTCCACGCCGCTCGCGCCCACCGGCACGGTGCACTGAGGCAGAACCATGGACGAGCTGGTCATCCAGAAGGTCGGTCCCGTCACGGACGAGGAGATGATCCTCAACATGGGGCCGCAGCACCCCTCCACCCACGGCGTGATCCGCTTCGTGGTGAAGGCGGACGGCGAGATCATGAAGGTCGCCGTGCCGGTCGTGGGCTACCTGCATCGCGCCATCGAGAAGATCGGCGAGATCGTCACCTTCCCCCAGTTCATGCCCTACACCGACCGGGCGGACTACCTCGCCGCCATGTTCGCGAACGAAGGCTACGCGCTCGCGGTCGAGAAGCTGATGGGCCTCGACGTGCCGCCCCGCGGGCAGTACTGCCGCGCCATCTCCTGTGAGCTCAACCGCATCGCGAGCCACCTCGTCTCGGTCGGCACCATGGGCCAGGACATCGGCGCCCTCACGCCGTTCGTGCACGCGCTCCGCGAGCGCGAATCGATCAACGACTTGATAGAAGAGCTGTGCGGCGCCCGCCTCACCTACAACTACCACCGCATCGGCGGCGTGGCCTTCGACGTGCCGGACGGCTGGACCGACAAGTGCCTCCGCTTCTGCGACCACTTCGACAAGATCCTCGACGAGTACGACCGGCTGCTCACCTGGAACGAGATCTACGTGAAGCGGCTCGCGGGCATGGGGATCATCCCGGCCGCGATGGCGATCGACTACGGCCTGGTGGGCCCGAACCTGCGCGGCTCGGGCGTCGACTGGGACCTGCGCCGGGACCTGCCCTACGGCTGCTACGCGGACTTCAAGTTCGAGATCCCGGTGGGCAAGGGCTGGGCGGGCAAGGTGGGCGACTGCTTCGATCGCTACTACGTGCGCATCCTCGAGATGCGGGAGTGCACGAAGATCATCCGCCAGGCGATCGAGAAGCTCCCGCCGGGCGACGTGATGCACCCCAAGGTGCCGAAGAAGATGAAGCCCGCGGCCGGGGAGGCCTGGTCGCGCGTCGAGAGCGCGCGCGGCGAGATGGGCTACTACGTGACCGCGGACGGCGTGAGCGAGAAGGCCCAGCGCGTGCGCATCCGCACCGGCTCCTTCACCGCCATGGGGATCGTCGAGCCGCTCAGCCGCGGCATGATGATCGCCGACCTCGTGGCCCTCATCGCCTCGCTCGACGTCGTGGCGCCGGAGATCGACAGGTAATGCAACAGACCGCCGACCACCTGATCCGCAGCCTCTTTCACGCCGACCCTGCGACGTTCGCGTACACGCAGCTGGTCTACCTGCTCTTCATGGTGGTGGCCGGCGCGGCGCTCACGACCTTCGCCGCGGTCTTCTCGGGCGTGCTGTCCTGGTACGAGCGGCGCGTGGCCGGCCGCATCCAGAGCCGCATCGGCCCGAACCGCGTGGGCCCGGCCGGCTTCCTCGTGTGGATCGCCGATGCCCTGAAGCTCATCACCAAGGAAGACGTCATCCCCACCGACGCGGATCCCGTGCTGTTCCGCCTCGGCCCCTACTTCGTGGTGGTGGGGCTGGTGCTCACCTTCGTGGCCCTGCCCTTCGGGGATCACCTCATCGTCGCCGACATGAACATCGGCCTCTTCTACGTGCTCTCCATCACGGCACTCGTCGTGGTGGGCATCATCATGAGCGCCTGGAGCTCCAACTCGAAGTGGTCGCTCGTGGGCGGTATCCGCTCGGCGGCGCAGGTGATCAGCTACGAGATCCCCGCCGGCCTCGCGGTGATGGTGCCGGTGCTGCTCGCGGGCTCGCTCTCCACGCAGGGCATCATCCGCGCGCAGGGCGGGTTCTCGAAGCTCGGCCCGCTCGCCATCGGCGGCTGGCCCTGGAACTGGTTCCTGTTCGACGACCCGATGGCGTTCGTCTCCTTCTTCGTGTTCTTCACCGCGGCGCTCGCCGAGGGGAACCGCACGCCCTTCGACCTGCCCGAGGCCGAGAGCGAGCTCGTGGCCGGCTACAACACCGAGTACTCGGGGATGCGCTTCTCGTACTTCTTCCTCACCGAGTGGGCGAACGTCTGGGTGATGAGCGCCCTCGTGACGCTGCTCTTCCTGGGCGGCTGGCAGATCCCCGGCGTCGACCCGGCCGCCGCCGCGCACTTTGCCTGGTACGTGCCGGTCTCGCTGCTCGTCTTCGTGGTGAAGGTGCTGGTCCTGGTGACGATCGTGGTGCAGGTGCGCTGGACGCTGCCCCGCATCCGCGTCGACCAGATGATGATCCTATGCTGGAAGTACCTGGTGCCCATCGAGATGGGCTGCGTGCTGCTGACCGCCCTGTGGATGTGGGGCATGAGCTATGTCGCCCCGGCCGCCCAGCTGGCCGTGCACATGGTGTTCTTCGTGGTCGCGGGCGCCATCCCGCTGGTGCTCTTCATCCGCCAGACCGCCAAGAACCTGCGCCTGGCGGGCGAGCACGTCGACTTCTCCAACTGGTAGCGGGGTGGCGGTAGGGGGATGACCTTGCTGGAGCCCGATCAGCTCTCCGAGGACGACACCTCCGAACGGGCCACGCTCAAGCTGCGCGTGGGCAAGGCGGCGCTGGATCTCTACTTCGTGCTGGGTGGCGCGAGCCTGGTCCTGGTGGTCGCCATGGAGAACCGCCTCGGATCGTTCGGCGTGCGCCTCCTGTTGATCCTGCCCGGCTGGGCCCTGCTCTCGTGGGGGCTGAGCACCGAGGTCGCGAAGAAGCTCACGGGGCAGTCGAAGGTCGCCACCTTCGCCGGCCTGTGCCTGGCCGGGCCACTCCTGGGCCTGCTCATCCGCCTCGCGTTGGCCTGAGCGAGCGGCGATGGAGCACGAACCAAGCGTGGAGCCGCTCACGGCCCGCGTGGGACGGTGGTTGCGCTATGCGGTCGGCACGGCAGTCACGCTCGGCGGCGTCAGCGTCTTCTTCTGGTTCTTCCTGCACGAGCCCGGCAACCCCCGGGAGGACTTGCCGCCGGAGCCCATCCGGCTCCGGGAACTCGTCACGGTATTCGTCCTCCTGTGCGGCATCGTCGGGACCTCCCTGTGGCGGGACTGGTACCGCCGCAACGGGCCGCTCGGAGAGAACGGGCGCCGGGTGCTCCAGATCGTCACGCTGGCGCTCTTCCTGGGCGTGGCCGTGGCGACCGTGCTCGAGATCCGGCTGAGGCTGACGGCCCCGCACTGAGAGCGTGCCTTCGCCAGGGAGACGTGCCATCTTCCCTCGGCCATGCTCACGACCGCCCTCCTGCTCGCCTCGCTCTGCGGCCAGTCCGCCGCACCGCCCTCGCCGTCCAGTCCCAGCCCCGATCAGAGCGCCGCGCGCGCCGCAGCCGCCGCGGAGAAGGCGGCCCAGGCGGCCCAGTCCGCCGCGGAGTCCGCGGCCCAGGTGGCGGCCACGGCCCAGAAGCTCGCCGCGACCCTGACCCCGGAGCTGACCGTCCCCGCGGCCGCCGCGAAGAAGACCGCCGCCGAGAAGGGGTGGGCCGGAACGCTGGACCTCGGCCTCATCTGGCTCTCCGGCAACTCGAACACGCTCACCCTCAACGGCGCGGCGGCCTTCGCGAGGACGTTCCACAGCGGCTGGATCCTGAGCTTCAAAGCCTCCGGCAGCTACGGCCAGGGGTCCGCGCCCGGGGCGAACCAGCCGTCCACCGTGACGGCGCTGGCGGCGAGCGGCCAGCTCCGCGGCGACCGCGTGCTCGCGAAGCTCCTGACCGTCTACCTGCTCACGGGCGCCGACACCGACCACGTGGCCAGCATCGAGCTGCGCTCCTACGGCGAGGGCGGCGTCGGCCTCGTATGGCTCGACCACAAGGTGGGGGGGCTCCAGACCCTGCTCCTCCGCACCGACATCGGCGTCCGCTACGCCGACCAGCGCCAGT
Source organism: Myxococcales bacterium (assembly GCA_035508175.1). GTDB lineage: Bacteria > Myxococcota > Myxococcia > Myxococcales > JAKAPL01 > DATJNL01. Next base: position 39,379 of record DATJNL010000319.1, read on the forward strand.
TCCAGTACTACCCGGTGCAGATGAGCCTCCCCGAGCTCCAGGAGCTGTCCCCCCGCGTCGGCGTTGCCTTGCGCTATGCCGCGACCAAGGACCTCGTGTTCAGCGAGCAGGTCGAGGTGATCCCGGACGTGCTGTCTCCAAACCCGGTGCTCGTGAACAACACGACGCAGATCAACGCGCACCTCGTGGGCGCCCTCTCCCTGGCAGCGAGCTTCGTGCTCGCCTACGACAGCGTCCCGCCGCCGATGAAGGTGTCCACCGATACGGCGCTGAACCTGGGCGCGGAGGTCTCCTTCTAGTGCCGCCCGCCCTTCCCCGGCTGTCGCTGGTCCACGAGTTCAAGGAGTTCCTGCTGAAGCAGAACGCGCTCGCCCTAGCGATCGGCGTGGTGATCGGCGGCGCGGTGGCCAAGGTGGTGAGCGGCATCGTCGACGACATCTTCATGCCGATCATCGGCGTGGTGCTGCCAGGCGGCGAGTGGCGCTCGGCGCAGCTCGTGCTCACCGGCAGCAACGCCATCAAGTACGGCGACCTGATCGGCCGGCTGATCGACTTCACGATCGTGTCTCTGGTGGTCTTCTTCGTGACCAAGGCGTTGCTCTCGTCGGGCAAGAAGCCGGAGGCCGCGCCCGCCACCAAGAGCTGCCCGCAGTGCCTGGAGACCGTCCCCGCCGCGGCGACCCGCTGCCGGGCGTGCGGGCAGCCGGTCTAGTGGTAACATCGGCCACCGGCGGCGATGGCGAGCGAACCCCCTCCTGAGCAGCTCGGACCCGAGCCTCCGAAGACCGGGGGCTCGCGAGAGTACCTGGTCCTCGTCGGTCTGGTGGCAATCGCCGGCCTGCGCCTCTGGACCCTCTTTGGGCCGCATCCCCACCACGCGCGCTCCGGCGACGCGGCCCTCGGCCACCACCTCTCGCGGGCTCAGAACCTTCTTTACCTGCTGGGCGTGGTCACCGTCAGCGCCGTGGCGCTCACGGGCTTCCAGAAGATGAAGGCCCGCCAGAAGCTGGGCAAGGACGTCACCCCGATGATGGCCGTGGTCGCCGGTGCGCTGCTGGCCCTTGGGATACTGGTGGTGGTCGCTTCGCCCTGAACGGCGAAACCCCGCGCTTTTTTTGCTCCGATCGATTACACTGTCGACCGCGAGGACGACCGACCGCATGGCCATCGAATACGTCGAGAACATCAGGGGCACGGTCAACAGCTTCTGGCACGGCATGAGCATCACGCTGAGCCACCTGTTCCGCCGCCCCATGACGATCCAGTACCCGGACACCCCGTACCCGCTGAGGGACACGCTCCCGTCGCGCTACCGCGGCTTCCTCGAGGTCGACATCGACATCTGCACCGGCTGCCTCGCCTGCGAGAAGGCCTGCCCGATCGGCTGCATCAAGATCGCCGTCGAGAAGGACCCGAACAACCCGAAGGTCCGGCAGATGACGCAGTTCGACCTCGACGAGGCCAAGTGCATGTTCTGCGGCCTGTGCGTCGAGCCCTGCCCGACCGGGGCCATCCAGCACACCCGCGAGTTCGAGGGCAGCGTCGTCGACCTGCGAAACCTCACGTTCCGCTGGGTCGATCCTGCGAAGCCATCGCCGCTCTACAAGGTGCCCAAGGGGACGCAGGCATACATGCGGAAGCCGCTGGGCTCCCTCGTGCGCACGAAGATCAAGGCCTGGGATTCGCCGGGGCCCTCCTGGGTGCCGCCACCGAAGGAAGGCACGGCTGCGCCAGCGCCAAAGAAGAAAGAGGGCGGCGTCGACGCGGCCGGCCTCGACCTCGCGAAGCGGGCCATCGGCGTCGACAAGGTCAAGCTCCAGGTCATCCTCGAGGAGGCGCAAGCCGGCACCGACTGCGGCGAGTGCACCTACCCCACTTGCCACGACTACTCCGAGGCGATGGCCAGCGGGAAGGAGACCCGCACCAACCTGTGCAGCCCCGGCGGCGCCGAGACGCACGCCACCACGCAGCTCATCGTCGACAGCTGGAAGACCGGCAAGGTCGCGCTGGGCGGCGCGCCGGCTCCCGCACCGGCAGCGGCTGCAGTTCCCGCCGCGCCCGAGCCCCCGAAGCAGTAGCCGGGCGGCAGGGCGCCGAGCCCGATGCTTCGCGACAGCCCGTACTTCTTCTGCGCCGCGCTCGTGGCGCTGGAGCTCTTCACCCGGCGGCCGGACCGGAGCGAAGCCCGTGGCCGCGACGGCGGCACGTTCTGGACGATGCAGGTCCTGATCTTCGGGAGCCTCACCGCTGCGTTCTGGGTGTGGGGCGACCCGCGCACACCGGGACTGCGGCTCCCCGCCTGGACCGTCGCCGCCGGCGCGGGGCTGCTCGTCGTGGGAATGGCGATCCGGCTATGGGCGATTCACAGCCTCGGCCGCTTCTTCACGCGCAAGGTGCAGGTGGCCGCCGACCAGCCGGTCGTGGAACGCGGGCCTTACCGGTGGGTGCGGCACCCGTCGTACACCGGCGGCATCCTCGAGTTCTGGGCGCTCGGGCTGTCGTTCGCCTCGCTCTGGCCCGGCTTGCTCTCGGCGGTGGTGCCGACGATCGCTTACCTCTTGCGGCTGCGCCACGAGGAGGCGGTGCTCGCGGAGACGATAGGAGAGCCGTACCGCGCGTACATGGGACGGACGAAGCGGCTGATCCCATTCGTCGTGTGAGACGCAGCGCCGCCGCGCCAGGGATCTGGGGCGTGGGAAGCGGGCCTCGCTGCGGGCCTGGACGCTTGCCCAGACGCCGGTGAAGACGGCGGCTAGGCTGCCGGAGAGGCGAGGATGATCGCCACGAACGCGGCTATCCCGCCGGAGATGAGACAGCCGAGCAGCGCCGGCAGGTCCCGGTGGCCATGGGTGGCCGAGCGGTAGGCCGTCGTGTACGCCTGCACGTAGGCGGGCGGCTGCCCGATGAGTCGCGCGGCGTCGGGTGACACCGGCCATACCGCGCCGACGACGAGGCCGGGCAGCGACAGCAAGAAGCCGACGAAGAACCAGAAGGTGGCGTCGACCTGCCGCATGGCATCGGCCCGTCCGTCGTGCTCGCCCCGGGCGGTCTGCTCCGCCACGTGACCGGGCGGTCCGGGCGGCCCCCATGCCCCCTTCGGCGGAGGCTCCGCGAGCCGCAGCGGCACGTCGGGAGGCGGCGGCGGGTACGCCTGCGCGAGCAAGGGCCTCGAGGGACCCGCGAACGCAACGGGCGGCGGGAAGGTCGTGACGATCGCCACCGCCAGCGTCTCGACGGCCAACCGTCGAAGGAGGGACATGGCGAGGCCATTGACGCACGGCCGCCTGGCCCATTCAAGACCGCGTCGCAGCCAGGGACCCAGCCGCCTCCCCGCTCGTTGCACGTCCGTGCTTTCGACCGCATCCCCCCGAGAAATTCCCCCTCCCCTTCCCTGCGCGAAAGTGTTAGAAGCCACAGCGCGATGCGCACCCCCTCGAGGCGATCGAACGCGCGTGGTGCCCTGCCGCGCTGGGTCGGCACGCTCCTCCTCCTGCTCTCGGCGCTCGTCCTCGCGGGCCTGATGCTGTACGCGATCCTGTGGGGCGGCGCGCCGCCGGAAGGGCTGTCCACCGCGGAGAAGCCGGGAATGCTCGCGCAGGCGGGCGAGCTCGGCAGGCTGGGCTCCATCTCCGACGTCCTCTGGTACGCGCTCGCGGCGCTCACCGTGGGCTCGGCGGCAGGGGTCGCCTTCTCGCGCAACATCATCTATTCGGCGTTCTCGCTCCTGGGCGCCTTCCTGGGCGTCGCCTCGATGTACATCTACCTGGCCGCCCCCTTCGTGGCGGTCACGCAGATCCTCATCTACATCGGCGGGGTGCTGGTCCTGATCCTCTTCGCGGTGATGCTCACGAGCCACATCCGCGACGTGAAGGTCAGCAACAGCTCGCTGTCGCCGGGGCCCGGCCTGGTGGGGCTCGTGGCGCTCGCGGTGCTCCTCGGCTACGTCGGCGGCGCGACGCCGTGGAAGTTGCTGCACACGACGGCCATGATCGACCAGAGCACCGCGCTGGGGGACGCCTTCCTCTCCACGTACCTCTT
>DATJNL010000320.1:0-41177 GCA_035508175.1 Myxococcales bacterium
CGCCGTGACGCGCGAGCGCTTCCGCCACCAGGGCGCGCTCGTACGAGCGCACGCGCTCCGGCCCGTTGCGCAAGGTCGGCTCGGCGCCCGCCGCGGGCGCGGTGGTGCGCTCGGCGAGGAGCGCGCGCACGGTGCTCTCCTCGATCTCGGCGCCTTCGCTGCGGAAGGCGGAGATCTCGAGCACGCGCAGGAGCTCGCGCACGTTGCCGGGCCAGTCGTGCTCCACGAGCGCGAAGGCGGCGCCGCGCGACAGCGTGGGCAGGTTGGGCGCCTCGCGGGTGCCCAGGAAGTGCTTCGCGATGGGCAGGATGTCTTCCTTGCGCTCGCGCAGCGGGGGGATCCGCAGCGCGCAGCCCTGCAAGCGCTCGTACAGGTCCTGGCGGAAGCGCCCCTCGGCCACCATCTGCGGGAGGTTCCGGTGCGTGGCGGCGACCACGCGGCAGTTCACCTCCACGTACTTGTTCGAGCCCTGCCGCCGGAAGGTCTTCTCTTGCAGGAAGCGCAGCAGCTTCGCCTGCAGCGCCAGCGGCAGCTCGCCGATCTCGTCGAGGAAGAGCACGCCGCCCTCGGCCTCCTCCACGAGGCCGGCCCGGTCGACGCCGTCGGTGAACGCGCCCGCCACGGTGCCGAACAGCTCGGCCTCGAGCAGCGTCTCGGTGAGGGTGGTGCAGTCCACCACGGTGAGCCGCTTGCGCGGGTTGTGCAGCCGGGCGATCTCGGCGGCGAGCACCTCCTTGCCGGTGCCGGTCTCGCCGAACAGCAGGATGGGGAACTTGCCGTCCTTGAGCCGGTAGATCTGCGCGTAGATGTCCTTGATGGCGGCGCTCTCGCCCACGAGGCCTCCGGCGGCGGCGCCCTGCAGCAGGTCGGCGGCGGCGAGCACCTCTATCTTCGGCACCTGGTTCTGGCGCGAGAGCTGGATCACCATGCCCGCCTCGAGCCGCAGCTCGACGCCCGGGGCGAGGCGCACGCCGTTCACGAAGGTGCCGTGCGTGCTGCCCGCGTCCACGAGGTGGTAGCCGTCGCGCCGCTCGTAGACCACGGCGTGCTGGGCCGACACGGCGGGGCTCTGGAAGCGGATGCCGTTGTCGTGGCAGCGCGCGTCGCGGCCGAGGCGGAAGCCGTTCTTCACCGCCACGAGCCGGCGCCCGCGCGCGCCGAGCACCTGGAACACCAGGGTCTCCTTCGGCGGCGGGAGGATGCCGTCGGCGGGCGCGGTGGGCGAGAGCTCCTCGCCCGGCTGCCCCTCGAAGAAGTCGGGCGGCCGCAGCTCCTCGAGCGCGCCGAGCTGGAAGGGGCCGGCGGTGAGGCTGTCGAAGCTGCGCAGCGCCACGAGCGGCGCCGGGCCCTTCGGCCCCACGAGGGAGATGCCCTCGCCGATCTCGGAGACCAGCAGCCGGTCGCGCTGGGCCTCCACCTGGCAGAGGATCTCCTGGGGGCAATCGCGCGGGTCGAGCACCCGGTCGCAGCGCGGGCCGCTGCCCACGAGGTAGACGCCGGGGGAAAGCTCCCAGGCGCGGAGGACGCTGCCGTTCCGAAGGACGTAGAGTTTCATGCCCGGGCGAAAGAGCACGGGCAGTGCCAGCGCCAAGCCCCCGATATCTCGATGGCGCGCGAGTGTTCAGGAGTCGTGAAACGAGACCACGGTCGAGAATCCAGACCATGGGACCGGCGATCGAGCGACAGAATGAATGCTCATAGGGATTCAAACAGGCAGATTATTGATGCCTATAGGAATGCGTATGACTTGAATATGGATTCCTATAGGGTACCATTAGCTCATGCGACAGAGCCCACGGCGACTTCACCGGCAGAGAGCGCAGCTGGATGCGCGGCTGGCGCCACTGCACGCGCTCCTCGAGAGCGAGCTCACGCCTCCGCGCCGCGGGTGGCTGAAGGCCGTTCGGGAGAGCCTGGGCATGTCCGCCGCCCAGCTGGGCAAGCGACTCGGCATGGGCGCCGCCAACGTCCTCAAGCTGGAAGCGAACGAAGTTCGGCGGTCCCTGACGCTCGCTTCCCTCGAGCGGGCCGCCGAGGCCATGGGCTGCCGCCTCGTCTATGCCTTGATCCCCGAGAAGTCGCTGGAAGCGCGCGTCGAGGAGCAGGCGGCCCGCGTGGCCCGGGCGAAGCTCGAGCGCACGGAACACTCCATGCTTCTGGAAGACCAGTCCGTGCCCGGCAACCTGCAAGAGCTGCAGACGGTCGAGCTGGCGAAGGAGATCAAGGAGAAGCTGGGGCCCGAGCTGTGGGGTGACCCCTGAGGCTCACCTATTCTCCCGGCGCTACGCCGCTCGACCCCAACGAGATCGAAGGGCTCATTCCGACCTCGATCGCCACGCAGGGGGAGCTCAACGATTTCGAGCAGAGGAACATCCGCGAAGCCGAGGCCTGGGCACTGAAGGCCAACCGCCCGGACGCTCTCAGCGATGCCTTCATCCGCGACCTGCACCGACGGATGTTCAACCAGGTCTGGCGCTGGGCGGGACGGTACCGGACCACGGACAAGAACCTCGGAAGACCGTGGCCACAGGTGCCAGAAAGCGTGCGGCAGCTCTGCGAGGACGCCGCCTTCTGGATAGAGCACCAGACGTACGCATGGGACGAGCTCGGCGCTCGCGTTCACCACCGCCTGGTATCCATTCACCCCTTCGCGAACGGGAACGGGCGGCACGCCCGCCTGCTGACCGACGTCTTGCTCCAGAGCCACGGTGTTCCGCTTTTCACCTGGGGAAGCGAGACGATGGTCGAGACGGAGAAGACGCGAGAGGCCTACCTGACGGCGCTGAGGGCGGCCGACGGGCAAGACCTCGGTCCGCTCATGGCCTTCGTTCGGTCGTGAGCCAAGGGCCGGCTCGTCGGCCGCTGCCCTCGCGCTGGGAGCCGCTGGAGACTGCGGTACCAGCCGCGCGATCGAAGTAGCGCCCGACCGCCGCGTCCCTGAGGCCTTCGAGCCCCGTCCAACTTGGACAGCGCTGTCCATTTTGGACAAGGGATTCTGTCCAACTTGGACAAGCCACGGCTTGGCTCCCCGCGGCCGGCGGCGGTGCTTTCCCGAACGACACCACGAGCTTGAACGCGAAACGCGGCCCCCGCGGCGCTGCGGGCCGCTCCACCTGGCACGGCTGCAACAAGGGTTCTTAGAGGGTCGCGAAAGACGGCTCCTCTGGCCGGGCAAACAGGCCCGGCCTTCCCGATGGAGCGAGGCCATGTCGAAGCGCAACGTGACGGTGGAGCTGGTGGAGCAGTTCGAGGTGAACGAGGCGGAGCTGTCGCGGGCGGTGCGCGACCCGGACCCGCCGCGGCTGGTGCGGGAGAGCGAGGTGAACCGGCTGGTGCAGGAGGGCCGGGAGGCCCGCGACGCGCGCGAGGTGGAGCGGGACATGCGGCTCGGGCTGCGCACGATGTCGTGCCCGGCGCGCGTCGCGGAAGACATGAAGCGCCGCAGCGACTTCCTGCGCAGCCGGCCGCTGATGCCGCGCACGGCGAGGCGGGAGCTCGCGATGCTGGGCGAGCTGGACGCGCTCGAGGCGCAGGCGCGGGCGCTGTCGGTGGCCCAGGCGCTGGGCGGGGCGGTGGACGTGATGGAGGTGGAGTTGCTCTCGCTCGCGGCGTTCGCGGCACGGGGGCGCTTCCACGATCTGCTCGACGCGCAGGGCGACCGCTTCCCCTCGCGGGCGCGGCCGGAGGACCCGGCGCTCCGGAAGCGGGAGCTGCAGGAGATCGAGGCGTTCATGAGGCGCAAGCGGAAGGAGGAGTAGGGGCGATGGAGGCCCCCTCACCCTGCCCTCTCCCCCTTTGGGGGAGAGGGTTTCGAGAAAGGAGGTGATGCGGCAGCACGGCACGGCGGCAGGCAGTGAGCGCAGGTGCAGTTCGACCAAGGGCGGCCGAGGCCTCGCGGCCGGAGCCGTCCACACCAAGGAGCGTGGGCGATGGCAACCATCGCGAGCAACCCGAAGGCAGTGAGCGCAACGAAGCTGGAACAGGAGCTCAAGGAGATGGACGCGGGCGTGTTGAAGGACATTCCCGCCAAGACCTCGTTGACCCTGAACGGAAAGGCCATGACCGGCGCGCAGATCGACACCCAGATCCAGCAGTACCTGGAAACGATCGATGCGGCCGACGCGGCCAAGGCGCAGTACCAAACGGCGGTGGTGGCCCGCCGCGGCGAGGCGGTCGAGGCGCGGGACTTCTTCTTGCAGTTGAAGAAGGCGGTCATCGCGTACTTCGGCACCCAGAGTCCGCAACTGGTCGACTTCGGCTTGACGCCGGCGAAGCCCAAGGCGGCGAAGACGAGCGCGGAGCAGGCGGTGATCGAGGCCAAGAAGACGCAGACGAAGAAGGCCCGCGGCACCCAGAGCAAGAAGGCCAAGGCGCAGATCCAGCCGGGGGTGGCAACACCCGCCGTCATGATCGGCCCCGACGGGAAGCCAGTCGTGATCCCGGGCACGGCGCAGAACGCGTCGCTGCCCACGGTTGACGGCACGGCCACCCCGAGTCCGGCGGCGAGCAGCGCGCCGCCTCCCAGCACGGGCACGAGCGCACCGGTGGTTCCGGCCGGCAGCTCACCCGGCAGCACGACCACGCAGAGCTAGCGTGATCGAGGCCCTCTCCCCGCGGGGAGCGCGACGACCGGCCCCGGCGCCGGACCGCGCGAAAGCCGCGTGGGCGAGGGTGGACAGGAAGGAAAGCACCGGAGCCCCCGGGCGTGCCGCACGCGCCCGGGGGTTTCGTGTGTGGTGCGCCGGCCTCAGCCGCCGTCGAGCGTGGGGCAGGCGCCGGCGTCGGTGGGCGACGCGCACAGGTCGTTGCCGGCGGCGCCGGGGCAGCAGAGCTGGCCGTTGCAGCACGTTGCCCCTGGCGTGCACGCGCCGTTCGCCGGGACGCAGCCGCCGCCCGTGCTGCCGCCGCTCGTGCCGCCGGCGGCGCAGTTGCCGGTTTGATCGTCGCAGTAGCCCGAGCAGCACGCGAGCGAGCCGCCGGCGCAGAAGGCGCCGATGGCCTGGCAGTTGCCGCCGCCCGACGACGAGCCGCCCGAGGCCCCGCCGGAGGTGGCGAGCGGCTCGAGGTCGCACTCGCCGACCTTCGTGTTGCAGTAGCCGGTGCAGCAGGGCGAGGGGCCGGGACAGTCGGTGCCGATGGCGAGGCAGCCCGGGCCGCTCCCGCCGCTGGTGCCGCCGTCGGCGCCCGCGATGCCGGGGTTGCAGGCGGCCAGCGCGAGGGCCCCGGCGACGACTGCTTCGAGGGCGAAACGTCGGGTCATGGTGGCGGGAGCATGCCAGAGCCGCGGCGGCGCCGCCACGCCGCTTTCTCAGGGGAACAGCTGGACGGGGCAGAGGCCGGCGGCCGTCGGGTCGACGCAGTCGTAGCCCTGCGCCCCGCTGCACACCCCGGCGTCGTTGCAGCGGGCGGCGCCGCCCTCCCAGGGGCAGCAGATCTGGCTGCCGGTGCAGGGGCCGGCGTCGTCGTAGCAGCCGCCGTCCGGGACGACCTGGCAGCCCTGCTGGGGATCGCAGGTGAGCCCCTGGCAGCACGGGTTGCCGGCGCCGCACGAGGCGGCGGTCTGGCCGCAGCCGCCGTCGCCGCTGCTGGAGCCGCCGCTGCTGCTGCCGGCGGTGGTGCCGTTGCCGCCGGTGGAGCTGCCGCCCGCGCTCGTTCCGCTCCCGCCGCTCGTGCCGCCGGCGCCCGACGTCGACGCGCCGCCGCTCGTGCCGCCGGAGGTGGCGCACTCGCAGCAGGTGGGGCCGGCGACCATGGTGCATCCGGACGGACAGCCGTGGCAGTAGCCGTTGCAGGAGCCCCCGCCCCCGTCGGCGTCCTGGCCGAGGCACCAGAAGCCGTCTTCGCAGGGGGACGCCCCGGGACAGCAGGGGGCTCCGAACCCGCCGCAGGCGCCCGTGGTTCCACCGCCGCTGGACGTGCCGCTGGAGCTGCCCTGCGGGCAGATACCGGCGCCGCCCAGGCACAGGTGGCACGCGTTGGCGCAGAACAGGAGCTGGCTCGCGCAGCACACGGATCCCGCGGCCGAGCAGTCGGCGCCCTCGCCGAGGCAGCTGCCGCCGCTCGACGCCCCGCCGCTGCTGCTGGCCGCGCTCGTGCTGCCGCCGCCGGAGCTGCCGCCGTCGGCGCCGGCCGGGGTGGAGCTGCAGCCCGCGGCGAGGGCGCAGGCGGATGCGAGTCCAATCCAGGTCCTGGTGATCATGGCCCCTCGCATAGCCCGGACGCCGGCCGCCGGAAAGGGTCGCGGGCCGGCGCTGTGCCGCGATCGTCAGGGGCAGCCGAGGTGGGCGAAGCCCACCTCCGAGCCGAAGGTCGCGAGCAGGAAGCCGTCCGGGACCGAGGAGAGAAGGATGGCCGTGTCTCCGAGGTCGTCGGGCAACGGCGCGCCGCCCAGCCACTGCCCGCCGAAACCGGCCTGCGAGACGCAGAGGCTGCCGAAGGTCGCCCCGGCGGCCGGCGCGAACAGATCGAGCCCTCCGGCCGCAGCGCAGGAGGCGTCGGACGCGACCGGCCCGGAGCTGTCGTGAAGGCCGCCCGGGCTCGCGAGGATCCCGCCGGAGAGCGCGAGGGACGAACCGCTGCCGAAGCCATTCGCCAGCACGACGGGGGCGCCCTGCGGGGTGCCGCTGGCCGAGAGGAACTGGGCGAAGCCCTCCCCCTCCGCGGTGCCCGTGACCAGCGCGTAGCCGGTCGACGACGCCGCCAGGCCGACCGCGTCGGCGGTGAGGCCGGCCACCACGGTGGGCGCGCCGGCCGAGCGGGCGGAGCAATCGAGCGGCTGCACGGTGACGCTGCCGTCCGTGGCCACGTAGGCAAAGAGAAAGCCGGCCGGGCCGTAGGCCACCGCGGGCAGCTGGCCTCCCACGGTGAGGCCCGGGTAGACGGGGCCGCCGCCGACGGGCATCGCGGCGCAGGCGATGGTCGTCGAGCTGTCCTCCCAGCAGAGCACGTGGGAGACCGGGCTCGCGGCGAGGGCCACCAGCGGGCCCCACTCGGGCAGGTCGATCTCGTTCAAGGGCCCGAGCAGCGCGCCCCGGGGCGAGAGGCGCTGCAGGTACACGCGCCAGGGGAGCGAGTCCGTGGTCACGCCCAGGATGAAGGCGAACGACGCCTCGCCCGCGCCGTCCGTCGCGAGCGCCCACGAGGACACCGGCTGCGCCGTGGGCAACGCCAGGCTGCCGCCGGCGGCGACGCTGGGCGAAGGGCAGGCCGTGGGGAGCGGCGGGGCCGCGTAGGCCGTGCAGGCGATGGGGGGCGCGCCGGCGTCGCTGCCGATGGGGGCGATGATCAGGCTGGCGTCGGGCTGGAAGCCGGGGCCGGCGTCGGGGAGGGCCTGCTCTTCCTGGAGCGCGTCGAGGCAGCAGCCGGTGCCCGCGACGAAGGCCAGCAGGAGAGCGGCGCGCACGCGGGCTCAGTCGAAGGGGATGACGTGGACGCGATCGCCGGCCGCGGCGCCGAGCGCCTCGCGGGCCTCGGTGGGGATGGCGGCCTCGTCGCCGTCGATGCGGCAGGGGGCGCGCACGGCGCGGAAGCGGTTCTTGCCGGCGGGGCGCTCGTGGGCCACCAGGCGCGGCTCGAAGTCGATGCCGAGGTCCTGCTCGGCGAGGCGCACGGTGCGGTAGTCGCGCACGAGCGACACGTCCTTGACCTCGGCCTCGAAGTGCGGGCCGCCGTCGAAGGGGTCGATGCGCTCCACGTACTTGAAGCCGATGCGCTCGAGCATGCGCTGCACCGGCTCGGTGTCCTGGCCGACCTTGCCGATCACCTTCTGCACGCGGCCGTGGAAGAGCGTGGCGTAGATGTCGGTCTGCGGGAAGAGCTCCTTGATGAACTCCTTGTTCTGCCGCGAGAGCGAGTCGGCCTCGTGGTAGGTGAGGCCGGTGAACTTGCGGCCGCAGGCCTCCCACAGGAGCGACCGGCCGTCCGGGAGGAGCGGGGGCAACAGCTCGGCGAGCACGCGCTCGCGGAACTTGCGGCGGTGCATGGCGATGAAGAGGAAGCGCGCGTAGGAGAGCTGCTTGCCGGGCTTGCCCTGGCCGCGGTAGCTCGGGTCGACGACCAGGCCGCCGATCTCGGTGGGGCCCTCGTAGTTGTAGCCGATGGAGAGCACCACGTGCTTGAAGTGCTTGTCGAGCGTGGCGCTGTAGTGCTCGCGCGAGCCCACCTCGAAGTAGGCGTGCGGCGCCTCGCGCGTGCCGTGCTGCGCGATGATCATCGAGGTGCCCACGAGCCGGCCGGTGCGGGTCTCCTCGAGCACGAACAGGTACTGCCGCTCGAGCGGCAGGCGGATGCGCGAGGAGAAGCTCTTGATCGACTTGTCGACGATGGCCTCGAGGACCTTCTCGTCGTCGGGCAGGTTCACGCTGTTGAGCACCGCGGCGAGCTTCTTCAGCCCGTCGAGGTCCTGCCGCTGCACGTCCCGGATGACGAACACGGATCCCCTCCGCTAGCTGCACAGCTCGACGGCCAGGCGCTCGTACCAGTCCACGGCCTTGCGGACCTCGGGCAGGAGCGTGCGCTCGTTCGGGCAGTGGGCGTTGCCCCGGCTCGGGCCCGCGCCGAAGACGATGGCCTCGCAGCTGCCGGCGAACGCGGCGGCCTCGGTGTTGGTGGCCTTGGTCTCCGGCAGCGTGGGGAGCCCGAGGCTCTCGCTGGCGCGCTTGGCCGCGCTGACGAGCGGCCCCGCGGGGTCGGTCCAGACGGCCGGGTTGTCGCGCTCGAAGACGACCTCGCCGCCGAGGCGGCGGATGCTCGCGCCGTAGTCGGCCATCACGAAGGCGGGGTCGTGGCCCGGGAGCAGGCGGCCATCGAGCAGGAGCTCGGCGCGGCCGTCCGCGGCGTCGATCCAGCCCACGTTGCCCACGGCGCGCTTGGGCTCGAAGCGGTCGTCGCGGCGCGGCTCGAGCCGGTCCATGAGGGCCAGCCAGGCGGCCACCGCGCGGCGCATCTGGGTGACCGGCAGGGTGCCCTCGCCCTCGGCGTACTCCACGACGCACTCGGCCGGCACGCTGTTGGCGCCCTGGCCGCCGCGCATGGTCACCGCGCCCGCGAGCGGATCGTGCAGCGCCTTCTCGATGGCGTTCTCCCCGAGCGAGGGCGTCGAGCTGTGGGCGGCCTTGCCGGCGAACGAGGCCCGGCGCACCACGGGCTTCGCGGGCTTCGGCTGGCCCAGCTTCACCCGCGCCACCATGTAGCCCTTGTGCGCGTGGACGATGTGCAGGGAGGAGGGCTCGCCGCAGACGGCGGCGCGCGGCTGGAGCCGCCCGGAGGCCACGAAGGCCTTGGCGCCCAGCAGGCCGACCTCTTCCCCGTAGGTGCCGAGCCAGTGGACGCCGCGCGCGAGGGGACGGCTGGCGAGCCGCTCCAGGGCGAGGAGCTTGGCGCAGAGATCGACCTTCACGTCGGCGCTGCCGAGGCCCACGAGCTCGTCGCCGTCGGCGAGCGCTTTCCAGGGGCTGGTGCGCGTCCAGGCCTCGAGCGGCCCCGGGGGCACGGTGTCGGTGTGGGTGACGAAGAGCAGGGGCTCGGGGCGGGGGGCGCCCGGCAGGCTCACGAGGAGGTTCGCGTCCTTGGGCGACCCGGCGGCGGGGAGGACCTCGAGCCCGAGGCCGCAGGCCTGGGCGAGCCCCCGCACCACGGGCACGATCCCGGCGTTTCCGCGCTCGGAGACGGTATCCACGGCGATGAGGTCGCTCGCCGCCTGGAGGAGGTCGAAGGGCATCGGGAACCCGGGGCCCGGGCTTCTACCACGCCCCCGTGGCGGCTGGCCAGCCGCGGGGACGGGCGTTTGACTTGGGGGCGCGGCGTGGACTAGCTTTCCGCCCTTGCCGATGCCGATGTCCACGAAAGCGCTCGCAATTCTTGCAGGGCTCAGCCTGGGCGGCTGTGCCGAGAACCTCGCGGTGCCCGCGGCCAGCCAGACCTACCAGATGGTCGCGGAGGGCACGCCGAACTGGACGGCGGAAGAGCGTGCGCTGGCCGAGCAGATGAACGAGCGGCTGGCGAAGGAAGGCTTTCCGAAGGCGGAGCCCGGCGCCTCGGAGAGCAGCCTCGCCGCTCTGGAGGTTGCGATCCTGCGGAGCAAGCGCTGGAGCACGGCGCACCGGCGAGGCGATGCCAGCCTTTCCCTGGATACCGATGAACAGGAGGGGACGGAGTACCCGAAGGCGCACATGCTTCACCGCTTGCTCGCTCGAGGCACGCTGTGGGGCGGCGGTGAGAGCTGGGGCTTCGCCCACGTCGACGATTTCGTCAAGCGCACCCTGTGGCCGAGCGATCTGGACAAGCTGTGGCCGTGGGCGCGCCCTTCGCAGCTGCCCGTCGGGACGTTGCGCATCGGGGTCGCCGTGCTGGGCGACGGACCGGACGGCAGGCGTTACTTCGCGGTCGTCTTGAGGGACGATCGCGTCGACCTCACCCAGGGCCCTCCCCGGACGGCGGAGCCCGGCTCGAAGTTCGTGGTGAGCGGGCAGGTTCACGACGACGAGCTGAAACCCCTCAAGCTGGCCGTCTGGCGCCCCGACGGAACCGTGGACCAGCAGGTCGTGGACATCGGCTCCGACGGACGCTTCGAGGCCAGCTACCAGCTCCCGAAGGACACGGGACGGTACGTGGTGGCCTTGGGGGGCCGGCGATCGATCCCGTTCGAGGTTCCGGTCTTCGTGGGCGTGGCGCCGGAGCCATGGCCGCCCGTCGCCGCCCCCGACGCGATCGACCCGCAAACCACGCGCGATTCGGCGAAGGAGCTGGCGAGGGCGCTGTTCGCTTGGCGCAAGGCGCAGAAGCTCCCCGCCGTGACGCTGCCCGAGGCGCTCTGCGCGTTTGCGAAGGCGGAAGCCAAGCGGTACGTCGAGGAAGACGCGAACCCGGCTAAGGCAGAACGAGCCCACAAGGACTGGGCGCTGCGTGTGCGGGCAGCCGGCCTCGACCCCGACAAGGTCTTCGTCTATCACGCCCGGATGCCTCTCAGCCCCTCGGACGAGAACAACCTGCTGCACAGCTGGGAGAGCTTCCTCGCGCGGATCCCATGGGATCCCTTCTCCGAGAACGAGCTCCGCAAGGCCGATCTGTCGCAGATCGGCATCGGAGCGGTTCCCGAGCCTCAAGCGAGCGTCGATGACCCGAAGTTCGTCGACGTGGTCTGGATCGCCGTGGAGGGCTCGGGCGCCCCGTCCGCCAGCAACTAGCGCGCGTCTGCGCGCACCTTCTTGATGTTGTAGACGGCCTTGCAGGTGGCCACGGGGTCGTCCTTGGCGCCGGCGTGGTAGGCGATGCCGTCGGTGACGGCGACGCGGTTGCCGGCGCGCACCACCCGGGTCTCGGCGATGAGCAGCTCGGCGCCGCCGGGGCGCAGGAAGTCCACGCGCATGTCGATGGTGGAGACGCGGATCTCGTCCGCGGCGGCGGCGAACACGGCCAGGCCGCCGCAGGTGTCGAGGAGGGTGGACACGAGGCCGCCGTGCAGCGCCGGGCGCAGCGGGTCGCCGATGAACTCCTCGCGGAACGGCAGCTCGAGGCGGGCCCAGCCCTCGCGGAACTCGCCGAGGCGGATCCCGAGGAACCGGTTGAAGGGGATGCCGACCTCGAAGAACTCGCGGAAGTTCTCGGTGGAGATGATCACCGGCGGCCGCTCAGCGCTGCTGCGGAACGTCGATGACCTGGGGCCCACCGGAGGAGTCGGGCGCGCCCTCCCCGGGGGCGCCTTCCTGCGGCGGGGGCTCGAGCACCTCGGGCTGCGTCTCCGCGGGAGCGGGCGGCGGCGCCGCCTTCTTGTCCTCGGGAGGGGCGCTCAGGGAGCCGCCGTCGGCGGCGCGGCCGTAGTCGTCCTGGATGCGCCGGCGGGTGGCCTCGCCGATGTCGTGCGCCTCGGCCATGTCCTTGCCCTGGTCCACGGCCTGCTGCTCGGCGCGCACCGACCCCTCGTACTCGGCGCGCTGCTCGGCCATCTGCTGCTGGCCTCCGCCGGGGCCGCCCTGATCGCCCTCGGCCTTCTGCGCGGCCTGGTCGGCGATCTCCTGATCGTCGGGCGGCGGCGGCTTCTTCAGATCCGGGATGCCCTCGAGGAAGGGGTGCATCACCTTCACGGGCTTGACCGCGAGCTCCATCACGTCGACGTCGGCCGGCGGGTCGCGCCCCACCTTCGGCCCCTTCACGGAGACCTCGTTGGGCGGCTCGATCTCGACGCCGTCCTTGAGGACGCCGACCTTGCCGACCTTGATCTCGTGGGCCTCGACGTCGTCGACGTAGCCGCGGTCGGAGCCGTAGGAGCTGCCGGCGAAGGCGAGGACGGCCACGGCGAAGAGAAGCGGCAGGCGCCGGCTCATGCCCCCGATTCTCGGCGATTCCCCGCCCGGATTCAACGCTTGCGGCGGCGCTTGGGCGCGCTGCGGGCAACCTCGACGCGCAGCGGCTTGTCCTCGAGGGCGGTGCCGTCGAGGGCGAGCAGCTTCTCGGCCTCGGCCTCCGGCAGCACGGCGAAGGCGGACCGCCCGTCGACGCGCAGGCCCCGCGCGAGCTTGTCGCTCGAGAGGCCGCTGGGGGCCGCGAGCGCGGCGGCGAGCACGGCGGGCTCGGGCAACGGCCCGTTGCCCCAGGTGAGGTAGAGCCGCTTGCCCTCGCGTTCCCGCTCGCGCTCCCGCTCCCGGGGGCGCGGCGGCCGCGGCTCGGCGCGGGGGGCTTCGGCGGTCTCGGTGAGCGCCGGCATCGGCTCGTGCCCCCGCTGCCGCGCCACCTCCTTCTGCCGGTGGTGGAAGAAGTACTTGAGCGCGAAGGCGAGCAGGTACTCGCCGTCCGGGCGCCCCTTGAGCTCCTGGGCGAGCGGGAGGAAGGCCTCGAAGACCGAGCCGGCCGCCCCCTCGCGCAGCAGCGCCACGTGCCGATCGACCCAGAGCTTGCGCGCGGCCTCGGGGGTGGGGAGCTTCCGCTCCTCGAAGGTGATGCCGTACTTCTTCTCGAGGGCGGTGAGCGTGACGAGCTCGCGCCCCGAGACCAGCGAGATGGCGGTGCCCTTCTTGCCGATGCGGCCGGTGCGGCCGACGCGGTGCAGGTAGACGGCGGGGTCTTCGGGCAACGAGTAATTGATGACGTGGGAAAGGTCGCTGATGTCGATGCCGCGGGCGGCGATGTCGGTGGCCACCATGAAGCGCACGTCGCCCGCCTTCACCTTGCCCATCACCCGCTCGCGCTCCTTCTGCGGCAGGTCGCCGTTGAGGAGGTCGGCGTCGTAGCCGTTGCGGTTGAGCACCGCGGCGACGAGCGCGGTGTCGTCGCGGGTGTTGCAGAAGACGATGGCGTTCTCGGGCTCCTCGATCTCCACGAGGTAGAGCAGGTTGCGCGGCTTCGGGTAGGCGTCGACGGTGTAGTAGAGGACGTTCTCGATGCCCTCCACGGTGAAGACGTCGCCGGAGAGCAGGAGCGTCTCGGGGTCGCGCAGGTAGCTCTTGATGATCTGCTGGATGTCCGGGGGGACGGTGGCGGAGAAGAGCAGCGTCTGCCGGGTCTTGGGCACGCGGTCGAGGATGCGGGTGACCTCCTCGAAGAAGCCCATCGAGAGCATCTCGTCGGCCTCGTCGAGGACCGCCGCCTGGGCCTTGCCGAGGTCGAGCGTGCCGCGGCGCAGGTGATCGAGGACGCGGCCGGGCGTGCCGACCACGATGTCGGCGCCCTCCTCGAGCTGCCGGATCTGCTGGCTCATCGAGGCGCCGCCGTAGATGGTGACGACGCTCGCCTTCTTGTGCTTGCCCAGGCCGGCGAGCTCCTCGGTGACCTGCAGCGCGAGCTCGCGGGTGGGGCAGAGGACGAGCGCCTGCGGCTTGCCGGTGCCCACCGGGAGCCGCTCGAGCAGGGGGATGCCGAACGCCGCGGTCTTGCCCGTGCCCGTCTTCGACCGGACGATGAGGTCCTTGCCGGCGAGGATGGGGCGGACCGCCTGGGCCTGCACGGGCGTGGGCCGCGTGTAGCCCTTCTCGGCGATGGCGCGGCGCAGCTCGTCGGACAGGGGAAGATCCGCGAACGACACTTCCGAGACGTAGTCGGTCTCGGTGGCTTCGGGGACGGTCAGCGGTTCGCGGTCGGGATCGGTGTCGGTCAATGAGGACGCCTTGAATCGGGGGGGCAAGTCCTATAACACACGGCTTCCGTGGCCGACAGCCGCAAACGCGCCCCGAAGGCTCCGAAGCCCGCTTCGCGCGAGACGGCGCTCGCCCCGCACGACCCGCTGCAGCGGTACATGGCGGAGGTGTCCCGGCACCCGCTGCTCACGCGGGAGGAGGAGAACGAGCTCGCCTGGCGCTACTTCAAGGACCCCGAGCACAACGTCGAGGCTGCCTACCGGCTGGTGACGGCCAACCTGAGGCTGGTGGTGAAGATCGCCCACCAGTACCGCCGGGCCGCGTTCAGCCTCCTCGACCTGGTGCAGGAGGGGAACATCGGCCTCATGCAGGCGGTGAAGAAGTTCGACCCGGGGCGCGGCATCAAGCTGTCGACCTACGCCGCGTGGTGGATCCGCGCGTACATCCTGCGCTTCGTGATGGACAACTTCCGCATGGTGAAGATCGGGACCACCGAGGCCCAGCGGAAGCTCTTCTTCAACCTGCGCAAGGAGCAGGAGAAGCTGCTCCAGCGCGGCATCGAGGCCGCGCCCAAGCTGCTGGCCGAGCGGCTCAAGGTGAGCGAGCAGGACGTGGTGGAGATGCAGGGCCGGATGGGGCAGGAAGAGGTGTCGCTGGACGCCCCGATGAGCGGCGACGGCAAGGCCACGCACATGGAGCGGCTCGCGTCCACGGGCCAGGCGCCGGACGAGGCCCTCGCCGCCGAGGAGCTCTCCGAGACCTTCCACGAGAAGCTCAAGAGCTTCGCGGCGGGGCTGGAGGGCAAGGAGCGGGTGGTCTTCGAGAAGCGGCTCGTGGCCGAGGAGCCGCTGACCCTGCAGCAGATCGGCGACGAGTTCGGGCTGACGCGCGAGCGGGTGCGGCAGATCGAGGCCCAGCTGACCCGCAAGCTGCGCGCTTACGTGGCGCGCGAGATGCCCGACTTCGGCGACGTCTCGCTCGCGAAGGCGGACAAGTAGGCCATGGCCCCCGGGGAGAGCACCGGCGGGAAGCAGGGGGGCGCGGGGCCGCTCTCGCCGAGGGCGATCGGGCTGCTCCTCGGGATCGCGGCGCTGATCGACTTGCCGGTGCTGGCGCTGGCCCTGCGGCCCGCCGCGCCCACGACGGTCGAGATCGGCGCGCAGGGCTTCGCGGACGACTTCGACCGCGCGGAGCTCGGCGGCAACTACGGGTCGACGGGCGGCTACTGGCGCCTCGTCGACGGCGAGCTGCTCTCGCCGGGCGCGCACAACAACCCGCTCTTCCTGCGCGCGGTGCTGCCCGACGACGTGCGCGTGGAGTTCGATGCCCGCAGCGCGTCGCCGGACGGCGACATCCGGTGCGAGATCTTCGCGAACGGCTACGACGAGTCCTCGGGCTATCTCCTCGCCTTCGGCGACTGGAACGACAGCGTCAGCTTGATCGCGCGGCTGGACGAGCGCGGCGTGCCCGTGGGCTCGCAGCTGCCGGAGCCGATTCCGAACGGCGGGAGGGTGAGGGTCCAGCGGACGGACCTGCACGTCGAGCAGGGCCGGCGCTACCACTGGAAGATCGAGCGCAAGGGGATGACTCTGTCGTGGTACCTCGACGGCGAGCTGGTCGAGCAGATGGTCGACCCCGAGCCGTTGCGCGGCCGCGGCCACGACCGGTTCGCTTTCTCGACGTGGGACACCGACGTCTTCTACGACAACCTGAAGATCACGCCGCTGTAACGGCGCACGGCCTCGTGGCAGTGCCGCGAGGGGGAGGTCCCCGCCGTGCTCGGACAGTCCTCGCGCAGGATCGCACTGCCGAGAGGAGGGGGCTGGGAGGGCGCTGCGGAACTGCGCGCGGCGGGGCCCTCCCCCTCGCTCCACGTCCGCGATCGGTCTCACATTTCGTCGGGATGAACGGTTCGCCAGCTTCGATCGCCGGAGTGTTCGGGGCGAGCCGGACGAACGAGCTCCTCGTGATGTGTGACGAAGTGGCAGTGCCGCGAGGGGGAGGTCCCCGCCGTGCTCGGACAGTCCTCGCGCAAGATCGCACTGCCGAGAGGAGGGGGGTGGGAGGGCGCTGCGGAACTGCGCGCGGCGGGGCCCTCCCCCTCGCTCCACGTCCGCGATCGGGTCTCCCGTTTCGCCGGGACGACGGGTCGCTACCTCGATCGCCGGAGCGTTCGGTGCGAGTCGAGACCGGACGAACGGGCTCCTCGCGATGTGTGACGACGTGGCAGTGCCGCGAGGGGGAGGCCCCCGCCGTGCTCGGACAGTCCTCGCGCAAGATCGCAGTGCCGAGAGGAGTGGGCGGGAGGGCGCTGCGGAACTGCGCGCGGCGGGGCCCTCCCCCTCGCTCCACGTCCGCGATTGGGTCTCACATTTCGCCGGGACGACGGGTCGCCACTTCGATTGGAGGAGGGTTCGGTGCGAGTCGGTTCGGGGAGTCGAGGCGCCGGAAGGGTCCCCGCCCTGCCGCCGTCAGCTCGAGGACGGACGAACGAGCTCCTCGCGACGCGTGACGACGTGGCATTGCCGCGAGTGGAAGGTGGTCCCCAGCCCGCCGCGTCTCGGCCTCCACCGAACCGCACCGAGCACTCCGGCCACGGGTCGAGGGTAGGGGTAAGTTGCGGAAACGGAGCGAGGGGGAGGTCCCCGCCGCGCGCAGTTCCGCAGCGCCCGACCACCGGGTCTTTTCGGCAGTGCGATCTTGCGCGAGGACTGTTTGAGCACGGCGGGGACCTCCCACTCGCGGGCGTGGCCCACTTCCTCCCTTGACAACGGACCTTGGCGCGCGAGAAGAATTCGCGCGATGGAAGAGACCAAGACCGGCGAGAAGCGAGGGGGCGCGGGCCCGCTCGCTCCCAGGACGATCGGGCTGCTCGTGGGGGTGGCCGCCCTCGTCAACTTGCCCGTGCTCGCCCTCGCGCTGCGGCCGGCCGCCGCCACGACCGTGGAGATCACCTCGCAGGGCTTCTTCGACGACTTCAACCGGCCCGACCTGGGCGACAACTACTGGTCCACCGGCGGCTACTGGCGCCTCGTGGGCTTTCCGCCGAACGGGGAGCTGCTCTCGCCGGGCGCCCACAACAACCCGCTCTTCCTGCGGGCCGCCCTGCCGGACGACGTGCAGGTCGAGTTCGACGCGCGCAGCGAATCGCCCGACGGCGACGTGAAGTGCGAGATCTTCGGCAACGGTTACGACCATTCCTCGGGCTACATCCTGGTCTTCGGCGGCTGGAACAACAGCGTCACCGCCATCGCCCGGCTGGACGAGCACGGCGTGCCCGTCGATTCCCAGGTGCCCGAGCCGATGCCGAACCGCGGCCGCGTGCGGGTGCAGCGGCTGGACCTGCACGTCGAGCAGCACCGGATGTACCACTGGACGATCAAGCGCAAGGGCTTGACCCTCTCCTGGTACCTCGACGGGCAGCTGGTCGAGCAGATGATCGACCCCGAGCCGCTGCGGGGGCCCGGCCACGACCGGTTCGCCTTCTCCACGTGGGACACCGACGTGTTCTACGACAACCTCAAGATCACGCCGCTCTGAGCGGCGCTGACTCTCGAGCCAGGCGCGAGTTGCGGAAAGATGCACGGCCGGGGCGGGCGTGATTGAATCAAGGACATGAGCCGCGACGCCTTCGAAGCGATCCTCGACTACAACCAGCGCTTCGTCGGGCGCGATCCCGATCTCTTGCCCCACAAGATGCGCAAGATGGCGAAGCACCCGTTCGCCTTCTTCCGGGGCACCTTCCACCTCTTCGCCGCCGACTGGGTGAGCGGGCTCTGCGACCCCTGGCGCGACGGGCGCGGGCGGGAGCGCGACCCGGTGGTCGGCGACGTGCACATCGAGAGCTTCGGCGCGCACGAGGCCCAGGATGGCACCATCGTCTTCTCCATCCAGGACCTCGACGAGGCTGCCGAGCTGGACTACGACCTCGACGTCTTCCGGGCCGCGGCGAGCGCGGCGCTGGCGGTGGATCAGGCGGGACTGCCGCTGGGGGCCGCCTGCACGGCCGCCGCCTGCTTCGCGGAGGGCTACGCCGACGAGGCGGCGCGGCTGGCGGAAGGCAAGGACGAGCCCTCCTGGATCGTCGCGCGGGACCTGCACGCGCCGGCCCCGGTGCAGGCGCTCTGCGACCGGCTGGCGGCCGTGAGCCGCCAGGCCTTTCTCGAGGAGCAGTGCGAGCCGGCCGCGTCGGCGTCCGCGCGCTTGCGCCGGAACGAACGGCATCTGGAGATCCGGCAGGAGCGGACCCGGGCCATTCTCGAGGGGCTCGCGGGCTACCTGCGGACCAAGGCGGGGCGCGCGGGGCCCACCTACCTCCCCGTCGACGTGGTGTACCGCGTGGCCGGCACGGGCGGCCTGGGACGTTACCGCTACGCGGTGCTGCTCGCGCCCGAAGGCGGGTCGGCCGGCGCCGAGGTCCTGCTCGAGGTGAAGGAGACGACCCCGGCCGCGCTGGACCTCCACCGCGGCCACACCCAGGCCGACCAGGCGGAGCGGGTGGTGCGCCGCACCGCCGAGGCCCAGGGCCGGCCGAACGCCTGGCTCGGCTACACGCGCATCGGCTCGCAGCCCTATCAGATCCGGGAGATCGGCCCTCACGACGGCCACCTCTCGCCGGCGGGCTTTCCCGACGCGGCGCAGGCCGAGGCGGTGCTCGAATGCTGCGGGCGCCTGCTGGCCGCGACCCACCACCGGAGCCACCTCGCCACGCAGGCCGGTCGCTGCGATCCGCCCGCGACGAGGCTGCGCGATCGCCACGGTCTCTGGCTGCGGCGCGCGGTGTCCTTCGGGCTGTTCTACGCGGCGCTGGTCCAGGAGGATCACCGCGCCTTCGTCGCCCGGCTCGAGGAGGCGCTGTCTCGCCTGACGCCTCGCGCCTGAGCGAGTATCAGCCCTCTCCGTTAGTCTCACGTCGTGCCGTCGCTGCTCCTCGATCTGGTGCTCCGCGCCCGCAGCGCCGACGCGCCGCTGACCAGCTTCTCGCTCGCGCTCGCGGGCGCCTACGCCGTGGAGATCGACGAGCGGGGGAGACGGCTGGGCAGCCACCGGCTCGCCCTGGCCGGTGAGCCGGCGCCGGGCGACGCGCGCACCTTCGCCGACGAGGCCGCGCTGCTGCGCGAGGTGGTCTCGCTGGTCTCGCGCAGCGAGAGCCTGATCACCGCGCAGGGCCGGCAGCTCGAGCTGCCGGTCCTCGAGGCCCTCGCGCTGCGCCACGCGGTCGCCCTCCCGGGGCAGTTCGACGCCGACGATCCCTACCGGGCGCGCCGCTCGCCCTACAACGTCACCGGGCACCTCGATCTGAGCTCGTTTCTCGCCGACGGCGACCGCCGCCTGCGGGGCGTGCCGCCCGACCTGCTGCTGGCGCTGGCGCTGCCGGGAGCCAGCCCCCTGCCGAGGCGATCCTTCGCCCAGGACGATCTCGCGGCGGCCCGCCGGCGGGCCCTCGGCAGCTACCTCCTGTACCTGCGCGTCCAGCGGCTGCGCGGGGCCCTGCCGGCCGCCGAGACGCGGGCCAGGCTCGAAGAGCTGGGCAAGGCGATCGGTGAAGACGTCCTGGAAGGCGCCGCGTGGTCGCGCGAGACGCTCGTCCCGCCGCCGACGCGCCTCGCGGGGGCACCGGCGGGGCTGCTCGCCTTCGACATCGAGACGGTCCTCGACGTCGAGGCGGTGGCGCGCTGTCTCGGCAAGCCGGTGGCCGGCGACCCGACCGCGGCGCTCGGCGAGCTCCTCGGGGCGTCGACGGGCTTCGCGCCCGCGCCCCTCCACCGCGTGGTCGCGGTGGCGCTCTGCCACTGGTCTCTCCGGACCGGGACGGTCGAGGTGGAACGGCTGTGCATCGGCGGCCGCACGGGCACGGGCGCGGAGCTCCGCGGGGAAGCCGACCTGCTGGCCGCCTTCTGGCGGGTCGCCGAAGGACAGCGGCTGCTCTCGTACAACGGCAAGCGCTTCGACCTGCCGGTGCTGCTCTACCGCTCGCTTCCCCACCCGATCGAGGTCCCCTGGTACCTGCTCTCGCAGCGCCCGGCGCACGATCAGTACCGCCACCCGCAGAGCCGGCGGCAGCTCGACCTGTTCGACCAGCTGAGCGGCGGCCTCTCCCCGGGGCCGCTCGGCGAGGTGCTGCAGTCCGTGGGGCTGCCGGGCAAGCTCGGCCCCGACGGCTCCGACGTGCAGGCGCTGTGGGACGGCGGCCAGCGCGAGGCCATCGGCGACTACTGCCTGCAGGACGCGGCCCAGACGCTGCTCCTGGGCCTGCGCTTCCTCGAGGTCAGCGGCGAGCTCGACGTCGAGGGGGCGCGCGCGGCGGTGGCCTCGGCGCGGGAGCGCTTCACCGGCGAGCCGGCGCTCGGGCCGGTGCTCGCGCGCGCCGAGGGCTACTTCGCGGCGGCCGGGTTGAACCGGTAGCCGATGCCGCGCACGGTCTCGATGAGGTGCGGCCGCGCCGGGTCGCTCTCGAGCTTCTCCCGCAAGCGCAGGATGAAGTTGTCGACGGTGCGGGCCGTGCCGAAGTAGTCGATGCCCCAGACCGCCTGCATGATCTGCTCGCGGCTCAAGGGAATCTCGGGGTGCAGCACGAAGTGCCGGAGCAGGTCGAACTCGCGCGCGGTCAGGTCGACCGGGACGCCGTCGCGCGTGCAGCGGCGCGTCTTCAGATCGATCTCGATGGTGCCGAAGCGGCGGATCTCCTCGCCGCGGCCGGAGCGCCGCAGCGCCGCGTGCACGCGCGCGAGCAGCTCCTTGAGGCCGAAGGGCTTCGTCACGTAGTCGTCCGCCCCCAGCGACAGCCCCTCCACCTTCGCCGCCTCCTGGCCCCGGGCCGACAGGATGACGATGGGCACGTCCTTGTCCTCGCGGCGCACCGCGCGCAGGACGGTGAGGCCGTCGAGCTTGGGGAGCGTCAGGTCGAGCACGATCAGCCCCGGCTTCCGCTCCCGGGCCAGCTCGAGCCCGCGCTCGCCGTCGGAGCAGGCGATGACGCGGTAGCCCTCGAGCGACAGGTTCAGCTCGAGCCCCTGCCGGATCGACGGGTCGTCCTCGATGAGCAGGATGGTCTCAGCCACGCGATCCTCCGGCGTGCAGGGCGGGCAGCTTCACGCGGAACGTCGTCCCCTTGCCCACGTCGCTGTGCACGCTCACCGAGCCGCGGTGGGCCTGCACGATCCGCTCCACGATGGCGAGGCCGAGCCCGCTCCCCTCGACGCCGCTCGCGGCCTCCTGCCCGCGGTAGAACTTCTCGAAGATGCGCTTCTGCTCCCGCGGCGCGATGCCCGGCCCGTTGTCGGTCACGTCGATCTCCACGGCGCCGGGGACGGCGCGGGCGCGGACCTCGATGCGCTTGTCCTGCCCGGTGTACTTGTAGGCGTTGTGCAGGAGGTTGAGCAGCGCCTCGCTCATGGCGGCGAGATCGACGTCGACGTCCGGAAGGCCCTCCGGCACCTCGCGCCGCAGATCGACCGCGGGCCCTTGCAGCCGCTGGGCCTGGAAGGCCGCCAGCGCGTTGTCGACGATCACGGACACCCGCTCCGGCTCGGTCTGGTAGGTGCGCTTGCCCGCTTCCATGCGGGCCCAGCCGAGGAGGCGATCGATCATCGCCGAGAGGCGCGCCGTCTCGGCCGCGAGGACGTCGAGGCACTCCTGCACGCGCTCCGGTTCCTGGATGCGGCCCATCTGCAGGGTGTCCACGAACATGCGGATGCTGGTGAGCGGCGTGCGCAGGTCGTGGCTGACCTTGTTCACGAAGTCGGTCTGCAGCCGCGACAGGGTCGCGCCGCGCCGCAGGTAGGCGAAGGTCGCGATGATCCCGGCGACCATGGTGACGCAGAGGCTCAGGATGAGGATGCCGAAGACGTAGTCCTTGGGCGCCTTCCCGAGCACCAGGACGAAGATGCCCACGGTGATCAGCACGGCGGTCGGGACCGTGACGAAGCCGACGACCAGGAACGCGATCCGCTTGAAGTTCGCGCTGCGGGCGTCCTGCCCGCGGGGCGTGCGGATGGCCTTCAGCTTCAGATCAGGCGCTGCCTGCTCCATCCCGTGGCCCTCGCTTCGGCGAACTGAACCGCGTGCTCGACGATCATGCCGGCGATGTCCAGCCCGGTGGCGCGCTCGAGCCCCTCGAAGCCCGGCGAGCTGTTGACCTCCATCACCTTCGGGCCGCTCTTGGTCTCCAGCATGTCCACGCCGGCGAGCTCGAGCCCCATGATGCGCGTGGCGCGGACCGCCGCCTCGGCGTAGTCGGGGCGGAGGGTCACCGGCTTCCCTTCGCCGCCCCGGTGCAGGTTCGAGCGGAACTCGCCCGCGCGCGCCTGCCGCCGCATCGCGGCCACCACGCGGTCCCCGATCACGAGGGCGCGCACGTCGCGCCCCTTGCTCTCGTGGATGAACTCCTGCAGGAGGATCTCCTGCCCGAGATCCTTCATGGTGTTGAGGATCCCGTCGATCTCCTCGAGGCTGTGCGCGATCATCACGCCGACGCCCTGCGTGCCCTGGATGAGCTTGAGGATGGCCGGGAGGCCGCCGATGCGCTCGAGCGCGCCGGGGATCTCGGTGCGATCGTGCGTCATCACGGTCCGCGGGATGTCCACGCCGAAGCGGGCGAGGAGCTGCAGGCAGCGCAGCTTGTCGCGGCTGCGGGCGATCGGGATGGAGTTGTTCAGGACCGGTACGCCCATCATGTCCAGCTGGTTGACGACCGAGAGGCCGTAGGCGGTGATGGACGCGCCGATGCGGGGGATGACCACGTCGAGCGGCGGGAGCGGGGCCCCCGCGAAGTAGAGGCTCGCGCGATCCTTCTCGAGGCCGAGGGTGCAGCGCAGGGTGTCGATCACGAGGGCGCGGTGACCGCGGACCCGGGCCGCCGCGACGAGGCGGCCCGTGGTGTAGAGGGAGCGCTTGCGCGAGAGGATGCCGAGGGTTCTCGCGGCAGCCGGACGCCTCGGGCGCTCCTTGGGCCGCAGCTTGGGCTGAACGCTCACCGAATCGACCGCCCCATGCCTACCATGCGCGCGCGCCGGCCCGCCAGAGCACTCGCCGGCCCCGAAGTTGACCGGTATACTCCGCCGCGTGACGCCCCAACGCCCCGGCGACGGATCGGTGCCGCCCCCCTTGCCGAGGACGCCGGCCCAGGGCCCGGCGGCCGTGCCCGAGCGTTCGCCCTGGGATCCGCCGACGGTCCGGCTCGTGGACGAGGAGGAGGAGAGCACCTCGACCGACGACGTGCCGGGGAGCAGTGGATCGGGGCGAGAGCCGAGCCACAACAACCGCACGCTGCGGGTCGAGGTCCGGACCCGCCTGAAGGTGCGCCGCTGCAAGCTCTCGATCGGCGCCGGGCCCCAGGCCGGTGCGGTCCTCGTCTCCGAGAAGGAGCGGATCCGCGTGGGGACGCATCCCACGAACGATCTCATCGTCACCGATCGGGCCTGCTCGCGGCAGCACTGCGAGATCCAGTACACCGACCGCGGCTACCTGCTCGTGGATCTGGAATCGACCAACGGGACGTTCGTCGACGGCAAGCGCATCGAGCGGGTCTTCTTGCCTGCCGGCGCCACCTTGACGGTCGGCACGACCGCGATCTCCTTCACCCCGCTGGACGAGGAGATCGAGGTCGAGCCGGACGGCGAGGGGTTCCTCGGCGGGATGGTCGGCCGCAGCCTGAAGATGCGGCAGCTCTTCGGGCTCATCAAGAAGATCGCGCCCATGGACGTCTCGGTGGTGATCCAGGGCGAGACCGGGACGGGCAAGGAGCTGGCCGCCCGCGCCATCCACGACCTCTCCGCGCGCGCCAAGGGCCCCTTCGTGGTGCTCGATTGCGGCGCCATCCCGCCGAACCTCATCGAGAGCGAGATCTTCGGCCACGAGAAGGGCTCCTTCACGGGCGCCACGTCGGCGCGTCCGGGCGCCTTCGAGCGCGCGAACGGCGGCACCATCTTCATGGACGAGATGGGCGAGCTGGCCATCGACCTCCAGCCGAAGCTGCTCCGGGTCCTCGAGAACCGCGAGCTGCGCCGCGTCGGCGGCAACGAGACCATCGGCGTGGACGTGCGCGTCATCGCGGCCAGCAACCGGGACCTCCAGAAGGAGGTCCAGGCCGGCAACTTCCGCGAGGATCTCTACTTCCGGCTCTCGGTGATCCACCTCCAGCTCCCGCCCCTGCGGCAGCGGCGGGACGACATCCCCCACATCATCCGGCACGTGCTCGAGGACAAGGACACGCTCGCGCGCCACGGCCCGAAGCGCTTCTCGCAGGCGGCCATGAACGTGCTCCTGGGCTACGCCTGGCCGGGCAACGTGCGCGAGCTCATCAACGTGCTGAGCCACGTGCTGACCTTCTCCGACGGCCCCGAGATCGACGTCGCCCACCTCCCGCCGCGGCTGCACGGCGACGCGCCCTCGTCGCCGGTGCCGTTCAACGAGCACCTGTCGTACAAGGACGCCAAGGAGCAGGTGCTGTCGGCGTTCGAGCGCGAGTACGTGGCGAGCGTGCTGCGCCGCTGCGACGGAAACATCAGCCGCGCGGCCCGCGAGAGCGGGCTCCACCGCAAGTCGCTGGAGCGGCTGGTGAAGAAGTACAACCTCGACGCCCGCGCCATGAAGGCCCGCTAGACGCCTTGACCCGCGCCGGGCCGGTGGTTATAACCCGCGCGTTCAGGTAGGAATATCCCAAAAGGAGATCGCATGGCACTGCACATCGGCAGTCTCGCGCCTGATTTCACGCAGGATTCCACGGAAGGCCCCATCGAATTCCACAAGTGGGCCGGCAACCACTGGGTGATCCTCTTCTCGCACCCCAAGGACTTCACCCCCGTCTGCACGACGGAGCTCGGCTACCTGGCCAAGCTCAAGGGCGAGTTCGAGAAGCGCCACACCAAGATCCTGGCCCTCAGCGTGGACGACGTGGCGTCCCACAAGCGCTGGACCTCGGACATCGAGGAGACGCAGAAGACCAAGCTGAACTACCCGATCCTCGGCGACGCCGACCGCAAGGTCTCGAAGCTGTACGACATGATCCACCCGGAGTGGAACGACACGCTGACGGTGCGGTCGGTCTTCGTCATCGATCCGAACCACAAGATCCGCCTCATCATCACGTACCCCGCCAGCACGGGCCGGAACTTCGACGAGATCCTGCGGGTCCTCGACTCGCTCCAGCTCACCGACAAGTTCTCGGTGTCGACGCCCGTGAACTGGAAGCACGGGGAGGAAGTGGTGATCGCCCCGTCCATCACGGACCCCAAGGTGCTCAAGGAGAAGTTCCCGAAGGGCTACCGCGAGCTGAAGCCGTACCTGCGCCTCACGCCGCCGCCCAACGGCTGAGACCGGCGGGCGCCGGTCTCACTCCACGGTGACGGACTTCGCCAGGTTGCGAGGCTGGTCGACGTCCGTCCCGCGCAGATCGGCGATGTGGTAGGCCAGCAGCTGGAGCGGCACGACCGAGATCATCGGCGACAGCAGCGGCGGAGCGGTGGGCACGCGCAGGACCTCGTCGGCGACCTTCGGCACGTGGGCGTCGGCCTGGTCGCACAGCGCGACCACCCTTCCGCCGCGCGCGCGCACCTCCTCGATGTTGCCGAGGATCTTCTCGTAGCCCGGACCGGGTAGCGCCAGCACGACCACGGGCACGTTCTCGTCGATCAGGGCGATGGGGCCGTGCTTCATCTCGCCAGCGGCGTAGCCCTCGGCGTGGATGTACGAGATCTCCTTGAGCTTGAGCGCGCCCTCGAGCGCGACCGGGAACTGCGGCCCCCGCCCGAGGAACAGGACGTCGCGCGCGCCCGCCAGCTTGCGGGCGACCGCCGCCACCTCGCCCTCGAGGGTGAGCACCTCCTCGATCCATTGCGGCACCTGCCGGAGCGCGGTCAGGTGCTCCTGCGCGGCCCCCGCGTCGAGCGCGCCCCGCAACCGGCCCAGCTCGACGGCGAGCAGGAACAGCGCCGTCAGCTGGGTCGTGAAGCACTTGGTCGAGGCGACGCCGATCTCGGGGCCGGCGTGGGTGTAGAGGACGTCCTGGCTCTCGCGCGGGATCGCCGCGTCCACGACGTTGCACACGGCCAGCGTGCGGGCGCCCAGGCGGCGCGCCTCGCGCATGGCGCCGAGCGTGTCCGCGGTCTCTCCGCTCTGGGAGATGGCGATCGCGAGGGTCTCCGGCTGGGACAGCGGCTCCCGGTAGCGGTACTCCGAGGCGAGGTCGATCTCGACCGGCAGCTTCGCCAGCGTTTCCAGGTACAGCTTGCCCACGAGGCCCGCGTGGTAGCTCGTGCCGCACGCGAGGATCAGCCCTCGCCGCAGCCGCGCCGCGGCCGCCGCGTCGAGCGCGACGCCGCCCAGGTGCACCTCGCCGCGCTCCACCGAGGCCCGCCCGCGCATGGTGTCGGCCACGGCCTGCGGCTGCTCGTGGATCTCCTTGTGCATGAAGTGCTTGTGGCCGCCCTTCTCGGCCATCAGGGGCGTCCAGTCGACCCGGCGCGGCGCGCGGCGCAGCTCCTGGCCCGTCCGGTCGAAGATCCGCGCGCCTTCCTTCTGGACGAGCGCGACCTCTCCCTCCTCGAGGAACACCACGTCCCGCGTGTGCTCCAGCAAGGCGGGCACGTCGCTCGCCACGAACTGCTCTCCCTTGCCGAGCCCGAGCACGAGCGGCGAGGCATTCTTGGCGGCGACGATCTGGCCCGGTGAACGATCGCTGACGACGGCGAGGGCATAGGTCCCGTGCACCTGCGAAAGCGCCGAGCGGACGGCCGTCAGCAGGTCGCCGCCGGCCTCCTGCGCCTCCGACACCAGGTGGGCCAGGATCTCGGTGTCCGTCTCGGAGCTGAAGTGGTGCCCGCGTGCGCGCAGCGCCTCCTTCAGCTCGAGGTGGTTCTCGATGATGCCGTTGTGGACGACCGCGACGCCGCCGTAGGAGTGGGGGTGGGCGTTCTCGTCGGAGGGCCGGCCATGGGTCGCCCAGCGCGTGTGGCCGATCCCGACCGTGCCGCTCGGCGACTCGGTGCGAAGCAGTGCCGCGAGGTTGTCGAGCTTGCCCCGGCAGCGCAGGACGCGAACGCCGTTCTTCTCCGTCTGGACGGCGATGCCCGCGCTGTCGTAGCCGCGGTACTCGAGCTTGCGAAGGCCGCCCACCAGGATCGAGGCGCTGTCGCGCTCTCCGACGTATCCGACGATGCCGCACATGGCCGTTCTCCTGCTTCGTCCAAGTCTAAGGGGTTGACCGGTCCGGCACCAGCCGCCGCGGGCTCAGGCCGACCGAGCCACCTTCCGCTTCTTCCCCGGCTTGGCGCCGGTGCGGGCGCGCCGGCGCTCGGCGGCCCAGCCCTCGATGTTCTTCTGGGGCACGCGGGAGAGCGCCAGCGCGTCCGGCGGCACGTCTTCCGTCACGGTGGAGCCCGCCCCCACGTACGCCCCCTTGCCCACGGTGACCGGCGCCACGAGCTGGGTGTCGCTGCCGATGAAGACTCCATCGCCGAGCACGGTGGGGTGCTTGTCGACGCCGTCGTAATTGCAAGTGATCGTGCCGGCGCCGACGTTCACGCCGCTGCCGATCTCGGCGTCGCCCAGGTAGCTCAGGTGGTTCGCCTTGGTGCCCGCCCCGAGGCGCGACTTCTTG
Organism: Myxococcales bacterium; assembly: GCA_035508175.1. Lineage (GTDB taxonomy): Bacteria > Myxococcota > Myxococcia > Myxococcales > JAKAPL01 > DATJNL01. The sequence continues at coordinate 27,664 of DATJNL010000320.1, forward strand.
ATCTCGACGAAGTTCCCGACGTGGACGTCCGCGCCGAGGACCGTCCCGGGCCGCAGGCGCGCGAAGGGACCGACGATGGCGCCCTCGCCCACCTCCGCGTCCTCGAGCACGGAGTAGGCACGGAGCCGCACCCGAGCGCCGATGCGGGTTCGACCGGTGAGCACGCAGCCGGGCTCGATGATCGCGTCAGCCGCGATGGACACGCTCTCGTCGATGAACGTCGTCTCGGGTGCCACGAGCGTGACCCCGGCGAGCTGGTGGCGCGCGTTGATCCGCTGCCGCAGCCGGGCGTCCGCCGAGGCCAGCTCGATGCGATCGTTCACCCCTGCGGTCTCTTCGAAAGGGGCCTCGACCGCGACGGCGCCGCCCTTGCGGGCGGCGAGCTCGACCATGTCGGTCAGGTAGAACTCGCCCTGCGCGTTGCCCGATCCGATGGCATCCAGCGCCGACCACAGGAAGGCCGCGTCGACTCGATAGATGCCGGCGTTGACCTCCCGCAGGGCGGCCTCCGATTCGCGGCAATCGCGCTGCTCGACGATCCGGCAGACGCGGCCCTCCACGTCGCGGACCACGCGGCCATAGCCCGTCGGATCCAGGGGACGGCTGGTCAGGAACGCCAGCGGTGCCGCCGGCGCGTCCAGCAGCCGCCGCACCGTCGCCGCCTGGAGCAGCGGAACGTCTCCGTAGAGAACGAGCAGGGTCCCTCGAAAGGCCCGCAGCTCGTCCCTGGCGCTCAGGACCGCGTGAGCGGTCCCCCGCTGATCGGCCTGGTGCGCGAAGCGGGTCTCGGCACAGGCGGGCAGCGCGGCGATCACCGTCCGGACGGCCTCGGCGCCGTTCCCCAGGACCACGACCACCGGCTTCGCACCCACCTCCGCGGCGAGCGCCAGCGGGAACGCGACGAGGGGACGGCCGGCGATCTCGTGCAGTACCTTGGGGCGGTCGCTCTTCATCCGCGTGCCCTTGCCGGCGGCAAGGACGATCGCACCCAGAGAGGCCATTCCGGAGGTTATAGGGAGCCCTGCCTGACCGCGCAAGGCTCGGGCCGGGTCAGGCGGCGCGAATGCCGTGTCGCGCCACGTAATCCAGGATCGCCTGCCGGTCGCTCGAGCCGAGATCCATGAACTGGATGGCCAGCCCCGATTGCCGCAGCTTGGCCCACCCGCCGCGGACGGTGCGGACGACGCGCCCCAGAACGGTGAAGCTGCGGCTGGCGGGGAGCTCGATCCGCAACGTGAGCAGGCTGCCCTCGGGGACCAGCTCCTCCGTCTGGAGGAACAGCCCACCTCCCCCGATCTCGCGCGCCAGCGCGTCGTGAGGGTGGTTCCAGTCGTAGAAGCGGATGCTCCCGCTCAAGGGCGCCCTGGGATAGCTGCGCTGTCCGTGGTTCGTTCGTTGTGACATCGAAGCTCCTCCGCTGGCCGGGTCGGGTTGATGCACCGGCCATGCCACTCATGACGCCGACCTCGCCTCTTCAGACGCGGACAACCGCCGATTATTCCGGGCGACAGGGAGAAGAACCCGCAGCGGCCACGAATGGGAAACTCCGCGAGTCTGGCACGGCTGTCAGAGTGGTTCGTCGGGCTCGAGCTCGGCCAGAAAGCCCGCGAGATCCTGAGGCAATGGGCTCTCCCAGCCGATGCGATCGCCGGTCGCGGGGTGGGCGAGGGCAAGGGCGTGCGCGTGCAGCGCGTGCCGGGGCAGCCGCAGGCGCAGGCGGTCGTCTTCGGTCGCCTCGCCGTCGCAGAAGCGCAGGAAGCAGCGCTCGTCGAAGCCGTAGAGCTTGTCGCCGACGACCGGGTATCCCACGGCCGAAAGGTGGGCACGAATCTGGTGCTGGCGTCCCGTGCGGGGCCTGGCCGTCAGCAGGGCGAAGCGCGCGCCCTCGCGCGAGAGGTAACGCCGGCACGAGAGGACCTCGGTGCGCGCCGGCTTTCCGGGTCCGATCGCCATCTTGATGCGCACGCTGCCCGTGCTCGGCATGAGCGGCAGATCGATCTCGAACGCATCGTGGTCGGGCCACCCCTCGACGATCGCGAGGTAGCGCTTCTCGACGAGGCCGGCGGCGAAGGCCTGCTTGAGCGCGCCGGTGACGGCGGCGCCCTTGCCGCAGAGAAGAAGCCCGGAGGTCTCGCGGTCCAGCCGGTGGGCCGGGTCCGCGCGGTACGGCAGCTTGCGCAGCTGGGCGGTCACCGTGCAGCGGTGGTAGCGGGCGGTCGGGTGAACGGCCAGACCCGCGGGCTTCTCGAGCACCAGCAGCGAGGGGTCTTCGGCGACGATCTCGAGGCTGGGAGCGTCGGGCTCCTCGGGCGCCGGCCGATCGAGGGAGAAGCGCAGCCCGCGGTGCACGACGGTGGATGGCTTGAGGGTTCGGCCCGCGGGAGAGCGCATCGATTGGCGCAGGATGTCCTGAACGCGCGATCGCGACAGGCGGGGAATCTTTGCGGCCAGGTAGGCGTCGAGGCGGAGTCCCTCGTACTCGGGCTCCACGCAGAACTCGATGATCAACCGCTCGCCACCCACGGACGGCGATCCTACCAGGCTTCTGCTCGGAGAGCCGCTGCGGTATAAGAGGCGCGGAGGAAGCCGCGCATGATCACCGTCTCCCGGGGGCGCCTGTTCGCGGCGCTGCTCGCCGCGGGCGTCTCGGCCGCGGCGAGCGCGAAGCCGCGCGACCTGGCGATCGTCGAGCTCGACAGCCCGCCGTACCTCTCGGGCATCGCCGACGAGCTTTCGAAGATCGCCATCCAGGCCGCCCGCCACCGCCACCGGGTCCTGACCCCGGACCAGGTGCGGAACGCGCTCGGCGAGGATGCGCCCGCGAAGCTGTCGGCCTGTCCGGACGCGGCGTGCCGGGCGGCGCTCCTCAAGCCCCTCGGCGTCGCCCGGGCCTTCGGCGGCTCGCTCTCCCAGAACGAGACCTCCTATGTCGTCGACCTGTGGCTCGTCGACGTCGCCAATGGGCGCCTCGTCGCGCACCTGGCCCGGTCCGTCCTCATCGCCTCGAGACGGCTCGAGAAGGACATGTCGGAGGCGATCCCGACGATGCTCTCAGGCCGCGAGGAGGAGAACGGGGAGCTCGCGCTCCACGTGTCGCCGGCGGCCAGCCTCGTGACGATCGACGATGCGCCGGTGGGGGGCGGGACCGACATTCGCCGCTCCCTCGAACCCGGCAAGCACCGGGTCGTGGTGCAGGCCGATGGCTACCTCACGCTGGAGCGGTGGGTGCAGGTGGTGCCGAGCCAGATCGTGCGGCTGGACGAGCAGCTCATCCCCACGAGCGGCCACATCGCCGAGGCCGAGGCCGAGACGCCCGCGGCGGCGGCCAAGGGGGCCAAGCCGGAGGAGCACCGGAGCTTCCGGATTCCCGTGGCGACGTGGGTCACCCTGGGAGTCAGCGCCGCGGTCTTCGGGACCGGACTCTACTTCGGCCTGACGGCCAACGGCCTCGACCACCAGGCGGGACAGTTCGACGGCAACGGCGTGGACCAGGGCCTCACGCGGGCGCAGGCGGTGCAGGGCCAGACCGACGCCCAGGTCGGAAACTACCTGTTCATCGGCGCAGGCGTGGTGCTCGTGGCCGCCATCGTGATCGCCATCGCCACGCCGGGGCCGCCCGCCGCCGAAGCTCCTGCTGCGTCCCCGGCCGCGGCCGGCGCGCTGCACTGGAGCCTTCCTTGAAGCGGGGCTCGCTGCGAGTCTTCATCGCGCTCGCCCTCGTCGCGGCGTGCCGTTACTCGGTCGATCCGAACACCGGGAAGTTCCACTGCGCCTCGGATTCCGACTGCGGCGGGGGCTGGCACTGCTTCGACTCCTGCCCGAGCGCCGGCTTCTCCGCCTACTGCGTCCAGAACGGGAGCTGCGACCCGTGCCCCAGCCTGCAGGGCGACCCGCTCAACTGTGGAACGTGCGGCAACGCCTGCGCCGTCGACGAGTCCTGTGTCGACAGCAACTGCGTGCCCGCGGTCATCCTGGACGGTGGAGGCGACGCCGGCGAAGACGCGGGCTTCGACGCCGGGCTCGACGCGGGCCCCGGCGACGCTGGTGCCGATGCCGGACCGGACGCCGGTCGCGTCGACGCGGGCGAAGATGGGGGCCGCGACGCGGGACGCGAAGACGCGGGGGCGGACGCGGGACGCGAGGACGCAGGGCTGGACGCTGGACGCGAGGACGCGGGGGGCGATGCGGGAGTCGATGCAGGCCCGGATGGAGGTCCCGCGGACGCGGGCGAGGACGCGGGCGCCGATGGCGGCGACGCGGGTGAGTGACGGAGGCGCACACGACATGAGCAAGATCGTCATCGAAGGCCTGGCAGGTCTGCGGGCAAGGGTCGGGCAGGAGCTGGGGCGCACCGACTGGCGAACGATGCAGTTCGAGGACATCGTTCGCTTCGCCGATGCGACCGGCGATCACCAGTGGATCCACGTCGATCGGGAGCGCGCACGCCGCGAGTCGCCGTTCGGCGCGCCGATCGCGCACGGGTACTTCACCCTGTCCTTGGTCGCGGGGCTCTTCATGGAGCTCCTCGACCTCCGCGGCTTCAAGCTCGTGATCAACTACGGCCTGAACAAGGTCCGCTTCCCGACGCCCTTGAAGGAGGGCGCGCGCTACCGGCTCGTGCTCAAGCTCGCCGAGCTGAAGGACGTCACCGGGGGCGTGGAGGCGCTCCTGCCGGCGACGATCGAGGTGGAGGGCGAGGCCAAGCCGGCCTGCGTCGCCGAGGTCGTCTACCGCTTCCTCGCCTGAGCCCACTCGGCGATCGCGCTGGCCATCCGTTCGGCCGCGTGCCCGTCCCAGAGCTCCGGCAGACCGCCGCGCTTGCCCTGCCCGCGCAGGACGCGCCGCGACTCGTCCACGATGCGGCGCGGGTCGAGGCCGACCAGCAGGTTCGTGCCCACCTCCACCGTGACGGGCCGCTCGGTGTTCTCCCGCAACGTCAGACAGGGCACCGCGAGAGCGGTCGTCTCTTCCTGCAGGCCGCCCGAGTCGGTGAGCACGAGCGCGGCGCCATCCACGAGGCCCAGGAACTCCAGATAACCGAGCGGCTCCGTGAGCCGGAGGCCCGGCGGCGTCGCGATCGAGAACTCCGCCAGGCGCTTGCGGGTCCGCGGATGGATGGGAAACACCACCGGCACCTCGGCCGCGACCTCGGCGAGCGCCCCCACCACCCGGGCGAGCGCCTTCGGGTCGTCGACGTTCGAGGGGCGGTGCAAGGTGAGGAGCGCGTAGCCCTTGGGGGCGAGGCCCAGCTTCGCCGGCGCCGCCGCCCGGCGCGCGGCGGGCAGATGCTCACGGAGCGAGTCGATCATCACGTTCCCCACGAAGTGGACGCGGTCGCGCGAGACCCCTTCGCGCAGCAGGTTGCGGTCCCCGTCCTGGGAAGGCGTGAAGAGCAGCTCCGCGATCTGGTCGGTCAGGACGCGGTTGATCTCCTCGGGCATGGCGCGGTCGAACGAGCGGAGTCCGGCCTCGACGTGCGCCACGGGGATCCCGAGCTTGGCGGCCGCCAGGGCTGCGGCCACCGTGGAGTTGACGTCGCCGGCGACCACGAGCAGGTCGGGGCGCTCGGACATGAGGAGCTTTTCCATGGCGAGGAGCACCGCCGCGGTCTGCTCGGCGTGGCTTCCGGAGCCGATCCCCAGGAAAGCGTCGGGCCGGGGCAGGTCGAGATCCGCGAAGAAGACGTCGCTCATCGCCGCGTCGTAGTGCTGGCCGGTGTGGACGAGCTTCTGCTCCGCGAAGCCGGCCGCGTCGATGGCCCGCCTCAAGGGCGCGATCTTCATGAAGTTCGGGCGCGCGCCGACCACCTGCACGATGCGCATGGACTCGATGTTAGTCTTCGCCCCCCAGGGTCGCAATCGACCGCCCTCCCCGGTAAACTGCCGCCGGATGGCCAACCTGCTCGTCATCGACGACAACGAGACGCTGCGCGAAGGCATGGCCGTGAGCCTCACCCGCTCGGGGCACGCGGTGACGGCCGCGGCGGGCGGCGCGGAGGGCCTCGTGGCGGCCGCGAAGCACCGCTTCGATCTGGTCGTCACCGATCTCAAGATGGACGGCGTGGACGGCATGGAGGTCTTGCGTCGCCTGAGGGCCGCCGACCCCGACGCCGCCGTGCTCATGGTCACGGCTTTCGGCACGATCGAGACCGCCGTCGCGGCGATGCGGGAGGGCGCGCTCGACTTCGTGACCAAGCCGTTCTCCCCCGAGGTTCTCCGGGCGAAGGTGGACAAGAGTCTCGAGGTGGTGCGCCTGCGCCGCGAAACCGGCGAGCTGCGCCAGCAGACCCGGTCGCTTCAAGAGGTCATCGCCGGCCGCTTCGAAGGGCTCGTCGGTTCTTCTCCGGCGATGCAGGCGCTGGGCGACGCGATCCGCCGCGTGGCCGCCTCGCAGACCACGGTGCTCATCCTCGGCGAGAGCGGAACCGGCAAGGAGCTCGCGGCCCGGGCGGTGCACGATCTGTCGCCCCGGCGGGACGGCCCATTCGTGACGGTGAACTGCGCGGCCCTCGCGGAAGGCCTCCTCGAGAGCGAGCTGTTCGGCCACGAGCGCGGCTCCTTCACCGGGGCGGTGCGACGCAAGCTGGGCCGCTTCGAGCTCGCCTCCGGCGGGACGATCTTCCTGGACGAGATCGGCGAGGTGCCGGTGGCGCTGCAGGTCAAGCTGCTCCGCATCCTCCAGGAGAAGGAATTCCAGCGCGTCGGCGGCGAGGAGACGCTCTCGGTGGACGTGCGGGTCGTGGCCGCCACGAACCGCGACCTCGAAGCGGAGGTTCGCGCCGGACGCTTCCGCGAGGACCTCTACTACCGCCTCGCGATCGTCCCGCTCTCCCTGCCGCCCCTGCGCGACCGCGCGGCGGACGTGCCGGAGCTGGCGCTGCACTTCCTGAGAAAGCACGCTCCCCGGGTGAACCGCCGGGTGAAGGGCATCTCGGAGGCGGGGCTGGCGAGGCTCTCCGCCTACCCCTGGCCGGGCAACGTGCGCGAGCTCGAGAACGCCATCGAGCGCGCGCTCGTGTTCGCCGAGGGAGAGCTGATCGAGCCGGCGCATCTGCCCGATTGCGCCAGGCCTCCCACCGGACTGGGGCCGGCCTTGCGCAGCGATCGGCCGCTGCCGGATCTCCTCGACGACATCGAGCGGCAGCTGATCGGCCAGGCGTTCGAGCAGGCCAAGGGAAAGAAGACGGAGACGGCGCGCCTGCTCGGAATCAAGACCAGCGCCCTCTATTACAAGCTCGAGAAATACGGCTTCATCGAGCGCGGAGGGCATGGCGCGGAGGAGCCGGATCGATGAAGGGTGCCCGTTTTCTGGTGGGGCAGGCCTCAGTTTTTCGTGATCCTCTCTCGAGCGCGCAGTTCCGTCGGTGCCCTTACGGTGGGTTACTGGGCCGTGAGGCTGGCACGGCCCTTGCCTAGACTCTCGACGTGCCTCTAGCTGCCACCGCCACGTTGCTGTTCGTCCTGGCCGCCACGCCGGCAGCCTCGTCGGGCCATGCCGCGCCCGAGGGCCTGGCGCAGCTCGAGGCGGATCGCGACGCTTCGCAAGGGGAGCTCGCGCGCCTGGGCCAGCTGATCGCCACGAAGAAGGCCGCGCTCCCAGCTGGTGCCGAAGCCGGTCCCGAGCTGACGGAGCTCCTGCGTGCGTCCGCGACGCTCGCCGCCAGGCTGGAGGCCTTGCAGCAACGCATCGCGGCCGGCGAGGAGAAGCTGCGCCAGTCTCACGGAGCGGTCATCCCGGTCCCCGGCGTACCGGCGCAAGTCGGGTCGACCGAGGGCGACGACGCGCATTCGCTCCAGGAGAAAGCCGATTTCCTCCGCGACCGGGAGGACGCCCTGCGCACCCGCATCGCCGCCGTGAGCCGCCGGATCGAGGCGCTCGGTCGCGAGCGCGCGCTGGCCCGCCGCGTCTCCGAGTTTGCGCGGGAGCAGGATCTCTTCGACGACGACGACCGGCGAGTCGCCGTGACTCACGCCGAGCTCTCGTCCGCGAGTCCGAGCCAGGGCGCGGCCCAGGTCGACACCTCGCGCGGCTCGCAGAACCCGACCCAGATGGGCGGGGGCGGCGGCGCCGGCGGTGTGGGAACGACGCCCTCCGGAAGCGGCGGGAACGGCGGTGGCGGCGGGATGGACAATGCCAACCCCGGCAGCCTCGCGGGCATGTCGCCGCCGGCGGCGGCGCCGGGTGGAGGCGAATCGCCGTCGAGCGTCCGTCAGACCTTCAGCGGTGAGCGCCCCGAGGAGGTCCGGACGGCGGACCTCGACGACGTCGACTCCATCGAGGATCTTCGCGTGGCGCGCGCCGCGCTGGAGCGCGAGGCCGAGCAGCTGCACCGCAAGGCCGAGGCGCTCGAGAAGAGCGCGTCAGAGGGTCGCTGACCCGCGCGTCGGCTCGCGGGGCGTTGTGATAGCCTCGACGGCGCTTGCGCCGGATCGCCCCGATCGCGCTGCTCGTCCCATGCCTGGCGCTGACCGGTGCGACGCCCTGGGCGATCGAAAGCCACGTCGCCAGCGACAGCGGCTGGGACACCAACGTCTACCGGAACTTCGCCGACTCGGCGAGCGCCTCCTTGCCTGGCGGCGGCCTCGTGATCGGCGACGGCTTCCTCCAGATCGACGGCGATCTCGACGTGTCGGGCCGGCCGTGGAGCCACCAGAGCACCGAGCTGACGGCCGAGCTGGGCGCTCGGCTCTTCGCCACGCAGGGTCCCGAGGATGCCCTGGTGGGCCAGGCGATCCTGGACCACGACATCGCGCTCTCCCGCAAGATCGTCCTCAAGTTCGACGCGAGCGGCAAGGACAAGTGGGTCGACGACGACGATCGGGCCTTCGCCAGCTACGGGGCGGGCGCGGGCGTCTCGATCGGGCCCTGGCTCCGCACGCGGCTCGACCTGCGGGCGGGCTACCAGGCGTTCGACTACTTCCCCGACACCGATTTCAGCGAGCAGGGCCCCGCGGCGTCGGCGACGCTGGTCTCGAGCCCCTGGCGCAAGCAGTACTTCCACGTGGGCTACCGGTTGATGCCGCAGTACTACCAGGGCGCGCAGCTCCTCCCATCGGGGGCCGCCGTGGGCCAGCGCTTCGACTGGTACCACGTGGCGACCGCCGGGTACGCCTTGCAAGCGCCGTTCGTGCTCTCGTTGACCTACAGCTTCGTGGACGATCGGTCCGACTCGTACGGCGAGAGCTTCCTGCGCCACCGGGTCGAGCTCCTGGTGGGCGTCCTGCTGCCGTGGGGCATCTACCTGGTGGGCGGCGGCGCCCTGCAGATCACCAGCTACCCGGACGGACTGTACCTGTCCCCCCAGCTGCTCCTGCTCGAGGACGACGACGATCTCAACGACGTCTCGGTCAAGGTCTCCAAGGACATCGGCAAGGGCTTCGCCGTCGAGGCCCGCTACGGCTACTACCGCAACGACTTCGAGCAGAACGGCCTTGCCTACGAGCGCCAGGTCGCCTACCTGGGCGTCGCGTGGCGCCATTGACGGACGCGCCTCGCGCTGGTTAAACGACCACGATGCCGGAAAACCCGCCCCCCGAACCGCAGGCCGAGCTCGAGCCCGAGGAGAACCTCTCGCTGGCCCACTACTTCGGTGGCTACGCGATCATCTTCTTCGGCGCGATCGGCCTGGCCCTGACCCTCGTGGTCCTGATGAAGCTCATGCGGTAGCCGGCGCGGCGATTCCCAGCGCGGCCAGGACGTCGGCGAGCTCCGCCGGCAGCGGAGCGACGAGGTGCAGCGGCTGTCCCGTCAGCGGATGGGCGAGCGACAGCGAGGCGGCGTGCAGGAACATGCGCCCGAGATGGGCTTCGGCCTTGAGGCGCCGGTTGAACGGGAAATCGCCGTAGCGGCGGTCGCCGACGACGGGGTGGCCGATGGCCGCCAGGTGGCGCCGGATCTGGTGCGTCCGACCCGTGTCGATGCGGCACTCGAGCAGCGAGACCAGCGCGCTGGACCCCAGCACCCGGTAGTGCGTGACCGCCTCCTGGAGGTTGACCCCGCGGGCCTCGCGGCTCCGGCGCGTCTGCTGGTGCTCCGCGAGGGGCAGGTCGATGGTGCCGCGCGCCTGCGAGAGCTGCCCCTTCACCAGGGCGAGGTACCGCTTCTCGGCCTCGCCGGCCGCGAAGACCTCCGCGAGGCGGACCATGCAGCGCCGCGTCTTCGCCACGAGGACGACGCCCGAGGTGTCGCGGTCCAGCCGGTGGCCGGGCGAGGGCTGGAACTCGCCGTCGGGAGGCGCCGCCACGTGGGCCCGCGCCAGATCGACCAGGGTCGCCCCCTGGATGCCGCTGCCCGGGTGCACGGCGAGGCCCGCCGGCTTGTTCACGGCCAGCAGCTGCGCGTCTTCGTGCAGGAGGGAGGCGCGAAAGGCGCCGAGCGGCGGGGCGGCGGGCCGGCCCTCCGGTGGGCCGAGCAGCGCTTCCGGATCGCCCCGGACGACGACGCGGTCGCCCGTCTGAAGCAGCCGATCGCCCTTCGAGCGCTGGCCGTTCACCCGCACCTGGCGCGTGCGCAGGAGCTTGTAGAGGTGGGAGGAGGGCACCGAGGGCAGCGCTCTGCGAAGGAACTTGTCGAGCCGCTGTCCGCCTGCGTCTTCTGAGACGACCCGCTCGATCACGGGCTACTCGAACAGATCGAGCTGCAACCCGCGATCGAGCGGGCGCGCGCGAAAGCCGCGGGCGCGGAGCTCGTCGGCGAGGGGCTGGCAGAAGCCGTGCACCGTGTAGACCTGCTTCGCGCCGGAGCGTTCGACGTAGTCGACGAGCTGGTCGAAGTCCGCGTGATCCGACAGCGGGATCGCCTCGTCCGCCCGGTAGCGCCGAGCCCCATCGCCATCGAGCGCCCAGCCCGTGAGGATCGCGGTCCGGCGCCGCGGCAGCCTCCGCAGGGAGGGCGCCCGCACGCGGTGGGGCGGCACGACGAGCACCTCGCCGGGCGCGACCACGCCGCGGTAGCGGGCCACCTCGGGCAGCGGGCAGCCGCTGTCGCGGTAGACCTGCGCCAGCGCGCAGATGGTGTCGTCGGCGCGGATGGCGAAGCCGCGCTCACCCAGGTAGCGGATGACCTCCTGACTCTTCCCGAGGGCATAGGCGAGCAGGACGGGAGTGCCGCCCCCCGCGTGCGTCCGCTGGACGAATTCTTCGACCCGCGCGAGCGCCTCGGGCCGACGGGGGAGGCGGTAACGGGGATGACCGAAGGTCGCCTCGATGACCAGCACGTCGCAGGGCACCACCGTCGCCGCCTCGGCGGTGAGCGAGGGGCTCAGACAGAGATCCCCCGTGTAGACGATCCGCCTGCCGCCGCGCTCGACCAGGATCTGCGCCGAGCCCAGGATGTGGCCCGCCGGAAAGAGGGTGAGCTTGAGCGGCCCCAGGTCGAAGGACTGCCCGTAGGGGGCGGTGAGGGTGTTGGCGAGCTTGCCCAGCCGGCGCTCCATCAGCCGGGCGGTGGCGCCGGTGGCGATGACCCGCTCGTGCCGCGCGATGTGATCGCCGTGGGCGTGCGAGACGAACGACAGGGGCTGCCGCTTGGGCGCATCGAACCACAGCGCGCTGCCCGACAGGTGAATGGCCCCGCCGACGATTTCCACTTCGGACTGCGGCACGATGGCCCAAACGGGGCATCCGCGGCGCTCCGGCGCCCCGGCGAGGCAGCCGTTGGTTACTTCGCGGGAGCGGCCGCCGCGGCGTCACCGCCGGTGACGGGCTTCGCGTCGTCACGCTTGCCGGCGAGCACGGCGAAGTTGATGTTGCCGTAGCCGGCCATGGCGCAGCTGTACATGACGCGCTTCACGATCTTGAAGTGCGTCCGCTTGTCCGCCTGGATGTTGATCTTCCCCTCGAACTGGTGCTCCTTGTCGAGCTGGTGGACGAACTCCTCGCGCTTCTTGAGGTCGCGCAGGGAGTCTTCGAGCTGCTGGATGTTCAGGATCTCGTCGTGGGCGATCTGGTCGACGTCGACGACCTTCTGGCCCTCGAGACCGATGAACTGATCCGTGATGGCCACCACGGGCGCTCGCTCGATCTCCTTGCCGTGGCTCGCCGTGGGCAGCTGGATGTCCTTGCTCATGAAGAGAACCTCTCCGGTGGCGGAGAAGTTCGCGAGCAGGAAGATCACCAGCAGCGTGAACATGTCGACCATCGAGGTGAGCTGCAGGTCGGCGTTCGTGCCCTTGCGGCCATGGCCGAACTTGCCGCCGATGACCTTGCTCTTCTCGAAGCGCTTCGCGGGGCGCTTGCCGGGGGTCTTGATCGCCATGGCTCAGGTCACCGCCTGGACGGACACCGACGCGAGGCCGGCCTTCATGCACACGTCGATCGTCTGCACGAGGTCGTTGTACTGCACGCTGTCTTCCGCCGCGACGGTGATCGTCTGCTGATCGGGAAACTGCCCCTTGATCTCTTTCAGCTTGTCGTAGAGCGCCGCGATGTCGAGGTCGGTGCCCTTCTTCGGGATGTCGACGACGGACCCGCCCTGACCCGCCGACAGCGAGAAGCCCTTGTCGGTGATGGTCAGCTGCAGCTGGAGCGTCTTGTCCGGCGGGGGCGGCGAATCGTTCGGCCCGCCCGACTGCGAGACCTGGAGCGCGCCGATCTGGGTCCAGACCGCGGTGATGAGGAGGAACGAGAGGCAGCAGGAGAGAAGGTCGATGAACGGAACCACGTTCATCACCGCGTCGAGCGCCTTCTTTTTGCCTTTACCTGATGGCTCCGGGACTGCTGCGCCGCCCATGGTGGTCTCCTCGGGCTCGGGTTCCCTGGTCTGCCGCGCTTACTCTTCGTGGTCCGCCGGCATCGAGGTCGGGATCTTCATCTTGTCCTTGTTCGCGATGATCAAGTTCAAGAGGCCGACCGTGGTCTCGTTGATGTCGTCGAGCATGTGCTGCGTGCGGCCCTGGAGCACCGAGAACGCGAGCAGCGAGGGGATGGCGACCGTGAGGCCGAAGGCGGTGCAGTTCATGGCTTCGGAAATACCGAGGGAGAGCACCGTCGCCTTGGTGGCCGGGTCGACCTGCGCCACGGCGCCGAAGCACTTGATGAGGCCCAAGATCGTCCCGAGGAGTCCGAAGAGCGTCGACACGTTGCCGATCATGGCGAGGTAGCCGGTGCGCGTCTCGATCTTGGGGTTCTCGCGGAGGCTGGCTTCGTCCATCGCGGCCTGCACCTCGGCTTCGCCCTTGGGCACGTTGATGAGGCCCGCCTTGACGACCGCCGTGAGCGGGGTGCGCTTCTGGCTGGCGACGAACGAGATCGCCTTGTCGAGGTCGCCCGCGTAGATGTGCTTCTTGAGGCCTCGCATGAAGGCCTCCTTGTTGATGCTGTTCTTCACGAACAGAGCGTAGAACCGATCGAAGAGGACGGTGAGCGCGAAGATCGACATCATGGCGATCGGGTACATACCGACGCCGCCGTCCTGGAACGCCTTCGCGAGGGATCCCATTGTTCCAAGCTCTTCGCTGCCCATATCCGTCTCCTGAAAGGTGTTGATCGACAGCCTTTGCCGTCGGAAGTGCCGGA
>DATJNL010000321.1:0-17512 GCA_035508175.1 Myxococcales bacterium
CTGCCAGGAGTGCGGCGTCGACAAGGACTGCCAGGCGGGCTTCGTGTGCCGCGCCAACAAGTGCGTGCCGAAGCCGGAGTGCCAGAGCGACTCCGACTGCACCGCGCCGAAGATCTGCCGCAACGAGAAGTGCGTCATCGAGTGCGAGAAGGACGCCGACTGCGGCGCCGGTCAGCAGTGCAAGCAGAACCGCTGCGCGATGAAGGCGGAGTGCACCACCGACACCGATTGCGGCGGCAACAAGAAGTGCGTCGATGGCACCTGCCAGGCGCCGGCGGCCTGCACGCTCGACAGCATTCACTTCGCCTACAACGAGTCGACGCTCGACGACGACGCCAAGTCGACGCTCCAGAAGGACGCCGATTGCATCAAGAGCAGCCCGAACGGCGGCCGCGTCACCATCGCCGGCAACTGCGACGACCGTGGCACCGAGGAGTACAACCTGCACCTGGGCCAGCGCCGCGCCGGCGCCGCCATGAAGTACCTGATGAACCTCGGTATCAGCAAGAAGAAGCTCAAGACCATCAGCTACGGCAAGGACAAGCCGACCTGCAGCGACGAGACCGAGTCCTGCTGGGCCCAGAACCGGCGCGACGACTTCACGCAGGAGTAGCCGGAGTCCCGCGACCGCTTGCTGGGCCTCGCCAGGCAGACCGATCCCGGATGGGCGAAGGCCGCGCTGGCGGACGTCGGCGAGCTGCTGCGGGATCACGCGCACTGCGAGAAGAAGGCGGCGGCCTCGGCGCTGTCGATCGTCGCGCACCACCCCGAGCATCCAGAGCTCGCCGGGCCGCTCGTAGCGCTGGCGCAGGAGGAGACGAGGCACTTCTTCCGCGTCCTGGCCGAGCTCGAGAGACGTGCGCTGCGGCTCGGCCGCACCCCCGCCGATCCCTATGCCCGCGCGCTCGCGTCACGGGTCTCGGCCGACGGTTCCGCCCGCCTGCGCGATCGCCTGCTCGTCGCGGCGCTCATCGAAGCGCGCTCCTGCGAGCGCTTCTCGCTGCTGGCCGACACCTCGGACGATCCGAGGCTGCGGCGCCTCTGGGGCGATCTCTTCCGGGCCGAGGCCGGTCACCACGCTCTCTTCCTGAAGCTCGCCGCGGGCGTGGGCGGCCAGGCGGCCGCGCGGGCGCGGCTCGCGGCCTTGGCCATCGAGGAGGGCGAGCTCGTGGCCAGCTTGCCGCTGCGAACGGCGATCCACTGAAGAATCGCTGTGCTATGCTCCCGCGTCATGAGGCGTTCGCTTACCCTCGCCGGCGCCGCAGTGGTGTTGCTCTCGGCCTGCTGGACGTCCGCGCACCACGGCGACGTGATCGACCAGCGGCTCAAGGCGCTGGAAGCCGACGATCAGGACCACCAGACGGCCATCGACGCGCAGCGGCGCCAGCTCGAGGCCCAGCTGCCCAAGATCGACCAGAAGCTGCAGGAGATGACGGACGCCCTCGACAAGCTCAACACCGTCGCCCACCGCACCGGCGCCGACGCCGACGCGCGCCTGGACGACCTCCAGGAGAAGCTGCAGCTGCTGCAGGGCGAGCTCGACGAGACGAAGCACCAGCTCCAGCAGCTCGCGACCGGCGAGCAATCCGTCGCGAGCTCGCTCGATCAGAAGCTCGCCGCGGCGCTCGGCTCGAAGGCCATGGCGCAAGTGACCGCCCGGGAGAAGGCGATGAAGCTGGCGCCCCCCGACCGCTCCGGCCTCTACGCCGTTGCCTTCAAGGAGTACAAGGGCGCCGACTACGACGTGGCCCGCGAGCTCTACCTCGAGTACCTGCGCCGCTACCCCACCGATCCCCAGGCGGGCGAGGCGCAGTTCTACGTGGGGCAGTGCCTCATGCAATCTGGGCAGCTCAAGGAGGCCGCGTTGGCCTTCCAGAAGGTGTCGGACTCGTACCCGCGCAGCGATCGGGTCTGCGACGCTCGGCTCAAGCTCGGCGAGAGCTTGTCCGGCTTGAAGATGCGCGACGAGGCGAAGCTGGCGCTGGAGGACACCCTCAGGCAGTGCGGGGGCAAGCTCGCGGTCGCGAAGGAGGCCAAGGAGAAGCTGCGAGACCTCGGCCGCGGAAGCCGGAGGAGGCGCTGACCTGCAGCCCTCGCGGCCCGTCATGAACCCACCCACCCCCGCCACGCCCCTGGATGCCGACAGGTTGCTGCGCAAGATCCTCGACGAGTCCCGCGAGGCCATCGTCGTCGGCGATCTGACCGGCCAGGTACGGGTCTTCAACCGGGCGGCGGAGGAGCTGTGCGGCCGGTCGGCCTCCGACGTCGTCGCCAAGCTCTCGTTCGAGGATCTCTGCCCGCCGGGGGTCTGGCCGGATCTGCGGCGGCGGTTCTTCTCGGACCGCTTCGGCGGCCCCGGACGGCTCACGCCCACGCAGACAGAGATTCTCAGCGGCGGCGGCGATCGAATCCCGGTCGATCTCTCGGCCTGTGCCATGGGGGCGCCCGAGCGGCCCGACTGGATCCTGCTCTTCCTGCGGGACCTGCGGCTGCAGGTCAAGCTCGAGGAGCGCCTGGCGCATGCGCAGGCGCAGCTCGAGAACGGCACGCGGCCCGTCCTGCTGGCAGAGCTCGCCGGCACCGCCGCCCATGAGCTGAACCAGCCCCTGACCTCCATCATGGGCTACGCCGATCTCCTGCGACGACACATCGCCGACGGTTCTCCCGACGCCGCCGCGCTGGACGTGGTCGTGCGAGAAGCGGAGCGAATGGCCGACATCGTGCGAAAGATCGGGCGGGTGAACCGCTACGAAACCAAGACGTACGTAGGCGAATCCCGCATCGTCGACCTGGATCGGGCCATCGATCAGGAAAAGCCGGGTGGCAGCTAGATGATCGCGGGGAGGCGCGCGCGCGCACCGGCTCGGCGATCGGCGCGGCGAACGTCGAGGACCGCGGCGGCCGGCAGCGAGACGTGGCTCGAGGATCTCCCGCGCCTGCTCGCGCTCGCGGAAGGCGAGGAGGCCGCGCTCGCCTGCCTGGTCGAGACGCTCAACCGGCGCATGACCGGCTACATCTCAGCCGTCCGCCTCATCGATCCCAAGAGCGGCCGGCTGGTCGCCGCCCGCGCGGACAGGGCGCTGCTCCCGTCGGCGCGCGCCCGCCTCGAGATCGCGCGGGCCTCGCTGGAGGGTGCCCTCCGCGGAACGGTCCTGCCCGACGGCGTCTCGCTGAGCGCGAAGCGGCAGCCCGTCTTCGATGCGCAGGCACCCGGTGCTTCGGTGCCGCTCGTCGCAGCCGAGGGTCTCGTGGGGATGCTGGACATCGAGGCCGAGCGTGGCCGGCGGCCTCCCCCGGCCGGCACTATCGAGGCCCTGCGCCGACTGGCGCCGCAGGCCGCGGCCGCGCTGCGCAATGCCCAGCTCATCTCGGAGCTCCGGCAGGTCCGGCGGCATCTCGAGAACCTCATCGAACGGGCCAACGCGCTGATCCTGGTCACCGATGGCGCGCGCCGCGTCCGGCTCTTCAACGAGGCATTCTGCTCCTTCTCCGGCTGGGCGCGCGAGGCGGTCCTGGGTCGAGACCTCGTCGAGCTCGTGCCCCCGGAAGACAGGATCAGGCTCGTCCGCGCGATGGCGGCATCGTTGAGGGGACAGCCCATCGACCACCTTGAAATCGGGTTTCTCACCGCCGACGGTGGGCGGGCGCCCGTCTCCGTGAACACCGCGACGCTCGTGTCCGGCGACGGCGCCGTCGAGGGAGTCATCGCCATCGGCGAGGACCTGAGGCGCTTTCGCGAGCTGGAGCAGCGGTTCATCCAGGCGGAGAAGCTCAGCTCGCTGGGGCAGCTCGCCGCGGGGGTGGTGCACGAGCTGAACAACCCGCTGACCTCGATCACGATGAGCGCCGAATCCCTGCGCTCCAGGTTCGCGCTGGCCCGGGAGGTCCTGGACGCCGACCGGGAGAAGGTCGACCGCATCCTCGAAGCGAGCCAGCGGATCCTTCGCTTCACGCGGGATCTCCTGGTGTACGCGCGCCCGGCGCCCGCCGAGCCAGCGGCGATCGACCCGGCCGATCTCGTCCAGACTGCCCTGAGCTTCTGCGAGCACGTGCTGCGCGAGTCCGGCGCCCAGCTGAAGCTGGACCTCGCGCCGGGGCTGCCGATGGTTCACGGCGTCCGCAGCAACCTGTTGCAGGTCATGGTCAACCTGGTCACGAACGCCTGCCACGCGCTCCCGGCGCCGGGCGTGGTGGAAGTCACCGCCTCCCCCGCGGGGCCCTTCGTGGTGCTGCGGGTGCGCGACGAGGGGAGGGGCATTTCGCAAGCGGACCTCTCGCGGGTCTTCGAGCCGTTCTTCACCACCAAGCCCGGTGGAACCGGTCTTGGGCTGTCGATCGTCCAGGGCATCGTGGGAAACCACGGGGGCACCGTCGACGTCGCGAGCGAGCCGGGGCGCGGCACCGTCTTCACCGTCCGCTTGCCGGCCGCCTGAGCGGATCTCGGGCGCTTTCCGTCGCCCTGCCACGCCGGCGCGAGGGGTGAGGCTCGCCAGCGCGACCTTCTTGGAGGCCCACCGCGCGCCGTGCGATACTCGCGCCGCTTGGAAATCCATCGCTTCATCGCCGGATTCGTGGCGCTGGCGGCGGTCCTGCACACCGGGGCCGCGGCCGCGGCGCCCGACGGGCGGGTGGCGGCCCTTCTGTCCGAGGACATCAACGCCTACCGGCAAGCCCTCGACGGGTTCAAGCGGGCCTACCGGGGGCCGGTCATCGACTTCGACATGGGCCCCTCCGGCGATCGCCTCGGCGAGGTTCGCGCGAGCCACCCCGGCGTGGTGCTGGCGATCGGCGTGCGCGCCGCCAAGGCCGCCGCCGATGGGCTGCCCGATCTCCCGGTGGTCTACTGCATGGTCCTCGATCCCGACGTGAACGGCATCTCGGGGCCGAACGTGACGGGGGTGACGCTGGCCATCCCGGTGAAGAGGCAGATCGAGGAGCTGCAGCGGGTGGTACCGTCGATGACCCGGCTCGGCGTGGTCTTCAGCCCCGCCAAGAGTGGGCCCCTCATCGACGAGGCCCGCGCGGCGGCCAGCGCCGTCGGTCTGACCCTGGTGACCGAGTCGATCCAGCACAGCGATCAGGTTCCCGACGCGCTCGCGCGGCTGGCGGGCAAGGTCGATGCGTTCTGGCTTCCGCCCGACGCGACCGTCGTCACGAAAGAGACCTTCCGCCTGGCGCTCGAGCTGAGCCTCGCGCGAAAGCTCCCGCTGATGGTCTTCAACAGCCAGTTCGTGAAAGCCGGCGCCCTCCTCGCGCTCTCTCCCGACTATGCCGCGAGCGGCGAGGACGCCGCCAAGGTGGTCCGACAGGTCCTCGGGGGGAAGAAGCCCGGCGAGATTCCCGTGAGCGCGACGCGCGGCACGCTCGTCGTCAACGTCGGCACGGCGAGGAGCCTGGGGCTCGACATTCCACAGGCCATCCTCAACGGCGCACAGCAGGTCGAGTGATCGGGGCGGCGAAAACCCATGGCAAACCTCTTCAGGAAGCTCGGCCTCAAGTGGATCCTCTACATCTCCTTCCCGCTGGTCCTGTGCGTGATGCTGCTCGTGCTGGCCTCCGTCGTGAGCCAGAACGTCACCTCCTCGTTGAGCGAGGGGCTCGAAGCGCGGGGGAATGCGCTGCTGCAGGCCATGGCGGGCCGGTCGGCGTTGCCGTTCCTCCAGGGGAAAGGCGAGCTGGCGCGGGCGAGCATCGACGAATCGTTCGGGGACCCCGAGCTCGGCTTCCTCATCCTCGCAAACGCCGATGGGACGGTGCTGGCGCACCGCTTCCGCGACGCGAAGCGGGAGGTGGAGCAACCGGACGTCCTGCGCGCTTACAAGGATCACCCGGGGCAGGAGATCTTCTCCTTCGAGGACTTCGACTGCTTCAAGGCGCCGGTGTACGCCGAGGACATCGTCGACAACCCGGAGAGCAAGACGGCCGATGAGGCGCTGCTTCTCGGGGGCGACTCCGGCGGAGGGGCCGATCACGGCGCCGGCCGCGGCAAGATCCGCGGCTGGGTCTACCTCGGCATGTCGACCGCCCGGAGCCAGGCCCAGGTGACCGGGCTCCGGCACCGCATGGTCTACTTCATGCTCGGCGGCGTCCTGGTCTTCATCGTGATGGTCTACTTCATCTCGAGGCAGTTCGTGCTCCGGCCGCTCGAGACCATGATCGGCGTCGCGTCCCGCGTGAGCGAGTGCGACCTCACCGAGCGGGTGGAGAAGACCGCCGACGACGAGCTCGGGGGCATGGCCGACGCGCTCAACCGCATCACCAGCAACCTCAACCAGACGCTCGCCAAGGTGAAGGGCGTCACCGAGAACGTCAGCCAGGTCATCGAGCGCATCACCCGCACCTCGGACGTGGTCGCCCACGGCGCGCAGACCACCGCCGCCTCGGTGGACGAGACCTCCAGCTCGATGGAGGAGATGATCGCCTCGTTGAAGGGCATCGCCGAGAACGTCGAGGTCCTCGCCCAGAGCGCCGAGGAGTCGTCCTCCAGCATCTTGCAGATGGCCGCGACGAACGACGAGGTCGTCGAGAACATCCAGTCGCTCGCGGCCAGCGTGGAGGAGACGACGTCGGCCATCGAGCAGATGACCTTCTCCATCAAGGAGGTCGCCAAGAACGTCGAGGACCTGTCGGCCACCGCCGAGGAGACGAGCTCGTCGATGAACGAGATGGACGTCTCCATCGGGCAGGTCGAGAGCAACGCCAACGAGACGGCGCGCCTCTCCGAGCAGGTCTCCACCGACGCGGAGAGCGGCGTCACCTCGTTGCAGAAGACCCTCACCGGCATCGACAAGATCAAGGACTCGTCGAAGACGGCCGCCGAGGTGATCGAGTCGCTGGGCCAGAAGATCGGCACCATCGGCAACATCCTGAGCGTGATCGACGACGTCGCCGAGCAGACGAACCTCCTCGCCTTGAACGCGGCCATCATCGCGGCCCAGGCCGGGGAGCACGGCAAGGGCTTCGCCGTGGTCGCCGACGAGATCAAGGACCTCGCCGAGCGCACCGGCCTGTCCACCAAGGAGATCGCCGAGCTGGTGCGCAGCATCCAGCAGGAGTCCCACAACGCCATCTCCGCGATGGAGCGCGGCGTGAAGAACGTCGAGGAGGGCGTGCGCCTGGGCGGCGAGGCCGAGGGCGCCCTGAAGAAGATCTTCGAGTCGGCGAAGAAGTCGACGCAGATGGTGAAGGCGATCGCCCGGGCGACGGTCGAGCAGGCGCGCGGCAGCAAGCAGGTCACGAACGCCATCACGCGCATCGCCGAGACCGTCCAGCAGATCGCCAAGGCGACGGCCGAGCAGGCGCGCGGCTCCGAGCAGATCATGAAAAGCGCCGAGAAGATGAAGATCGTCACCAAGCACGTCGAGCGCTCGAGTCAGGAGCAGGCGCGCGGCAGCAAGCAGATCACCCGGGCGATCGAGAACATCAGCGAGATGGTCAACCACCTGAACCGGGCGCAGAAGGAGCAGACCAAGGGCTCCGAGCAGGTCATGCACGCCGTCGAGAACATCAAGGGCGTCGCCGAGGCGCAGAACCGCTCGATGACGGATCTCGAAGCCGCCATCGATCTCTTGCGGCAACAGGCGGAAGTGCTGCGAGACGAGGTCCGTCGCTTTAGAGTATGATCCCCGCCGCGGCGGCGGAAGGAACGGCCGGAGCCCGGGGTTGGTGATCGGGCCTTTCCGGCCCTCGAGGCGGCATGTTCAACATCGGTCCAGGCGAGCTGATGGTCATCTTGATCCTGGCGCTCGTCCTGCTCGGACCGGACAAGCTGCCCGAGGTGGCGCGGTCCATCGGCAAGGGGATGAAGGAGATTCGCCGAGCCACCGAGGACATCCGCAACACGGTGGAGGAAGAGCTCTACCGCGCCGAGGCCGCCAAGCCGAAGCCGCCGGTCTCTCCGCTGCCGGCGCTCACCGCCTCCATCGCGGCGGCGGCCGAGCCCAAGAACCCACCGCCGCCGGACCCCGCGGCTCCGGGCAAGAAGCCGGACGAGGTCTGACGCGTGGCAGACGTTCGCATGACCTTCCTCGAGCACCTCGGGGAGCTGCGCACGCGCCTGATTCGCTGCCTGTGGGCCATCGGCATCGGAGCGGCCATCGCTTGCTGGTTCTCGCCCGAGTTGTTCCACGTCCTCATGGCGCCGGTGCTGGCGGCGCTCCCGAAAGGCGCGCAGAAGCTGCACCCGACGGCGGTGATGGAGAAGTTCACCGTCTACCTGAAGGTGGGTCTCTACGGCGGGATCTTCCTGGCCTCGCCGGCGATTCTCTACCAGCTCTGGCAGTTCGTGGCGCCGGCGCTCTACCAGAAGGAGAAGAAGCGCGTCATTCCGTTCGTGGTCGCCGGAACGGTGTTCTTCATCGGCGGCGCCTTGTTCTGCTACTTCGTCGTGCTGCCGGCCGCGCTCGGCTACCTCATCGGCGTCGGGTCCGCGGACGACGCCTCGTGGGTCGAGCCCTGGCTCTCGATGAGCGACCAGCTCACCTTCGTCCTCGCCATGGAGCTGGCCTTCGGCGTCGTCTTCGAGATGCCGCTCATCATCACGGCGCTCTCGATGGTGGGCCTCGTCGACGGCAAGTGGCTCGCCAAGAACCGCCGCTACGCCATCCTGGTCAACACGATCCTGGCGGCCATCATCACGCCCACGGGCGACCCCTTGAATCTCGCCATCATGGCCGTGCCCATGTGCCTCATGTACGAGGTGGGCATCTGGGGCGCGCGCGTCTTCGGAAAGCCGCGAGCCACGGTGGAGATCAGCGGCGCCCAGCCGACCGGATAGGCCCGCTCAGTCCTTCGCCACCGCGCGCAGCGTGGCGCGGCCGTCCTTGATCACGACCTTGAAATCGACGGCCTTCGCCTTTGTCTGCTCGAGGATCGTCGGGACCTGCTGCTTGAGCTGCGCGGAGACCTGCTCGTAGCTGAGGCCCGCCACGGATTCCTTGCACTGCTTCTTGGCGGCGACATACGCCTGGTACACGGCGCGGAGCCGGTCCTCGGTGGGAAGACCCGCCGGCGCCGCCGGCTTGGGGGGAGGGATCTCCTCCTCCTCCGTGATCTCGGGAAAGCCGTCGTCCGTCGCGCCAGGCGCGCGCCGCCTCGCATGCAAGCGCGCCTTGAAGATGTCCCGGTGGTAGCGCCCCTCCTCGATCTCCTTCTCCGTCCGCAGCCACATCCGCTCGTACGAGAGGAACCGGTTGAACAGGCTCTGCGCCTGGAACTTCAGGCCCGTGTTGCGTCCGACGATGAACTTGAGGTCGTCGATCTCCCGCTTCAGGACGTCGCGCTCCTTCTCGGGAGAGACGCGCTCGACGCCCAAAAAGTACTGCTCCTGCTTGTTCCGCAGGACGGCGAGGCGGGACTCGAGCTGCTTGATGCGCTCGGCCAGCTCCTCCGGCGTGTAGGTGCGGCCCTCGACCCGGGCGCGCAGGCGTTCGTCGGTGCCCGCCTTGAGCGGGATGGGGGGACGCGTTCCCTTGCCACCCTGGGTGGTGGGCGCTTTCTTCGGCAGGGCCACTGCCGGTCACTGTATCACGCCGGGGTGGGGTGCAGCGTCTCCCCGGCCGCCGCGCGGCGCCGCAGGACCACGAGGAGCGCCAGCGCCACCAGGGCGATGCCCATGGAGGTGAACTGGGCCACCGAGATGTGCAGCGAGGTGTAGACCCCGCGCTCGAAGTCGCCTCGCAGGAACTCGTCCGAGAAGCGCAGCAGCGGGTAGAGGAAGCACCAGGCGAGCATCACCTGTCCGTCGTAGCGCTTGCGCGGGCGGACCCACCAGATCAGCAGCATGAAGATGAGCAACTGGCCCACGCCGTCGATGAGCTGCGTCGGGTAGAGGGCCGGCGTCGTGAGCGCGGTGGCCGCGAGCGAGTGCCGCTCGTTGACGAGCGTGTCGTAGGCGAGGCTGCCGGGCGGAAACTTGAGGCCGAGCGGGAAGCCGGTGGGCGCCTCCTTGCCCCAGCAGCAGCCCGCGGACAGGCAGCCGAGACGGCCAAAGAACTGCCCGATGGACACGGTGGGCATGCCGACGTCCGCGAGCCGCAGGAAGTTGATGCCATGCCTGCGGGCGTACCAGATGGACGCGCCCACGGAGCCCAGCAGGCCGCCGTAGAAGACCAGGCCCCCGGTCCAGAACTTGAGGATGTTCTCCGGGTGGGCGCCGTACCCTTCGGGGCCGTCCCAGTTCACCAGGATGAAGTAGATCCGCGAGCCCACGATGGCGGCGATGAGCACCCAGAACGCGAGGTCCATCACCGTGTTGCCCGCGCGCTCGCGCTCCTCGTCGTTCATCGGCGGCGACTGGCCGGGGAAGATGCCGCAGCGGCGAGCTTCGCGGGCCGACAGCGAGATGGCCACGATGAAGCCGATCGCGATCATCATGCCGTAGGTGTGGAGCGGGAGGTCGACGTAGCCGCCGTGCTTGAGCGAGTCCGGGACGATCCAGTCCGGAATGGCGAAGAACATCGTCGCGGCGACGCCACCGGCGGCCCAGGCCAGCCCCGCCCAGACCGCATGGCGCCGCGCCTCCTCGGTCTTGCCCTCGCGAAACCAGGTCATGATCGCGGTGTAGCCGCCCATCACCACCGATCCCCCGTAGAGCAGGACCTTCCAGGTGGCGACGGTGAAGTTCAGCAGATTCGGGATGATCTCTGGCCGCATGGCTCCGGACCTCGTTCGCAGCTAACTCGGTTGCCTGCTCGAAAATTCCTGCACGACCCGCGCACAGCGCCGGCAGAGCGGCGGGTTCTCGGGCACCTCGGGCAGGTGCTTCCAGCAGCGCTCGCAGCGGCGGCCCGCGGCCCGCTCCACGCGCAGCTCCGGAGCGAGCTCCACCTGGGAGACGATGAAGAGCTCCTCGAGGCTTCCACCCAGGCGCTGGAACGCCTCCAGGGGCTCGGCAGCGGCGAGGCTCACGCGCGCCTCGAGGGAGCTGCCGATCGTCTTCTCCCGGCGCAGGTCCTCGAGCCGCTTCTGGACCTCGGCCCGGACGCCGAGCACCCCCGCCATCTGCGCCTCGAGCTTCTCGTCCAGCGCGGCCGCGTCGACGGGCGGCAGCCCCGCCACGAAGACGCTCTCGCGGTGGCCGGGGAGGAACGCGTAGGCCTCCTCGCAGGTGAAGCTCAGGATGGGCGCGAGCGCGCGACAGAGCAGGTCCACGATCTCGTGGAGCACGGTCTGCGCGGCGCGGCGCTCCACGTCCTTGGGGCCCGAGCAATAGAGGCGATCTTTCAGGATGTCGAAATAGAGCGCCGAGAGGGTGGTCGAGCAGAGGTACGCCGCCTCGTGGTGAACCTGGTTGAAGTTGTGCTTCGCGTAGGCCTCGCGCACGCGGCCGAGGAAGCCGTGCAGCACGGATCTGAAGTAGCGATCGAGCACCGGGAGCTCGCCCGCCGGCACGCGGTCCTTCCCGGGATCGAAGTCGGAGAGATTCCCCAGCGCGAAGCGCAGCGTGTTGCGGATCTTGCGGTAGCTCTCCGCGAGCTGCTTCATGATCCCCTCGGAGAGGGGCACGTCCTGCTCGTAGTTCGACGCGGCGGCCCAGAGCCGCACGATCTCGGCGCCGTGCTGGGCGAGGAGCTTCTGCGGGTCGATGTAGTTGCCGAGCGACTTCGAGAGCTTCTGCCCCTTCTCGTCCACCACGAACCCGTGGGTGAGGCAGCGGCGGAAGGGCGAACCCGCCCGGCCGGCGGCGAGGTTGCAGAGCAGCGACGACTGGAACCAGCCCCGGTGCTGGTCGGAGCCCTCGAGGTACAGATCGGCCGGCAGCGTCACGCCGCGCGCGTCGAGCACGGCCGCGTGCGAGACGCCGCTGTCGAACCACACGTCCAGGATGTCCTCTTCCTTGCGGAAGCGGTCGGCCTGGCACTTCGGGCAGCGCTGGCCCGCGGGCATGAAGTCCGCCGCGGGCCGCTCGAACCAGGCGTCGGCGCCCTCGGTCTCGAAGCGGTCCGCCACGCGATCGAGGAGCGCGGGGTCGAGCAGGCTCTCTCCGCAGCCCTCGCAGTAGAAGGCCGGGATGGGCACGCCCCAGGCGCGCTGGCGGCTGATGCACCAGTCGGGGCGGCCCTGCAGCATGCCCTGGATGCGGTCGTGGCCCCAGGCTGGGATCCACTCGACGTCCTCGATGGCCGCGAGAGCGCGCTGCCGCAGGGACGTCGCGTCCATCGAGATGAACCACTGGTCGGTGGCGCGGAAGATGACCGGCTTCTTGCAGCGCCAGCAATGGGGGTAGCTGTGGCGCACGTGCTCGTTGGGTGCGTTGAGCAGGGCGCCCTTGTCGGCGAGCGCCGCCACGATGGCCGGGTTCGCGTGGAAGATCTGCTGCCCGCTCCAGGGGGCGCCCGCCTCTTCGGTGAAGTGGCCGGCGGCGTCGACGGGGGCGAAGGGCGCCAGGCCGTAGCGCTTCCCCACCGCGTAGTCGTCCTGCCCGTGGCCCGGCGCGGTGTGCACGAGGCCGGTGCCGGCCTCCAGGGTGACGTGATCTCCGAGAATCACCGGCGAGGTTCGATCGACCAGGGGGTGGCGGTACTGCAGGCCCTCCAGCGCCCGCCCCTCGACGTAACCGAGGATCCTCTCGGGATGCGTGAGCGACGCCGAGTCGAGGCGGGTGCCGCCGACCTGCCGCTTCGCCTCCACCAGATCCCCAGGCGCCACGGCGGCGAGGAACGAGATCAGCAGATCCGACGCCACGACGGTGGGCCGCCCGCGCAGCTCGTAGACGAGGTACTGGAAGGTCGGGTGAACCGCGATCGCGAGGTTCGCCGGAAGCGTCCACGGCGTGGTGGTCCAGATCGCGAGATCGACCGGCCGATCCCCCAGCGCCGGCAAGACCTTGCCGAGGCCGGCGGTCAGCGGGAAGGCCACGTAGACCGAGGGCGAATCGTGATCGTCGTACTCGACCTCCGCCTCGGCGAGGGCCGTGCGGTCGACGATGCACCAGTACACCGGCTTCTTGCCGCGGTAGACCGCCCCCGCGCGCACGACCTTGGCCAGCTCGCGCACGATGCGCGCCTCGTAGCCGTAGGCCATGGTGGTGTAGGGCTCGGCCCAGGCCATGAAGACGCCCAGCCGCTGGAACTCCTCGCGCTGGATGTCGATGAACTTCTGCGCATGGGCGCGGCACGCCTTGCGGATCGCCACCTTCGACATGTCCCGCTTCTTCGATCCCAGCTCCTTGTCGACCGCGAGCTCGATGGGCAAGCCGTGGCAATCCCAGCCCGGGAAGATCTTCGCCGGCCGGCCGGACATGGTCTGCACCTTGCCCACGAAGTCCTTGAGGACCTTGTTGAGCATGTGCCCCTGGTGGATGTGGCCGTTCGCGTAGGGCGGACCGTCGTGCAGCGTGAAGGCTGGCCCCTGCGCCGCGGCGAGCGCCCGGGCGTACGTGTCGTCCTGCTGCCACGCCGCCACGCGCTTGGGTTCGGTCGTGGGCAGGTTCGCCTTCATGGCGAAGTCCGTTCGCGGCAGGTTCGTCGTGGCCTTGTAATCGGGAGCGTCGCTCACGTTGCGAATCGCGTAACAGAGGGTCCATGACGCGTCAAGGCAAACGCCGCCCGAGCGACGCCGACCGGCGGAGGCCTGTACGAGGACTCCGATACGCCCTACCCTGTCGACCTCATGGGTCCCGAGGTCGAACGCAGCGTGGCCGTGCTTCCGAGCGCGGGCGAGTACCTGGCCGGGACGCTGCGCTGCTTCGTGGCGCTCGAGCTGTCGCGGGAAGCCCGCGCGCTGCTCGCCGCCCTCATCGAGCGCCTCACCACGCACGACGAGTCCGGCCCGGCGCGCGCGCGCTGGAGCCCGCCCGAGAACCTTCACATCACGCTGAAGTTCCTCGGCCGGGTCGAGGCTGCGCAGCTACCTGCCATCCACGCTCGCCTCGCCGAGGTCGCGGCCGGCAGCGGGACGCTCCGGCTGGCTCTGAAAGGGGCGGGCGCCTTCCCGAACGTCCGCAACCCCAGCGTGCTCTGGGTGGGCGTGACGGATCCCGACGGGAAGCTCGCTCGTCTCGCCGAAGCCGTGGACCAGCGCCTCGGGCCCCTCGGCTTCCCCGCGGAGAACCGCACCTTCAGCCCCCACCTGACGCTCGCCCGGGTGGGCGCACCCCGGCGGGCGCGTGCGCTGGCCGAGGCCCTCCTCGAGGCCGCGCACGGCCTGGATGTCCCGTTGCTCGAGGACGGCATGGTGTTCTTCCGGAGCGAGACGCTACCGGCCGGCGCGAAGCACGTGGCGCTGTTCCGCGTTCCGTTCGGGCGGTCCGGCGGCGACGGGTCGGGTTGACCGCACGGCCCGTCCCGCCTAATTCTCCCCACCGTGCTCAAGATCTGTCCGCGCTGCCACCGCACCTTTTCGGGCGGTCGCCTCTGCCTCGACTGCGAGGGCAGCCAGCTCCTGGACGTGGCGGCCGCGGGCACGCGGCCCCACCTGCGCCGGGCCGAGCTCCAGCACACGATCAACACCTACTACGGCGCGCGCAGCGCCATGCTGCTGCTCTTCCTGAGCATTCTCCTGGGGGGCGCGGTGGCCTTCGGGCTCGCGCGGGCCGCCTTCGCGGCGCCGGCGGGCCGGTCCTGGTGGTTCGGCGCGGCGGGGCTGGCGCTGGTGGGGATTCCGCTCGCCGGCCTGCTGGGCGGCGCGCGGGTCGTGCGCTGGTTCTCCGTCTGCCGGGGGCACCCGCCCATGCTCGACGACCTGCGGGCGTCGCTGCGCAAGCGGAGGAGCCCTACCTGAAGCTCGCCCCGCAGCGGCAAACGGCCTTTGCGCGGGGGTTCTCGAAGCGGAAGCCGTCCTGGTAGTCGAGCGTGAGGTCGTCGAGAAGGGCGCGGGCCCGATTGTCCACGTAGAGTGGAATGCCCCGCGAGCTGCCGACGTCGTCGCCCTCGAAAGGCGCGGGGACGAGGTCCAGATCGTAGTAGAGCCCTTCGCAGCCTCCGCCCACGACCTGCACGCGCAACCCCAGGCCCGGCGCGGACTCCTCCGCCATGAGGCGTTGCAGAGCCGCTGCGGCTTCCTCGGTGAGCTGCACCACGGCGTGAGCTGTAAGCCATCGGCGCTTCGACTTCAAGCCGCGGCCGAAGCCGGCCCGGCGACCGGCGAGGAGCGCGGCCTACGACAGCGTGCCCACGAACAGCGGCGCGAGCACCAGCGTCACCGTCGCGAGCAGCTTGATGAGCACGTGCAGCGACGGGCCCGCGGTGTCCTTGAACGGGTCGCCGACGGTGTCGCCCACGACCGCGGCCTTGTGCGGGTCGCTGCGCTTGCCACCGAAGGCGCCGGTCTCGATGTACTTCTTCGCGTTGTCCCAGGCGCCTCCCGAGTTGTTCAGGAACGTGGCCATCAGGATGCCGACGATCGTTCCGACCATGAGCAGCGCCGCCACCACCTCGGCGCCCTCGTGGAAGACGAGCCGGAAGATCACGCCGACCGCGATGGGCATGCCCACCGCGAGCACGCCCGGCAGCACCATCATCTTGAGCGAGCCGATGGTGACGATGTCGACGCAGCGGCCGTAGTCCGGCTTGGCGGTGCCCGCGAGGATCCCCGCGTTCTCCTTGAACTGCCGCCGCACCTCGTTGATGACGTAATAGGCGGCCTTGCCCACTGCCCGGATCGCGAGCGACGAGAAGAGGAAGACCAGCATGCCGCCCATGAGGGCGCCCACGAACACGCTCGGCTTGGCCAGGTCGACCGAGGTGAGGTGGAAGCCGTAGTTGTTGACCTCTTCGATGTAGGCGGAGAACAGGAGGAACGCCGCGAGCGCCGCGGACCCGATCGCGTAGCCCTTGGTGAGCGCCTTGGTGGTGTTGCCCACCGCGTCGAGCCGGTCGGTCTTCTTGCGGATGTCCTCGGGCTGCTGGCTCATCTCCACGATGCCGCCCGCGTTGTCGGTGATGGGGCCGAAGGTGTCCATCGCCAGGATGTAGGCGGCGGTGCCCAGCATGCCCATGGTGCCGACCGCGATGCCGAAGAGACCGGGGTTCGCGCGGGCCGGCAGCCCCGAGCTCTCGCCCAGCCAGTAGCAGAGGAGGATCGCGACGGCGATGGTGATGACGGGCAGCGCCGTCGACTCGAAGCCCACCGCCACGCCGGTGATGACGTTGGTCGCGGGGCCGGTCTGGCTGGCCTCGGCGATCTCCCGCACCGGGCGGTACTTGTACTCGGTGTAGTACTGCGTGATGTAGACGAAGACGACCGAGGCGAGGATGCCCACGATCCCGCACGAGAAGTAGCGCGCCCAGGCGTTCGGGTAGGCGGGGTTGTTCAGGAGCAGGTAGCTCGCGACGCCGAAGCCTACCGCCGCGAGCAGCGCCGAGACGTAGTAGCCGCGGTTGAGCGCCTCCATGGGATCCGCGTCTTCCGCGGTGCGCACCACGAAGACTCCCACGATGGAGGCGAGCAGGCCGAAGGCGCGCGCGACCAGGGGGAAGAGGATCACGAGCGGGCTGTAGTGGCCGTAGTTGACGAGGGCGACGCCGAGGATCATCGCGCCGATGTTCTCGCCCGCGGTCGACTCGAAGAGGTCGGCGCCGCGGCCCGCGCAGTCGCCCACGTTGTCGCCCACGAGGTCCGCGATCACCGCCGGGTTGCGCGGATCGTCCTCGGGGATGCCGGCTTCGACCTTGCCCACCAGGTCCGCGCCGACGTCGGCGGCCTTGGTGTAGATGCCGCCGCCCAGCTGGGCGAAGAGCGCCACGAACGAGGCGCCGAAGCCGTAGCCCACGATCATGAAGGGGATCTGCGTCTCCGAGACGTGGAAGGTGTAGAGCAGCAGCGTGTAGAGGCCGCCCACGCCCAGCAGGCTCATCGCCACGACGAAGATGCCGGACACGGCGCCGCCGCGGAGCGCGATCTGCAGCGCCGAGTTGAGCGAGGTGCGCGCCGCCGAAGCGGTGCGGATGTTGCTGCGGATGGCGATCCACATGCCCAGGTAGCCGGCGATCGCCGAACAGAGGGCCCCGAGGATGAACGAGGCGACCGTGGCAATGGCGAGGCCCATCTGGGTGAAGTGCTGCGCTTGCTCGACGCGGTTGAGCTGCCGCACGAACGCATAGAGCACGAAGATGATGGCCGCGAGGATCACGGCCAGCCAGCCGATGGTCTTGTACTGGCGGCTCATGAAGGCCTCGGCGCCCTCGCGGATGGCGTCCGAGATGGAGCGCATCGTGTCCGTGCCGGTGTCCTTCGCCATGACCATCCTGGCCACCAGCACGGCGATCAACAGCGACAGGATGCTCGCGCCGAGGACGATGGCCATCCACACCATCGCGCTCATCTCTTGGCTTTGCACGGACACGTTCCGGCTCCTCTCCCTGGCTGCGGCGGGATCCCCCTCGAGGGTGAAGGGGGGCGCTGTTTACCCCCGGAGCAGTCGAAGGGTCAAGGGGTAAAACGACGGGAACCTCACAAGCGCGGCGGTGTTGACACGCTCGTCAAGCCCGTGCTAGCGTCCCCCGCCTCTCAGGGCGTCGGGCGCCCGTCGTTTACCTCAGGAGACTGACATGGGCAGCGAAGAGCTTGGAGT
>DATJNL010000322.1:0-7401 GCA_035508175.1 Myxococcales bacterium
GCCGGTGGCGTCCGCGTGCCCCTCGTGCGGCGCCAGGCCGCCGATCGTGGTGACGGCGCCCGTGGCCTCGACGATCTGCCGGACGGTGTCGTTGTAGCCGTCCGCGACGTAGGCGTGGCCGGCGCCGTCGGCGCCCACGCCCCAGGGAAAATGGAAGGTCGCCGCCGTGCCCGTGCCGTCGGCGAACCCCTGCAGCTGCGCCGAGCCGGCGATCGTGGTCACCACGCCCGAGGTCGCGACGACGCTGCGGATCGTGCTGTTGTCCGAGTCCGCCACGAGCAGGTTGCCCGCCCCGTCCCAGGCGACGCCGTTCGGCGTGTCGAAGCTCGCGGCCGTGCCCGTGCCGTCCGCGCTGCCCGTGACGCCCTCCGTGCCGGCGAGAGTCGTCACCACGCCCGTCGAGACGACGATCTTGCGGATCACCTGGTTGCCGCTGTCGGCCACGTACAGGTTGGCGGTGCCGTCGTAGGCGAGGCCGTTCGGCAGGTTGAAGCTCGCGGCCGCGCCCGTGCCGTCGGCGTAGGTGCAGCTCCCGGCGGTGCCGGCGAGCGTGGTCACCGCCGCGCCGTTCGTCAGATCGATCTCGCGGATCGTGCAGTTGTTGGTGTCGGACACGAAGAGGTGGCCCGCGCCGTCGCTGGCGATGCCTTCGGGGTACCAGAAGGTCGCCGCCGTGCCCGCGCCGTCGGCGCTGCCTCGAGCTCCGGCCGCCCCCGCGATGGTCGTCACCGCGCCGGTCGCGACGACCACCTGCCGGATGGTGTCGTTGATCGTGTCGGCCACGAAGAGATTGCCGGCGCCGTCATAGGTGAGCCCGTAGGGCTCCTCGAAGCGCGCCGCCGGTCCCGTGCCATCCGCGCTCCCGTAGATGGCGGCCAGGCCGGCGAGGGTCGTGACCGCGCCCGTGGCGAGGTCGATCTCGCGGATCGTGTTGCCGCCCGTGTCCGCCACGAAGACGTGGCCGGCGCCGTCCGCCACCACGCCGTCGGCCGCCCAGAAGCGGGCGTCGGTGGCGCTGCCGTCCGCGTAGCCCTGCCCGCCGAGCTGCCCGGCGAAGACGGTGAGGGTGGTGAAGGACGTCGCGCCGGAGCTGCCGGCGGAGCCGCTCGCCTGGCCCGTGCCCCCGCTGCTGCCCGCGCCGGTGGTCGCGGTGGTGCCCGTGCCGCCGGTGGCACTCGTGGCGCCGGTGGACGTCGAGCCTCCCGAGCTCCCGGCCGCCGTGGCCGCGCCGGTCGCGCCCGTGCCGTTGGAGGCGCCCGTGGCCGAGGAACCCGTGCCGCCCGAGGCCACGCCGGAGGTGGCCGTCCCGCCCTGGCCCGCGGTGGGCACGCCCGCCGAGGTGGGGAACGAGATGACGCCCGAGGTGGGGCAGCAACCCGCGGCGGCGGCGAGGAACGTGAGGGCGAGGCGGCGCAAGGCAGGCCATCCTCGCCCAAGGTCCGCCCGCCGTCCACCGGGGCACGGAGCGCCCCCGACGGTGTGGCTCGCCAGCAAGCTGCGCGGGGGGGAAGATGACGCTTCCATGCCCCAGCGCCTCCCGCCCACGCTCTCCTCGCGCGCCCTCAACCGGGCGTTCCTCGCGCGGCAGCTGCTCCTGCGGCGGGAGCCCTGCGCCGTCGAGGCGGCGCTCGAGCATCTGGTGGGCTTGCAGGCGCAAGCGCCGCTCGCGCCCTACGTGGGCCTCTGGTCCCGCCTCGCGGCTTTCCGGCCCGAGGCGCTGTCCCGGCTCCTCGAGTCCCACGCCGCGGTCCGCACGCCGCTCCTGCGCACCACGCTGCACCTCGTGACCCGCCGCGACGCGCGGGCCTTGCGCCCGCTCCTGCAGCCCGTGCTGGAGCGCGGCTTCGCCTCGGGCAGCCCGTTCGGCCGGCGGCTCGCCGGCGTCGATCTGGCTCCGGTGCTCGCGCTGGGGCGCCGCCTCGTGGAGGAAGCGCCGCGCACGGTGGTCGAGCTCGGCCGCCTGCTGCGCGAGCGCTGGCCGCGGCGCGACGGCGAGGCCATGGCGCAAGCCGTGCGGTACCTGCTGCCCCTCGTGCAGGTGCCGCCGCGCGGCCTGTGGGGCCAGGGCGGCCCCGCCGCCTGGACGACGCTCTCGGCCTGGGTGCCCGGCCCGGCGAAGGCGGCGCCGGCGACGCCCGAGCGCCTGGTGCGGCGCTACCTCCGCGCGTTCGGCCCCGCGTCCGTGAAGGACGCCGAGCACTGGAGCTGGCTCCGGCCCCTGGGAGCAGCGATGGAGCGGCTGCGGCCTCGGCTCCGGGTGTTCCGCGACGCCGGCGGGCGCGAGCTCTTCGACCTGCCGGAGGCGCCCCGCCCGGATCCCGAGACGCCCGCGCCGCCCCGCCTGCTCCCCGAGTTCGACAACGCGCTCCTCTCCCACCACGACCGCGCCCGCATCATCGCGGAGGCCCACCGGACGCGGGTCTTCACGCGCGGCGCCGCGCTCGTCGACGGCTTCGTCTGCGGCGCCTGGACGATCGAGCGCCGCGGCAAGGCTGCCGCGCTGCGGCTGGAGCTCTTCCGGCGCCTGGCGCCCCGCGAGCGCGAGGCGCTGTGCGAAGAGGCCGCCCGGCTCCTCGCCTTCGCGGCGCCCGAGGCGTCGAAGGGCGCGGGGCGGATCGAGCTGCTAGAGTGACGCCCCATCCGCGGCGGCGGCCATGAGGGAGATGAATCCAAAGCGGTTCAAGGCCGGTCATCCTCGCGCATGACGAGCCTGCCGTCCATCCGCCGCAGGGAGAGCCCGACGGCATCGTCATTTCGGGGTCGCCTTCATGACGGTGCCGTCACCTGAATTGGTCCAGTAGACGCTGCTCGAATCCACCGCCAGATCCCAGGGGTTGTTCAGGCCGCCGACGAGAACGATCGGGGCGCCCCCGTCGAGCGGCGCCTTCATGATCGTTCCGTTGCCCGCGAATCCCTGGTCGACCCAGTAGACGGACGTGGAATCGGCCGCGATGGCGACTGGCATCTCTTGCCCTTGTGCGACGAGAACCGGCACGCCGCCGTCGAGCGGCGCGAGGTAGATCGAGCCTACGTAGTCCTGCGCGGGGCCGCCGGGCGGTTCGGTGATCCAGTAGACGTTCCGGCCGTCGATCGCGAGATCGATCGGCTGCTCGCCGTTGCTGGAGATCGTGATCGGCGGGCCGCCATCGAAGCCTTGCTTCATGATGGCACCCGCGAAAGGCTGCGAGACCGACGCGGAGTTGACGGCAGCGGTCCAGTAGACGCCGGTCGCGTCCACGGCGAGTCCCTGGGCCTGGGTCTCGAAGGTCGGGTCCGACCAGAACGTCGATCTGGAGGTGCCGTCCTGGGCTGCCTCCAGGATGCTGTTGCTCTCCAGGTCGAGCCAGTACAGGTGCGTGGAACCGACGGCAATCCAGAGCGGCGCGGCCTCCGCCGCGGCGATCGTATCGGGAACGCCTCCGTCGAGCGCGGCCCTCACCACGGTGCCGTAGGACAGCTTGCCGTCGTTGGTCCAGTTCCACGTCGTCCAGTAGAGGCTCGCGTCGTCCGGAGCGAGGGCGAGAGCCCAGGGATTGATCTGGCCGGTGGCGAGCTCCACGGGAGCCCCACCATTCGCGGGCACCTTGGGCGCCCGAGCCACGCTGCCGCCATCGACCTGGTTCGTCCAGTAGACCGTGCTCTGGTCGACGACGAGATCGAACGGGCCAGCCTGCCCGGAAGCGATGGTCTCGATGCACTCGGTGCCCTGCCATGTGCCGGCGCAGCCGGCATCGCCCGTTCCTCCACCGCCCGTGGACATGCCTCCCGTCGAGGTCGCTCCAGTGGCCGTACCCGAACCGCCGGAACCCGACGCGCTGGAGGTACCCGCGGTTCCGGATCCAGCGGTCGAAGCGGACCCAGCGCTCGTCCCCGCTCCAGCCGTTCCAGAAGCGCTCGAGGTTCCACTGCCCTGCGCCGCATGCCCGGACGACCCGGAGGCGCTTCCGGCAGAGGTGGACGCCACGCCGCCGCCAGACGACGTCAGGCCTCCGGAGGTGCCGCTCGAGCCGACCGAGGAAGGGCTCGAGGCTCCGCCGCTCGTGGAGTGACCACCTGGCGATCCACAGGCCGCGCAGAGCGCCAGCGCCAGGAGCCAGTCGAGGATTTTCAAGTCATGACCCCCTTTTCAGTAGCCGCCGTCCGGAAAATGGATCACGCGCACCGCATGGCCGTCCGCGACGAAGAGATCCCCGGTGGGGCCGAATGCCAGGGCCGTGGGAAACTCGAACGCGGCCGTGCCCTGCGGGCCTCCGGTGCCGTCCACTGCACAAGGCTCACCGTTCCCGGCGATCGTGATGGTGCTCCCGTCCGGCTTCACCTCTCTCACGCGCAGGTTCAGTGTATCGGCGACGAACAGGTCGCCCGAGGTTCCTGGGGCGATCGCTTCTGGGCTCGCAAACTCCGTGGTCCCATCTGCGCCGCCTGTCCCATCGACGAATCCCTCGGTACCGTTTCCGGCGAGGGTGCTCACGTTCCCGCTGGAATCGATCATGCGTACCCGGTTGCTTGCGTACTCCGTCACGAAGATGGACATTCCCTGAGTGCCGATCCCGTAGACATCCTGGAACGAGGCCATCGGACCTGGACCGTCGGCGTCAGTGGGATCGCCGTTTCCCGCAAGGGTGATCACGTTGCCTGCGTTGTCTATCTTCCTCACCCTAAAATTCCCTCTGTCCGCGATGATCAGACCGCCGTCGTCGACCGCCGCGATACCGAGCGGGCTCGAAAATTGAGCAACCGATGAAGGGCCGTCGAGGAACCCTGCCGCGCGGCCGGCGAGGGTCGCCGCGGCGCCCCGAGCATCGATCCGAATGATCGAGGCCTCGCTCGGAGGAGGTGGCGAGCAGCAGGAGGGGCCGGAACAGAGGCAGCCCGACTGAAAGTTCGTGAGAAAGACGTCGCCAGAGGAATCGAGGGCGATGCCGCCGATGGTCGGCCACGGCAGGACGACGAAACCGCCGTCCGGCCACCCACTGGGGAAGCGGGGGGAACCGCCGGACGCGAAGGCAAGGGTCGTCTCCTGGAGCGTGGACGGGTCGATCCGGATGAGTTCACCCACGGGAAGAAGCGCCGCCAAGTAGACGACGCCTGCCTTATCGATTGCAATTCCTTCGATGGGCGAGTCGACCGAAGGAGACAAGAGGGTTGTCACATAGGTGGCGTTGGACCCGCCGTCCACCCAGCCACCATCGGAAGCAGGGCACGCGAATGCCCCGCCATCGCCGCCATCCAAGCCGCCGTCGCCCTTGCCCGACGGTCCGCAGGCGGCGGTCAGCGTTCCGAGGACGAAAGGCCAGCAACTCCGCACGGCTCACCTTATCGCAGGTTTCAGTGGCCATACATTGCCATGAGGGCCGGGGTACCGACCGTGCAGAACCATCGGACGTTCTCGGACATCAACTGCTGTTCAGCGCAGGTCGTCGCTGTGCGAAGAGGCCGTCCGGCTCCTCGCCTTCGCGGTGCCCGAGGCGTCGAAGGGCGCGGGGTGGATCGAGCTGCTAGAGTGACGCCCCATGGAAATCCTTCGTACTCCCGACGAGCGCTTCGCCGATCTGCCGGGCTTCCCCTTCGCGCCCCGCTACGTGGACGTCGAGGGCGTGCGCGTCGCCTACCTCGACGAGGGCCCGCGGGACG
Source organism: Myxococcales bacterium (assembly GCA_035508175.1). Classification (GTDB taxonomy): domain Bacteria; phylum Myxococcota; class Myxococcia; order Myxococcales; family JAKAPL01; genus DATJNL01. The sequence continues at coordinate 5,635 of DATJNL010000322.1, forward strand.
CGGCGCCCGTGCTGCTGCTCCACGGCGAGCCCTCGTGGAGCTACCTGTACCGCAAGATGATCCCGCCCCTCGTGGCCGCCGGCCACCGGACCGTGGCGCCCGACCTCGTGGGCTTCGGCCGCAGCGACAAGCCGGCGCGGCGCGACGACTACACCTTCGCCCGCCACGTGGCCTGGATGAAGGGGCTCCTGCAAGCGCTCGACCTGCGCGGGATCACGCTCGTGTGCCAGGACTGGGGCGGCCTCATCGGCCTGCGGCTCTTCGCCGAGAACCCGGACCGCTTCGCGCGCGTGGTGGCCGCGAACACCGGCCTCCCCACCGGCCGCGAGCGGCTCTCGCCCGCGTTCGGCGCCTGGCGCGCCTTCGCCCGCTGGACGCCGCGGCTGCCCGTGGGGCGCATCGTCGCTTTCGGCTGCGCCACGCCTCTGCCGCCCGAGGTGCGGCGTGCCTACGACGCGCCGTTCCCCGACGAGCGCTACAAGGCCGGCGCGCGGCAGTTCCCCCGCCTCGTCCCGGTGCGGCCCGACGACCCCGCAGCCGAGGCGAACGGCCGCGCCTGGGACTTCCTGCGCGCGACGCGCGTGCCCTTCCTCACCGCGTTCAGCGACCGCGACCCGATCACCCGCGGGGGCGAGCGCGCGCTGCAGCACCGCATTCCCGGCGCCGCCGGCCAGCCGCACGTGACCATCCACGGCGGCGGCCACTTCCTGCAGGAAGACCGGGGCGAGGAGCTGGCGGCGGTGGTGGCCCGCTTCATCGCCTCCGGGACCGCCGCGGCATAGGCCTTGACAGAAGGTAACCTCCTGGTTACCGTAACCTCATGGTTACGACGAACCAGGCGCGGCGCGAGGCGGTGTTCCGGTCGCTCGCCGACCCCACGCGGCGGCGCATCCTGCAGATTCTCCGGGGCGGCGACCGCACCGTGGGCGACCTGGCCGGGCACTTCCGCGTGAGCCGCCCGGCGATCTCGAAGCACCTGCGCGTGCTCGAGGCGGCGAGGCTGGTGGTCGCCCGGCAGCAGGGCGCGGCGCGCCTGTGCGCGCTGAACGCGAAGCCCCTGCGCCTCGTGAACGACTGGCTGCGGGACTACGAGGCCTACTGGGGCGACACCCTGGGGAGCCTGAAGCGCTACGTGGAGGAGGGCCGGCGATGAGCGAAGACACCCTGGTGCAGGAGATCACCATCGAGGCCCCGGCGGAGCGGGTGTTCGACGCGCTCGCCCAGCCCGAGCAGCGCCTCGCCTGGTGGGGCCGCACCGGCCGCTTCCGGACCACGCGCATGGAATCCGACCTGCGCGCCGGCGGCGCCTGGACCATGTGGTTCGAGACGCCCCACGGCCCCGCCACCGTGGGCGGCGTGTACCGCGCAGTGGAGCGGCCGCGCCTGCTGGCCTTCACCTGGCGCCCGAGCTGGTACGACGCCCAGGAGAGCCTCGTGACGATCGAGCTCGCGGAGACCGGGGGCGTGACCAAGGTTCGCCTCACGCACTCGGGTCTCACGGGCGCAGCCGACCGCGCCAGCAACGCCGGCTGGCCGGACCTGCTGGCCGCGCTGCGGGGGTACCTGGCGGGCAAGTGACGCCGCGCGGCAGCTCGGGCGTGGGGGATTGCAAGAGCCCTTGTGGCGAGGAAGAACAACGTGTTCCACCGTCCGGCTAACGTCCTTCTGACGCCCTTCGATCTCTTCTCGACGTCGATCGATGAGAGACTCGACGAGGTGAGTCTCTTCCTGACGCCCTTCGATCTCTTCCTGACGTCGATCGATCGG
>DATJNL010000323.1:0-7285 GCA_035508175.1 Myxococcales bacterium
GGGCTGGGGTCGATGGTCGGGGTCCGCCTTCCCGCACCCTCGTTTCCCGTGTTAGATCACGCCATGCCGCGGGACCTCATCGACCTGCACATCCATGTCGGCGGCGCCGTCGCCCCCCACATCCTCTGGTCCATTGCCCACAATCAGGGCTTCAAGCTTCCCTTCAAGGACTACTGGGAGTTCTGCGACGCCATCGTCGCCAGACCCGAGAAGGTCCGCAGCCTCGAGGACTACCTCGGCATCTTCCACCAGTGGACCGAGAAGATTCAATCGAGCCCGGCCGCCATCGAGCGCTCGGTCTACGAGATCATCGGCAAGGAGTACCGCGGCAGCCGGGTCACCCAGATCGAGCTGCGCTTCAACCCCATGAAGCGCAACCTCGGCGGCGAGCGCGATCTCGACCACATCATCCACGCCGCCATCCGCGGCATGGACCGCGCCTGCCTCGAGTGGGGCGTGCGCGCGGGCCTGATCTTCTGCCTGGCCCGTGAGTTCGAGGCGCACCTGAACGAGATCATCGTCGAGAAGGCCATCAAGTACCGCACCCGCGGCGTGGTGGGCATCGACCTCGCGGGCACCGAGAAGAACGCCATCGAGCTCATGCCGCAGGAGGTCGAGCGCTACCGCGACATGTACGCCCGCGCGCGCGAGGCCGGCCTCGGCACCACGGTGCACACCGGCGAGACCCAGGGCACGGGCGCGGAGGGCGTCGCCGCCGTCGTCGAGAAGCTGCAGCCCGACCGCATCGGCCACGGCATCCGCTCCGTCTCCGACGAGCGCGTCATGAAGCTCCTGCGCGAGCGCGGCGTCGTGCTCGAGCTGTGCCCCACCTCGAACCTCCTGACCCACGCCGTGTCGGACTGGGGCGAGATGAAGCACATCGTGCACACGCTCATCGACCGGCGGGTTCCGGTCACGCTCAACACCGACGGTCCCTACCTGCTCGACACCGACATGGCCCGCGAGGTCGAGCTCGTGAAGCGCCACGGCTTGATGAGCGACGCGCAGATCGACGAAGCGCTCGCGACCGCGCGCGAGGCCTCGTTCCTCGACTGATCACGAGTCGAGCGAGCCCCGCAGCACGTCCAGGATCTCCCGCTGCACCCGCGACCTCACGCGCTGCCCGTGGCACGCGAGGTAGATGACGTCCCGCACGTCCCAGCCCGACACGGGCAGCTCCACGAGCTCGCGCCGGCGGACGAAGGGCAGCGCTGCGATCGCCGGCGCGAAGACGAGCTGATCCACGTGGCGCGCCAGCTCGAGGGCCAGCAGCGCCGTCTGCACCTCGCAGCCCAGCCGGCGCGAGGCGCGGGGCAAGGGACAGGCGTCGTCGCCCGGCAACACCTGTCCGTTGTAGCCGTAGATCGGGCAGATGAAGGGGATGTCGCGGAGCTGGTCGGGGTTCAGCGGCGGCCGACCCAGACGCTTCGCGAGCCGCGGCGAGGCAAAGAGGGCCCGGCGGAGCTCTCCCACGCGCTCGCAGTCCCAGGACACCGGCCAGCGCTCCGCGATCGGCGTCACCGCCACGTCGAAGAACTCGACGCTCGCGTAGGCGCTCGCCAGCCCCGGCGGCAGCTCGAGGCTCCGCAAGCGCAGCGAGGGCAGGCGGCGGACGATCTGCGGGATGAAGTGCTGGTTGACGAACGACGCCCCCACGAGCGTCAGCTCGGGCGGCGGCTCCTTCAGCTCGCGCAGGCGCTGGAGGCGGCGCAGGATCGCCTCGAACTCCGGCGCCACCTTGCGACCCATGGCGCTCGGCAGCGCGCCCTTCGCCCCGCGCTCCAGCAGCACGAGATCGAGCTGCCGCTCCAGCCGCGCCATCGCCTTGCTCACCTGCGAGGGCGTGACGCCGAGGCTGCGCGCCGCGCCCGACAGCGACTCGCACTGCACGATCGCGAGGAACGTCGCCAGATCGGCGAGGCGGAGCGCCGCGCCCGGCTCTTCCTGACCCGCTCTGCGCATGGGCGGGGATTCTAGCGCCGCGGTGGGATACCGCGTCGGCAATTCGCCTCGATCCCTGCCATCGTGTAGGATCCCGGACGTGCGCCCCCGGAGGGGAATCACGTTCGCCACGGCCACGCTCCTCGCGGCGTCGGCGTGCTCCCAGCCCGACTACGTCATCGTCAAGCTCGACGCCGCCGCCGGCCTGGCGCCGCTCGTGCAGCTCGTGCTGCACGCGGACGACGGAAACACGCAGTCGACGGTCTCCTACCCGCAGCCGCCCAGCGGCACCCCCCTCACGTTTCCGAAGTCGTACGTGATCCAGGTCCCCAAGGGCGATCTGAGCCTCGCCGTCGAGGTGGATGGCCTCGATGCCGCCGGCGACACCGTGGCCAGGGGCAGCAGCCAGACGCTCCTGACCGGCGTCACCGCGACGATCTCGATCACGCTCTCCGGGATCTGCGCCTCGGCGCTCGACTGCGGATCGGGCGGCATCTGCAGCGGCGCCGTCGCGTGCGGAGACGGCGGCTTCTGCGTCGCCGGCAACGGCGCGGTCGCGCCGGACTTCACCGCCTGCGATCTCGACGGCAGCGTCTGCTTCGCGGGCCAGTGCGGCGCGGTGCCGCGCTGCAGCTCGGCGCTCGACTGCGGCGACGGCGTCTGCAGCGGCGCCGCCACGTGCAGCGACGGCGGCTACTGCGTGCCCGGCGGCAGCGGACACGTCGCGCCCAACTTCACGCCGTGCAACGAGGACGGTGGCCTTTGCTACGGCGGCCAGTGCATCGCGCCGCACTGCGGCGACGGCATCCTCGACGAGCCCGGCAAGCAATGCGACGAAGGCGCCGCCAACTCCAACTCGGGTACGTGCACCCTCGCCTGCCGGTTCGCTGCCTGCGGCGACGGCTACGTCAACCAGGACCCCCTCGCCGACGGCGGCCTCTTCCAGGAGGGCTGCGACTGGGGCTCCGCCGCCGACGGAGGGACCTGCACCGGCCCGAGCGGCGGCTGCAACAGTGACACGCTCCCGAACCACTGCCGCACGAACTGCCTGCCCGCCCGCTGTGGCGACGGCGTCACCGACACCGGCGAGCGCTGCGATCAGGGCCCGCCCTCGTCCGACGGTGGGAACGGCACCGCCACCGGCTGCAACATCACGTGCACGCTGTCCGGACGGGTGACGACGTTCGCCGGCGACGGCCAGGCGGCTTACGCGGACGGCACCGGGACCCAGGCGGAGTTCGACTTTCCCTCCGGAATCACGGTCGTCGGCGGAACGCTCTACGTCGCGGACCAGTTCAACGACGTGATCCGCGCCATCGACCTCGGCAGCGCCGCGGTCACCACGCTGGCCGGCCAGGCCTCCGACGAGGCGACCGTCGATGGCACCGGCTCGGCGGCCGCGTTCTACTCGCCCACGCTGATCAGGCCGTTCCAGAGCGGCCTCGTCGTCAGCGAACCGACGGACCTCCGCACGCTGACCCTGGGCGGCGCGGCGACCTTGCTCGCGGGCCAGGGGAACGGCCAGGGCGGGTACCACAACGGCTCCCTTCTCTCCGCCGAGTTCCAGGAGCTCCAGGGCCTGGCGGCCGATGGAACGGTCCTGTACGTCGGCGACTCGCTGTACGGCATCCGCGAGGTCGATCCCACGGCCGACCAGGTCTCCAGCCTCGGCGACGGCGGCATCCTCACCGACTACACCGCCACCGGGCTGATCGCCGCCGACGGCGGCCTCTACTACTCCGATTCCAAGGACTCGGACGTGCAGTTCCTCGACCTGGCCACCGGCCAGACGAACGTGATCGCGGGTGACCCGGGCACCACCGGCTTCACGGACGGCGTCGGCAACACGGCCAAGCTCCACATCCCGACCGGGATCTGCAGCGACGGCGCCTCGATCTACCTGATGGACCAGGGCAACAGCGCGGTCCGGCAGATCGAGCCGGCGCTGGGGCGCGTGACCACCGTGGCGGGAAACGGCCTCAACACCGGCAGCTCCGTCCAGGACGGCGTCGGGCGCAGCGCCACGTTCGGGAGTCCCGCCGACTGCGTCTTCGATCCGGCGTCCGGCGACCTCTTCATCGTCGACGAGGAGACGAACACGATCCGCCGCATCCACTGACCTTCTGCGGCGCGGCGGCTCAGGGACAGGACGTGGCGCAGTACCCGGTGTGAGACGGAACGGCGCCCGGGACCGGCACCGGGCAGCAGACCTGTCCGCTCGAGCAACCCGCGAAGCCCTCGGCGCCGACGACGTCGCAGAGCTTCTGGCAGGTCCACGCGCCCAGGAACGGGTTGAGGCTCAGGCACATGGAGCCCACGGCGCACGCGTCCACCGAGGAGGTGACGTCGGTGATCTCTCCATTCGGGCACGGCTGGCCGACGGGGATCGGGTTCGGTGAGCTCGCCACGCAGAAGCCGGTCGGCACGTCCTGCTGGGTCCAGAAGTCGAGCGGCAGGCACTTCTCCTGCACGCCGCTCGTGTCGAGGCCGCAGCCGCCGCCCGACAGCGAGGTGAAGTCGCACGCCACGGAGCAGAAGCCGATGGTCGTCGGGTAGGCCTGCTGCCCCTCGAAGGGAATGCAGCTCTGGCCCGCGGGGCAGCCCGGCCCCCCGTCGTCGCCGGCGGCCCCCGCGTTGCAGGCCGGGTGACACAACCCGTAGGGCGTGCAGACGTCCGCGCGGTCGCAGAAGCCGCCGTTCTGCCGGTTCTCGGCGTAGCTGCCGATGCAGCGCGCCTCGGGCCCGCCGCCGTCGAGGGTGGCCTGCGTGCAGAACCCGGTCACGCCGTAACCGAAGTTGACGGGGTAGCAGAAGCCGTCGTCCTGGCCTTCGGCGTCGCACGCGCCGAAGAACTGGCTCTGCTGGCAGGAGTCCCAGAACGAGCAGAAGCTGCCGCCGCCGTCGGGGCCGGGCTGGCAGGTCGTCTCGGGATCGATGCAGTCGGCCGTCGTCTGGCAGGCCTGGACGCAGTAGTCGGCGACGGCGTTCCCCAGATCGGGGTTGGGCGCGGGCGCGCAGACGGTCTGCGCCTGGCTGTTCGCGATGGGCTGGCAGGGCGGCCCGTTGGGCAGGCAGGGCTCGGGATAGAAGGAGAAGCCGACGTTGTAGCGCGGCTCGCGGCAAACCCCGTAGGTGCCGTCGCAGACGAGCCCGGCCGCGTTGCAGGGATCCGGGTTGGCGCTGGGATCGCACGGCGTCCCGAAGTCGCACTCCACCGTCGAACAGGGCCCGCCGCAGGCCGTCATTCCCGGGACCAGGCCGGCGTAGTAGCAGGCCACCGTCGTCCCCGTTCCGTAGTCGATCGACGTGCAGGCGAGACCCTGCTGCCAGCAGCAGTCGCCCGTGCCCTGGCAGTGTCCGTACAGGCCGGCACAGGAGGGCTGGCAGGTGCCGGCCTTGCAGGAGAAGTTGCTGCAACAGTCGGCGTCGCTCTGGCAGCTGGCCTGGCCCTCTCCGCACGGCTGCCAGGGCGCGCAGGCTCCGCTCCGGCAGCTGCCGCCGCAGCAGGCGGGACCGCCGTCCGCGCAAGCCTGCCCGTTGCCCACGCACGCCAGCGGATCCACCGGAGCGTCGGGCGCGAGGCAGACCCCCACGTCGCAGTCGCCATAGTAGCCGCACCAGAGCGGCGACTGGCAGTCGGCGTTGGTGAAGCACGGCCCATTCTCCGGCTCGTCCGAGAAGCAGCCCCCGTCCGGCGGAGGTTGATTGCCGTTGCCGCAGAGCTGCTGGCCGCCCGTGGAGGAGCCTCCCGCTCCAGCGCCGGTGGAGCCTCCACCGGCCGAGGCGGCGCCACCGCTCGAAGCGACGCCTCCGCTCGAGGCGCCATTCCCGGTCGATGCGGCGCCTCCGCTCGAGGCGCCGCCGGCCGTCGCGCTCCCCGTGGACGACGCGGCTCCCCCGGTCGAACCAGCGCCGCCCGAGGTTCCATGGCCGCCCGTCGATCCACCGGCGGTGCTGGAAGCGGCTCCCCCGGAGCTGCCGCCGCGGCCTCCCGCGGACGTGCCGCCGGCCGTCGAGCCCGCCGATCCTGCCGAGGCGCCCGTGCCGTGACTCTTGCAGTCGGCGGTGGAGCACCCGGGCGCTCCCGCGGACGACACGGGCGTGACCTGGTCTGGTTGGGCGAAGCAGCCGGGTGTGAAAGCGAGGCAGACCGGCAGAGCGAGTCGCCGCATCCGTTCAGTATCGCGAGGATCCCGCTTCCCCGTCAAACCGGGGCGGCATCGCCGCGACGCCGCGCGTCAGGCGCAGACGCCGTTCGAGCAGCTGCCCGAGCAGCAGGTTCCGTCGACGCGGCAGGGCGTTCCGGCGCCGGCGCAGGCGTCGCACTGGCCCTGGGTGCAGCTCCCGCTGCAGCACTCGGCCCACGACCCGCAGGGCTGGCCTGGCGCGATGCAGCAGGCCCCCGCGACCGAGCACTGGAGCCCCGCGCAGCAGTCGGAGCCGGCCGAGCAGGGCTGGGCCACGAGGCCGCAGCCGCAGCTGCCCGCGTTGCAGGACCCGCTGCAGCAGTCCTGATCGCGCCCGCAGCCGGCCCCCTTGGCGGCGCAGCACGCTCCGTTCTGGCACTCGCCTCCACCGCAGCAATCCAGCGAGAGCTCGCAGCCGGCCCCGGCGGGCGCGCAGGCGCAGTGACCCCCGCTGCACGCCCCGCTGCAGCAATCGCCGTCGCCGCTGCACCCGCCGTCGGCGGCCGCACAGCAGTATCCGCCGACGCACTCGAGCGCCCCGCAGCAATCGGCCCGGGCCGCGCAGCTCCCGGCGAGCTGGGAGCAGGCGCAGCTCCCGGCGTCCGCGCCCGCCGAGACCTGGCAGCTGCCGCTGCAGCAATCCGTGGCCTGCTGGCAGGACGTGTTGCCCGAAGCGCAGCAGCTGTCCTCCTGGCAGGTGAAGCCCGGCGCGCAGTCCGCGGACGTGCCGCAGCTCGCCGCCACGGTGCCCCCGGCACAGACGCCGTTCTGGCAGCCGCCGATCTCCTGGTTGCAGCAGTCGTCGTCGCTCGCGCAGCTGCCGCCTTGCGGCCGGCAGCACGAGCCCTCGAAGGCGTCGCAGACGAGATCGTCGCAGCAGTCCGAGTTCTGCACGCAGCTGCCGAACGACAGCGCCTGGTCGCAGTCGCAGCTGCCGGAGGTGCACGAGAAGCTGCAACAGGTGGACGGATCCGAGCAGCTGCCGCCCGAGGGAGTGCAGCAGGTCCCCTCCTCGCAGACGTCGCCCGGACAGCAGTCCGCGGCGCTGTCGCAGGGGGCGCCGGACGCGCACGCGCAGCTCCCCCCATCGCAGCTCCCGCTGCAGCAGTCCTGGGCGCTGCCGCACGCGGCGGCCAGCGGCTCGCAGCAAGCGCGCG
>DATJNL010000324.1:0-14819 GCA_035508175.1 Myxococcales bacterium
GCGGCCATCGCAGAGCTTGCGGTACAGGCGCTCGTCCCCCGGGTGGGCGACGCGTTTGCCATCGAGCGGCGGCGGCACCACGAAGACGTTGCGAAAGCCCGCGCCGGTGAGTTCCTCCGCGGAGTACCGGCTCAACGTGAGGGCACCCTCGGCGACGTCCCGCAGCGCGGCGAGCTGCAGCCGGCCGTCGTCGAGCGCCCGGGCGACCGCGGGGTCGTAGGGCGCGAAGAAGCGCGAGGGCGTGATGTTCTGGTAGTAGAGGATCTTCCGGCCCGGCAGCGAGCCGAGGATCGGCACCAGCGTGGAGCCGACGCCGTGAAAGTACAGCACGGCGTCGTCCGGTCCGAGCGCCGCCGCCAGCTCGCCGGCGGGACGCGCCAGCAGCGTCAGCTCCGGCGAGATCTCCTGCGCGAAGATCTCCGAGTCGAAGCCGAGGCGGCGGAGCAGCGCGCGCATCTCGCCCGCCAGCGCGCCTTGCGCGTCGTGGGGTAGAAAGCAGGGAAGGAGACAGTGGACGCGCATCTGGGCGCGGCCAATCTGGTCAAGGGATCGGTGGGTGTCAAGCCGGGAGAGCCTCGGCCCCCTCCCTGGCCGTGAAGAAGGGGCGTTTCGCTCCTCGAACCGGCGATGCCTCGAACGGTCGTGGACCGGCTTCGGCGACGCGCACGCGCCGGCCCCGCGCGGCGCCTGGAGGAAGGCGACGCAGAACACGGCCGCGGCGCCGGCTTTGACCCCCCGCACCTTTCCGCCTATGACTCCCGTCGTGCGCAAGCCGGGAGCCGAGCCGAGCGCGCGTGCGTCGCGCGGAGGGCGCCTCGAACGTCCCGAGGGTGCCGCCCTCTGGCTCTCGCGCTTCTTCCGCGCGGTGTCGTTCCCCGAGGAGCGCGGTGCGGAGCTGCGGCGCCTGGGCGAGGGGGGCACGCTCGTCTACGTGATGCGCTCGGCCGCGGCGCTGAACCTGGCCTACTTCGACCACGCCTACGCGCTGCGCGGCATCCCGGTCGCGAGGGTGGTGTACGGCCTCGGCAACCGCTTCTGGCGCGGCCTCGAGATGCCTCACGCGCGACCGGTCGACGCCGGAGAGCTCTCGGCCGCGGTGGCCGCGGGCCAGCCGGCGATGATCTTCCTTCGGCACGCGGAGCCCTTCGGTTCGCGCCGCGGTACGCCCGCGGAGGATCCCTTTCCCGAGCTCGTGCGGCGCGTGCGCGCGAGCGGGCTCCGGGTCTTGCTGGTGCCCCAGGTGCTGGTCTGGGAGCGCCACCCGGGCAAGCTGCAGGGCGGCCTCATCGACGCCCTCTTCGGCACGCCGGATTCCCCCAACCTGCTGCGCACCGCCGGCGCCTTCTTCTTCAACTACCGGTCGGCCTTCGCGAAGGTGGGCCAGGCGATCGACCTGAAGGCCTACCTGCGCGATCACCCCGAGGAGAACGACGCGCTCGTCGCCCGCAAGGTCCGCGGCGCCCTCTGGCAGCACCTCGCCCGCGAGACCCGCGTCGTGCGCGGGCCGCAGCTCAAGGCGCCGGCGCGAGTCGCGGAAGAGGTGCTCCGCGATCGCACGCTCAAGCACGCCCTCTCGGCGCTGGCGGAAGAGCAGCGCGTGCCCGCGCAGGAGCTCGAGTCCAAGGCGCGCGCGGCACTTCAGGAAATCGCGGCGCAGTACAGCCCGACGACCGTCGAGGTCGTCAAGCCGGTCCTCGACGTGGTCGTCGACCGGATCTACGACGGCATCGAGGTCGACGCGGAGGGGCTGGAGCGGCTGAGGCGCGCCGCGGCGCGCTCGGCCATCGTGCTCTGCCCGAGCCACAAGTCGCACATCGACTACCTGATCCTCCACAAGGTCCTCTACGACGCCGGGCTCAACCCGCCGCACATCGCCGCGGGCGCCAACCTGTCGTTCTTTCCCCTCGGTTCGTTGTTCCGCCGCGGCGGTGCCTTCTTCCTGCGCCGGTCGTTCAAGGGCGACAAGCTCTACGGCGCCGTCTTTCGCGCCTACGTGAAGCGCCTGATGCGCGACGGCTTCTCGCAGGAGTTCTTCATCGAGGGCGGGCGCAGCCGCACCGGCAAGGTACTCGCGCCCAAGCTGGGGCTCCTCTCGATGGAGGTCGACGCGTGGGTCGAGGGGGCCTCCCAGGACGTCTCGTTCGTACCCATCGCCATCGACTACGAGAAGATCATCGAGGGGCGCGCGTACGCGAGCGAGCTCGCCGGTGGTGAGAAACAGAAGGAGGACGTGCGCGGCCTGCTGCGCACCCCCCAGGTCTTGCGGTCGCGTTACGGCCGCATCTACATCCAGGTGGACGAGCCGGTCTCGCTGCGCGACTTCTTTCGCGAGCGCCAGCTCGATCCCCGCTCCCACACCGAGGCCGAGCGGCGGGCGCTGGTGCAGGTGCTGGCCCACCGCATCGTCTGGGGCATCTCGCACTCCGCCACGGTGACGCCGGCCGCGCTCATCGCCGCGGCCGTTCTCGCGCACCGCGAGCGCGGAATTCCCAGCCGGGTGATGGGGGGCCGCATCGCCTTCCTGCGCAACGCCGCCGAACGGGGCGGGGCGCGCCTTTCCCGGGTCCTGTACGAAGCCCCGAGCGATCCGCTGGCGGACGGGCCGATCCGCGAGACGCTCGATCTGCTCTGCGAGGACGGCAGCATCCGGCGGCTCGTGGCCTTCGGCGAGACGTACTTCGCGGCCGACGAGGCGAAGCGCGCGCAGCTCTCCTTCTACAAGAACAACCTGCTGCAGCACTACGTCGCCAGCTCGCTGGTGGCCGCGGCGCTGCTCTCCTTCCGCGAGGGGCCGCCCACCGTCCCCGCGGCGCGCGAGCGCACGCTCTGGCTGTCGCGGCTCTTCAAGTTCGAGTTCGTCTACCGCGTCGGCGCGACGTTCGAGCAGATCTTCGAGGAGACGGTGCAGCAGCTCGTCGCCCTCGGCCTCCTCGAGAAGCCCCGCGACGTGCTGCGCCCCGCGTCCATCGCGGCGCGCGAGCGGCTGGAGCTGCTGCGAGACCTGGTGCGCGACTTCCTCGAGAGCTACTGGGTGGGGGCCGAGGGGCTCCAGGACCTCGTCGCGGCGCCGGAGCTGGAGGGCAAGGAGCTCGTGCGCAGCGCGCTCGAGCGCGGCCGCGCAGCCTTCCTGGCTGGAGGGATCTCCGGGCCCGAGGCGCTCTCGCGCCCGAACCTCGAGAACGCCCTCCTGGCGTTTGCGGATCTGGGCATCGTCGAGAGCGCGGGCGAGAAGAAGCTGCGCCTCGCCGAATCCGTGAAGCGCGAGCCGGACCGGCTGCGCCGCCTGTCGGAAGAGATCCGCCGCTTCCTGTGACGCGGGCGCGGCTTGGTCGCGATGCGGGCCTTCTGCTAGATTGCCGCCGCCGTGCGCCGCCCCGATCCCATCGAGCCCACCGCTTTCGTGGGGAGCTCCCCCGTTCGCCTCGACGGGCTCGACAAGGTGCGCGGCCGGGCCCGCTACCTCGACGATCTCACGTTCCCCGGACAGCTCTGGGGCCGCACCGTCCGATCGCCGATCGCGCACGGCCGCCTGAGGGGCGTCGCCTTCGACCCGGCCTTCGACTGGACGGGAATCACTCGTGTCACGGCCGACGACATCCCCGGAGAGAACGTCGTCCACCTCATCTTCGACGACCAGCCGTACCTCGCCCACGGCCTGGTGCGCCACTGCGCCGAGCCGATCGCGCTGCTCGCCTGCGCGGATCGGGAACGGCTCGAGGAGGCGCTGCGCCACGTGCACGTCGATCTCGAGATCCTGCCGCCCGTGCTCGATCCGGAGGCCTCGACCGAGGTCTTCAAACATTACCGCTTCGAGCGCGGCGACCTCGCCCGGGCCTTCGCGGACGCGGCGCACGTGGTCGAAGGGCGATACCGCGTGGGCCACCAGGAGCAGCTCTACATCGAGCCCAACGCAGTGTGCGCCGTGCCGCGCCCGGACGGCGGCGTCGACCTCTTCGGGTCGATGCAGTGCCCGTTCTACGTGCACCGCGCCTTGCTGCGTCTGCTCGGGCTCCACGAGGGCCAGCTCGCGGTCATCCAGACGGTCACCGGCGGCGGCTTCGGAGGCAAGGAGGACTACCCGTCGGTCATCGCCGGCCACGCTGCGCTGCTCGCGCGCAAGAGCGGGCGCCCGGTGAAGATGGTGTACGGACGCGACGAGGACATCGCCGCCACCACCAAGCGCCACCCCGCGATCGTCGATCACCGCACCGCCGTGGCACGCGACGGGACGCTTCTCGGCGCGGAGATCGACGTCCTGTTCGACGGCGGTGCGTACTGCACGCTCTCGCCGGTCGTCCTGTCGCGCGGCGCGATTCACGCTCCCGGCGCCTACCGCTGGCCCGCCTGCCGCGTCGACGCGCGCGCGGTCGCGACGCACACGCCTCCGAACGGCGCGTTCCGGGGTTTCGGCGCGCCGCAGACGCTCTTCGCCGTGGAGCTGCACATGGAGAAGATCGCGCGGGAGCTCGGCCTCGACCCGCTCGAGCTGCGCCGCCGGAACGCGTTGCGGCCCGGCGACGTGACGGCGACCGGCCAGGAGCTCCGGCACTCCGTGAGCGCCCTGCCGGTGCTGGAGGCGGTCGCCGAGCGGGTCCAGTGGTCGAGGCGGCGCGCCGCGCCTCGCATTCCGGGCCGCGGCCTGGGCCTGTCGCTCGTGCTCCACGGCGCCGGCTTCACCGGCTCGGGCGAGGTGAAGCTGAAGGCCCGGGCGGGGGTCGAGCTGACGCCCTCGGGCTGTCGGGTCCTCGCCGCCTCCACCGAGATCGGGCAGGGCACCACCACGATCTTCGCCCAGATGGTCGCGGACGCGCTCGGGGTTTCCATGGAGGCGGTCGACGTGGCCGTGCCGGACACTTCCAAGGTCCCCGACAGCGGCCCCACCGTGGCGAGCCGCACCTGCATGGTGGTCGGCGGCACGCTCGCGGGCGCGGCGCGCGCGCTGCAGCGCAAGCTCGCGACCCACGCGGCGGAGCTCCATGGCGTCGCGGCCGAAGGGGTCGTCTGCCAGGGCGGCGTCTTTCGCGCCGGCGCCCGGCCCCTCGCGCCCTTCACTGAGGTGGCGGCGAGCTGGCTGGCGACGCACGGACCTCTCTCGATCGTCGAGCAGTACTCGCACCCCGCCGGCATCGTGTGGGACGACGACGAGTTCCGCGGCGACGCCTATCCCGTGTACGCCTGGGCCGCGACCGCCGTCGAGGTGCGGGTCGATGCCGACACCTACGAGACCACGGTGGAGCGCGTCGTGACCGCGCAGGACGTGGGCAAGGCCATCCACCCCGTGCTCTGCGCGGGCCAGATCGAGGGCGGGACGGTGCAGGCGCTCGGCTGGGCGCTCCTCGAGGAGGTCGTCCACGACGCCGGCCGCGTGAAGAACGACCGCCTGCAGAGCTACCTGATCCCGACCGCGCTCGACGCGCCCCCCATCGAGACCCTGCTCGTCGAGAACCCGTACCCGCATGGCCCCTACGGCGCGAAGGGCGTGGGCGAGCTGCCCATGGACGGCCCGGCGCCCGCGGTGGCGGCGGCCATCCTCGACGCCACGGGAGCCCTGGTGCCGGACCTGCCGATAACCCCCGACCGCCTCATGCGGGTGCTGCGCGGACCTCCGGACGCGGGAGCCGGGCGTGGCTGAGAAGATCACCCTCTCGCTCACCGTCAACGGCGAGGCGCGCACGGCGGAGGTGCCGCCGCTGGCGCGCCTGCTGGACGTGCTGCGGGAGACGCTGGGCCTGACCGGTACGAAGGAGGGCTGCGGTGAGGGCGAGTGCGGGGCGTGCTCGATTCTCCTCGATGGCGAGCTGGTCAACGCTTGCCTCGTCCCGGCGAGCCAGGCCCAGGCTGCCGAGCTCGTCACGGTCGAGGGGCTCGGCGGGGCGGAGGGCGAGCCCTCGGTCCTGCAGCGATGCTTCCTCGAGCGGGGCGGCGCCCAGTGCGGCATCTGCACCCCCGGCATGCTGGTCGCCGCGCAGCGCTTCCTCGACTCGGGCGCACCGGCGACGGAGGCGGCGGTGCGCGAGGCCATCGCGGGCAACCTCTGCCGCTGCACCGGATACTCGAAGATCGTCGAGGCCATCCAGGCGGCGGCTCCTCCCGTCGGCTCGGCCAAGGGGTCCGCCGCGTGATCTCTACGATCCCGGTCACCAGCGCGCAGACGCTCGCCGAGGCGTACGCCGTCCTGGCGGCGCGCCCGCGGGGACTGCGCGTCCTCGCCGGCGGGACGGATCTCATGGTCCAGCTGAACGCGCGCGTGGGTCTCGAGCGGCTGGGGCACGTCCTGGACATCTGGAAGCTGCGGGAGCTCCGCTTCATCGATCGCCGGGGCGATGCGCTGAGGCTGGGCGCGCTCGCGACCTACACGGATCTGATGCGGTCGCCGCTCGTGCGCGCGTGCTTGCCCGCCCTCGCCGACGTCTCCCGCGAGGTGGGCGCGTGGGCCATCCAGAACCGCGGCACGATCGGTGGCAACGTCTGCAACGCGTCGCCCGCCGGGGACACGCTGCCCATCCTCGTGGCTGCCGGCGCGACCTTCGTCCTCGGAGGCCCGCGCGGGGAACGCCGCGTGCCGGCCGAGGAGTTCTTCGTGGCCTATCGGAAGACCGCCCTCGGGGCGGACGAGCTGCTGCTCCGGGTCGAGCTGCCCGTCCTCGCGCCCGCGGAGCGGCTCGTCTACCGGAAGGTGGGAACGCGAAAGGCCCAGTCGATCTCGCGCACCCTTCTGGCGGTCCGCGCCACGGCGGCCGAGGGCAAGCTCAGCGGTCTGCGCGTGGCCGCCGGCTGCGTGGCCCCCATCCCGTTGCGGTGCGCCGCGACGGAAGCGGCGATCGAGGGCAGGGCGATCGACCCCGGTACGCTCGCGGCGGCGCGCGTCGCCCTCCTCTCCGAGGTCCGGCCCATTTCCGACGTGCGCGCGAGCGCCGAGTACCGCGCCCACGTGAGCGCCAACGTGCTCGAGCGGCTGCTGCGAGATCTCGCGGGCTAGCGGCCAATGCTGCCCCTCCGCCAGGCCGCGCTCCTGCGCGGCGGCCAGGTCGTGACCATGGATCGCCGCCGGCGCGTCTTCGAGGGCGACCTGCTGCTCGCGGGCGGCCGCATCGCCGCGCTCGGACCGCGGCTGCGGACGCCCCGGGGCGCCCGGGTCGTGGACTGCCGGGGCAAGGCCGTCCTGCCGGGACTGGTCCAGGCCCACGTGCACCTCTGCCAGGTGCTCCTTCGAAACCGCGCCGATGGGCTCGAGCTCCTCGACTGGCTGCGGCGGCGCATCTGGCCCATGGAGGCCGCGCACGACGCGCGCTCGCTGCGCTTCTCGGCGCGCCTGGGCATCGCGGAGCTGCTGCTGGGCGGCACGACGGCGGTCCTCGACATGGCCACGGTGCAGCACACCGAACAGGTCTTCCTCGCCGCCGAGGAGAGCGGCCTGCGCTACACCGGCGGCAAGGCGCTGATGGACCAGGGCGCCGGCCTTCCCGCCGGGCTCCGCGATTCCACCGACGGCGCGCTGGCGGAGGCGCTCGCGCTGGCGCGGCGCTGGCACGGCGCCGCCGAAGGGCGGCTGGGCTACGCGCTGTGCCCCAGGTTCGTGCTCTCCTGCAGCGAGCCGCTGCTCCGCCGGGTGGCGGAGCTCTCGAGGTCGCAGGGCTGGATCGTCCACACGCACGCGAGCGAGAACCCGCTCGAGACGCGCCTGGTCCGCAAGATCGTCGGCGACGACAACGCCGCCTACTTCCACCAGCTCGGGCTCCACGGCCCCCGCGTGGTCCTCGCCCACTGCGTTCACCTGACCGAGCGCGAGGAGAAGCTCATGGCGCGCGCCGGCACGCACGCGGTGCACTGCCCGGGCGCCAACCTCAAGCTGGGCAGCGGGATCGCGCCGCTCCCCCGGCTGCGCCGGCGCGGCGTGCCGCTCGCCCTCGGCGGCGACGGCGCGCCTTGCAACAACACGCTCGACGCCTTTCACGAGATGCGCCTCGCGGCGACGCTGCACCTGCCCCGCTTCGGCCCAAGGAGCGTCCCCGCCGTGGAGGTCCTCGAGATGGCCACCCTCGGCGGCGCCCGCGCGCTCGGCCTCGGCGACGAGATCGGCTCGCTGGAGCCGGACAAGAAGGCCGACGTGACCGTGGTGGATCTGGAGCGACCGCACCTCTCGCCGCGGGGGGCCGACCTCCACGCGACCCTCGTCTACGGCGCCCGGGCCTCCGACGTCACCGACGTCTGGGTGGACGGCCGACGGCTGGTGGCCGGGGGCACGCTGCGCACGCTGGACGCCGCCGCGCTCGTGGCCGCGGCCCCCGCCGAGCAGGCCCGGCTGCTGCGTCGGGCGCGACTGAAGGCATGACTCCCTCGACCGGGTTCACGGGAGGATCCGGCGTGCTCGGTATCGCACGCCCATGCGAATGCACGAACCCCGCGCACGTGCCCGTGGGCCATGTAGGCGCGGCATTGCTCGTCGGTGGGCTGCTGGGACAGCGCTTCCGCTGATCAGACCGGCTCGTAGAGCGTCACGCCGCGGTGGACTGTCTCATTATTCGAGTCCGGCGGATGCCACTCGACTCGTGCCAGCACGGTGAGCGCGCCGAAGGTCTGCGTGGCGGTGGAGAAGAGCGGGTAATCGGTGGGATCGTTCAGGATGGCGACTGCCCAGGCGGTCATCGCCGGCGTGACCGCGGACTGGGGCATGAGCTGCCAGCCGGTGGGCACCGGAGGATTGTCCGCGACGTTCGGGACGAGCCGGCAGCACTGGACGTCTGCGGGGCCCGGGCAGTAGCCGGGAGTCGATTCGTAGCCAGCAAGGCCCGCGCAGTCGGTCACGGGGAGGCACGTTCCCGGCTCGCCATCGACCGAGCACGCTCCGGCGCCGGCGTCGGTCGGGCCGCCGTCCTGCGGTTCGCCCGCGTCGAAGCCGGCATCGTCCGGCGGCACGCCCGCATCCGGCCCGGCGTCGCCGACCGGCGTCGCTCCCCCGTCGGGCCCGGCGTCCGCGATCGCGCCCGCGTCGCCGGCATCGGCGGCGGGTCCCGTGGGCGCCGGACCGCCGCACGCGACGCAGAAGGCCAGCGCGCACGCCTGGAGCGGTCGAACCATGGAGCCCGCATGATAGCGGGCCTAACCCTGCTTCGCGATCCGGCGTCCGATCCAGGTGGCCAGCGCCATGATCGTGATCTGGGGGTTCACGCCCAGCGCCTCCGGGAAGAGGCTGCCGTCGGCCACGTAGAGCCCCTCCACGTCGTGGGTGCGGCCGTCGGGGCGGACCACCGATTCGTCGGGGTCGGTGCCCATGCGGCAGGTGCCCTGCGGGTGGCTCGCGTACACGGTGAGGGCGCCCAGGGGCACGTCGCTCGTGAGCTGCCGGAGCGCCTCGTCGAGGGTCCGCGCGGTGGGAAGCCCGGCCACGCCCGACGACAGCTCGACCGCGCCGGCAGCCGCGTAGACCTTGCAGATCCAGCGCAGCGAGTTGATCAGCCGCTCCTTGTCCTCGCTGCCGAGGCTGTAGAGGATCTCCGCCCGGCCGTCCCCGGCCGGCCGCACCGTGCCGCTCGAGCGGTCCGCGATCATCGCGCCGCAGGACGCCATGCGGTTCATCTTCTTGAGGTCCGTGCCGACGCTGCGGCGGGCGATCACGTAGTAGGCCTCCGGGGTGGCCGAGAACGTCTCGAAGACGATGCCCTCGTCCTGGAAGTCCACGTAGAAGCCCTGCGTCACGCCGTCCCAGAGCCGGATCTCCTGCTCGAAGAAGGCCATGGTCCCGGTGCCCGGATGGACGTGGAGGTTCTTTCCCACCTGGCCGCTCCGGTTGCAGATCCCGCTCTTCCACAGGAGCATCGGCGTGCCCACCGCGCTGCCGGCGATGACCGTGCGCGCGGCCTTCACGTGGAAGCGTCCGGCCGGCGCGTCGTCCGGGCCGAGCACGGTGCCGGCGACGCCGGTGCAGCGGCCCCGCTCCTGCTCCACGCTCTCCACGCGGCAGCCGGTGTACACGTCGGCGCCCGCGTCCATGGCCTCCGGGATGAAGGTCAGGTCCATGCTCGCCTTCCCGCCGATGGGGCAGCCGAGCTGGCAGATGCCGCAGCCGACGCAGCCGGGCGCGTTGCGCGAGATGAAGTCGCCCTGCAAGCCGAGCGCGATCGCGCCCTTGCGGAAGATCAGATTGTTGCCGCGCGCCTGCGAGGGGTCGGTCTTGCGGATGGAGAGCGCCTGCTCGATGTCCGCATAGATGTCGTCGATCTCGCCGGGCGCCGCCCAGTCGAGGCCGTAGGACGCCCAGCGCGCCCGCACGCGCTCGGGGATGCGGAAGCAGATCCCCGAGTTCACCAGCGTGGAGCCGCCGACGCCGCGCCCGCCGGGCAGCGGAATGAAGCTCTTCCCCTCCATCACGCGCGTGTTCCGCTCCTGGTACAGGTTGCGGTAGGCCACCGAGGGCTTGGGGACGAACTGCTCGGGCTTGAACGCCCGGCCCTCTTCCAGGAAGAGCACCTTCGCGCCGGCCTTGGCGAGCGCGCGCCCCGCCGCGGCCCCTCCGGCGCCGGTGCCGACGATGCAGACGTCCGTCTCGAGCTCGAGGGCGCCGGCTCCCGCCTCGTGGGCCACGCGGATCACGGCAGCGTCTCGCCGGGCACGCGGGGGGGGAGGTTGCAGCCGATGCCCCAGCCCATCTTCTCGAGCACCGCGTCGCATTCGAAGTAGCCGCTGGAGCAGACGAGCAGGAGCGCGCGGTGGCCCATCCGCTGGACGAGCAGGTGGCTGTCCTCCCACGCGCGCAGGACCGCCTGCCGATCGGCCAGCGGCAGGCGCGAGAAGCGGGTGAGGCTCTGGATGGTCATCGCCGGGCTGTACTCGAGCGACCGGAGCAGGAGCTTCATCAGCTTGGTCTTCGCGGGGGGCATCTCGTGGACGTAGCGATCGACGTAGCGGGGGACGTCCGCCTCCGCCGCGCTCACCTCGAAGCTCTCCTTGGGGAAGAAGGCGTCGGCCGCGCTCGCGGCGGTGAGGTACTCGGCCTCCGTGAGGGAGAGCATCCCCGGCGCGGGAGAGCCGGAGCCGAAGCAGGCGCGGTAGAGCAGGGCGCCCGAGGCGGTCGTGGCGGCGGCCCAGAGCGAGCCCTGGAAGAACGTCCGGCGGCCGAAGCGCGGCGGGGATCTCCCCGGGACCAGCTCCGGCTCGGCGCTCGGCGGGTCCATGCGGGCTGGCAGCGTACCCGCGGGCTCGTTGGGGCTCAACTCTTGCCTCTCGAAACGTGCGGGCTGTCGGCGTCGAAGAAGCGAAGGCGGCGCCGGGCCCAGGCGCCGGCGTAGGCGACCCCGATGCGGGCCGTCGCGCGCACCCGGCGGGGCGGGTCCCCCGGTTCCAGGTACAGCTCGTCGCCGCGGAGGTCCGCGCCGTTGAGGGAGCGGTCGATCGCCAGCGCGCGGCAGAGGCGCCCCGGGCCGGACGTCCGGGCTTCGAGGCCCTCGAGCGGTTCGAGCGCGCGCAGGAGCACGGCCGCCGGGTAGCCCTCGGGGTCGGTCACCACGTTGACGCAGTGGTGCATCCCGTAGACGAAGTAGACGTAGGCGCGGCCGGGAGGGCCGAACATCACCTCGGTGCGCGCGGTGCGTCCGTGGCTCGCGTGGCAGGCCAGGTCGTGCGGTCCCACGTAGGCTTCCACCTCCACCACGCGGCCGACCGCGTGCCGGCGCGGTCCGAGGCGGCGCACGAGCCGCGCGCCGAGCAGCTGCACCGCCACGTCGCGGGCCGGCTGGGCATAGAACTCGCGTGGGAAGCGCACGGTGCCCCCTTATAACGCCCTTCACTTCGACGCGAGTGACGTCTCGGGGACTTTCGCATCGACGAAGAGACGGAAGAGCTCCGGGTCGAGCTGCCCGGCCTTCGCCTCCGCGGCCAGGATGTCGAGCGCCTTCTCGTGGGGGACCGCCTTCTTGTAGGGACGGTCGCTGGCGGTGAGCGCGTCGTAGATGTCCGAAATCGTCATCATGCGGGTCTCGAGGCCGATCGCGCCCGGCTGCAGGTGGCGTGGATAGCCCCGCCCGTCGAGCTTCTCGTGGTGCCCGTAGGCGATCTCCGGGATGCGCTTCAGATCGCGCGTCCAGGGGATCTGGCTGAGGAAGCGGTAGGTGTGGGTGACGTGCGACTCGATCTCGCGCCGCTCCTCCTCGGACAGGCTGCCCTTCGGGATGGAGAGCCGCGCGATCTCGGCGCCCGTGAGGTAGGGCCGGGGGCCGCCGCTCGAGTCGAAGGTGAGGGCGCCGATCTCGGCGAGCCTCTCGAAGCCGCCCTCGGCGAGCACGGTCGGGCGGTTGCAGGTGCGGACGAACTCGAGCAGGCCGTCGAGCTCGCGCAGCCGCTCGGCGAGCCGCTCGTCCTCCGCCCGGCGCGCGGCGGAACCCTCGCCGTCGAGCTTGCGCCGCGCGGCCTCCAGCTCGAACGTGCGCCGGATGAGCTCGAAGCGCGATTCGAGGATCTCGAGCTCGTGCGGGTAGAGCTTGTTCGCCTTGACCAGCACGTGCTCGCGCACGCCCACCTTGCCGAAGTCGTGCAGCAAGGCCGCGTAGCGGATCTCCTGGATCTGCTCGGTCGAGAAGAGGTGGCCGGCGTAGGGACCCTTGTCGACCCGCTCGAGCTGCCGCGCCAGGCCGATGGTGAGCTTGGCGACCCGCTCGCTGTGGCCGGCGGTGGTGGGGTCGCGGGATTCGATGGCCACGACCGACGCCTTCACGAAGCCTTCGAAGAGCTGCCGGATCTCCTGGTGGAGGATGGCGTTGTCGATCGCCGCGGCGGCCTGTCCACCCAGCCCCTCCAGCAGCCCCTGGTCCTCGTCGTTGAACGGCTGACCGTCGAGGCGGTTCAGCGCCTGGAGCACGCCCACCACCGAGGCCGGCTCGTCCCAGCCCGCTCGCTTCATCGGCACGGTGAGGATGCTCCGGGTGCGGTAGCCCGTCGAGACGTCGATGGTGCGGTTGAAGCGCGGGTCGGCGTACGCGTCGGGGATGTTGATGGCCTTGCCCGTCGAGGCGACGTGACCGGCGATGCCCACGCCCAGCGGGGTGCGGATCTCCTGCGCCTTGCCGACTCCCTGCGCGAGCCGCGTCCACAGGTCGCCGCGATCGCGGTCGACGAGGAAGATGGAGCAACGATCGGCTTCGGCCACGTGCGCGGCGGCCTGGAGGATCATCGCCAGCAGGGAGTCGAGGTCGCGCTCGACGGCGAGCGCCCGCGCGATCTCGAGGATGGAGGAGAGCTTCTCGCAGCGTCGCTCGAGTGCGGCCGGATCCATGCTCAGACTCTTACCATCTCCGTTCCCTCCGAGCGAAGCCGCGGCCCGGTTGACCGCGGCGCCTCCGCTCTGGAGAATGCCCGGGGGAGGCTCGCAATGCCCATCTCGCCCTTCACCCGCAACTACAGCGACCACTCGAACAACGAGGGCTACCAGTTCGAGTTCTTCTGCGACAAGTGCGGCAACGGCTACCGCTCGAGCTGGGTCGCGAACAAGGGCGGCATCGCCGCCGACATCCTCGGCGCGGCTTCGAGCCTCTTCGGAGGGTTCGGCGGCGCCGCGGCGGCGAGCACGCGGGTGAAGGACATGCTGCGAGGGCCGGCGTGGGACGCGGCCTACGCCGCGGCCATCGCCGAGTGCAAGCCGCGCTTCAAGAAGTGCAGCCGCTGCGGGAAGTGGGTTTGCCCCGAGACGTGCTGGAACGCGGACCGCGAGATGTGCGCCGACTGCGCGCCGAACCTGGAGCGGGAAGCCGCGGCCGCGCAGGCCCAGGCTGCCGTGTCCCAGATGCAGGACAAGGTCGCGGCGGTGGATCAGACCGGCGGCCTCGACGCGAAGGCGCACCACACCGCCGCCTGCCCGCACTGCGGCGCGCCGGTCCCGGGCGGAAAGTTCTGCCCCGAATGCGGCAAGAGTCTGGCCACGAGCGCGGCCTGCACCAAGTGCGGCGCGCAGGTGGCACTGGGCGCGAAGTTCTGCCCGGAGTGCGGCGCGCCGCGCGTCTAGCGACGGCCGCCGCCGCGGCCCCCGCCGCCACCGCGGAAGCCCCCGCTGTGGCCGCCGCCGTGGAAGCCGCCCCCGCCCCAGCCCTGGACGCCGCGGAAGCCCCCGCCGTGGAAACCACCGCCGCCCCGAATGCCCCCGCCGCGGAATCCACCCGCACGGAATCCGCCGCCGAATCCACCCCGGAAGCCGCCGCGATTTCCCCAGCCGCCGCGGTTGCCGAAGCCCCGGTTGCCCCAGCCGCCGCGGCCCCAACCCGCGCGATATCCGCCCCAGCCGCCCCGGTAGCCCCAGCCACCGTACCGGCCCCAGCCCCAGCCGTGGAAGCCGTACCCACCCCAGCGGGCGTACGGGCTGTGCCACCACGGATAGCAGTAGCCGAACGGGTGGTAGGCGCCCGCCCAGTAGTAGCGGTACGGCCACCAGCCGCCGTAGTACCAGGGCGCGACCACCCAGTTCCAGCCGACGCTGGGTTCGTACAGGTAGGTGTAGGGCTGTCCGGCGCTCGGGACGTAGCTGTACTGGTCCCCCTGCGGCGCCCAGACCCAGCCGTACTGCGTCGTGTAGGTCCAGCTCCCCGGCTGCTGCGGGGAAGGTCCAGGCATCTGCGTCGCCGCGGGCGGAATCGCCTGTTCCGGGGCGACGGTCTGGTTCGGTTGCGCCCGCTGTCCGGGAGGTGGAGGTACTTCTTCGGGAGGCGCCGGCGGGATCTGTGCCGGCATCGGGGGCGCGTTCGCCGGAAGCGGCTGGCTTCCCGCTTGCGCCGTTTGGCCCAGCGCCAACGCGGGCGCGACCGCCAGGGGCATCGAACAGAGGGCTGCGAAGAGAACCT
>DATJNL010000325.1:0-5067 GCA_035508175.1 Myxococcales bacterium
CCGCCCGTTGATGTGCCCGTTGATCAACGCGCCCTGGAAGCCGAGCTCCTGAACGCAGCGGTCGAGCTCGGCGGCGGCGGCAACGGGGTCGACCATGGGCAACGCAGCAAAGGCCGCCAGGCGCTTCGGGTAGCGCCGCGCGCCGGCCGCCATGAAGTCGTTCGCCTCCGTCGCGATCGCTTTGGCTTCGGCCGCGCCGAGCTGCTCCACGCCGGGAGACGTCAGAGAAATCACCTGCATGTCGATGCCGGCGGCGTCCATCGCCGCGATGCGCTTCTCACCGACCTCGCACAACGCGTCGACCACGTGGGCCGTCACGCCGTTTAGCGTCCGGGCGTGCTCCATGAGCTTTCGGCCGGGGCCGTTGACCCAGGTGGGCGTGGCGCAGTGCTCCTCCAGTGCGATGACCTTCATGTTGCAGCCCC
This sequence comes from Myxococcales bacterium, assembly GCA_035508175.1. Lineage (GTDB taxonomy): Bacteria > Myxococcota > Myxococcia > Myxococcales > JAKAPL01 > DATJNL01. The sequence goes on from DATJNL010000325.1 coordinate 426, forward strand.
GAGGTGCTTGCCGAAGAAGGCGGCCACCCGCTCGTGGGCGTCGTGGGCGGCGGCCTCGTGGTAACCGGCGTCCATGAGCGGCGCGAGCTTGACGAACAGCCACGGGAGCTCGGACTTCACGTGGTCCTCCATGAAGCCGTGCCCCGCCTCGGGGTACTCCTTCACGTCGTGCGGGACCTTGCTCGCGGTGAGGATCGTCTCCAGCCGCGCCGCCGAGCCCCTGAGGCGCCTGTCCTTGCCTCCGTAGCTCGCCACCATCGGGCACGCGCCGTTGAGGAAGGTCTCCGCGTCCGGGGGAAGCGTGCCGTAGTTGACGCTCGAGGCCGCATACTTCCCCGTCGGCGCGAGCGCGATGGCGAAGCCGCCGCTCATGCAGAACCCGATGACGCCGATCTTTCCCGAGCAGCCCGGCTGACGGGCGAGCCAGCCACGCGTCGCTTCGATGTCGTCGAACATCGGCCCTGATCGCGCCGCGACCTCGCGCATGGCCGCGCGCACGCACTTCATCATCCCGCCTGGCGTGTCGTGGAAGAGGCTCGGCGAGGCAGCAATGAAGCCACGGCTGGCGAACCCGTCGACGTGCCGCTTTGCGCCGGTCGTCATGCCGAACGCGTCGTGGAGCACCACGACGCCGGGCCAAGGGCCGCCTTGCTGGGGCCGGGCAACATAGGCCGGCACCTTGCCACGCGGTGTTTCGATCTCGGCGTTGGAGACGGAGTCACTTCGGACGGACATGGTTTCAAGCTCCTCGACGGGAATGCTGGCCACGCAGGAAGGCCCTGCGCAAGAGAGCGAAGGCGTCGGCGAGCGTCTGTCGCTCCTTCGCGTCGAACTGCTCGGCGACGACCTTCGCGGTGCTGCGCAAGAGCGCGGCGCGATTGTCGGCCAGGGCTCGACGCCCCGCGGCGGTCATCGAGACCAGCCGTCGACGACCATGACCCGCGTCGTCGCGCCGCCTGACGTAGCCGGCCGCTTCGAGCGCGACCACGAGCACGCCCATCGACTGGGGCGTCATCGATTCCCCGCGCGCGAGGTCGGCTGACGCGGCGGGCCCTTCAGCCTCCAGACGCTTCAGCACGGCGAGCTGTGGGTAGGTGAGCGTAGCGTCATCTTCGACGACCTCGGCGCGCGCGTATCGTCGCAACGCGACGGTGATCTCGCGAAGCTCCTCCGCCAGCGCCTCGGGTGTCGGTCTCGTGGGCACGAGAAGATCCTGCATGATATCAGTTGATATTGCAAGTTAGACTTACATTTATGGCGGGTATGCTTTTGAGCTCCTCGGCCCATGACCTCGATCGGCTCGGCGAGCGAGCGGCAGCGGCAGTGACAGGCCGTGGGTTTGGCCTGGCGCGGGCGATGCGGCGGGGGAGCTGGTGAGGGAGGGCGCGGAAGGGCGGGGTCGGGTCCGGGAAAGGGTCGGGGCTAGGGTCGGGGGCGGGTGCGGGGAGAGGGTCGGGGCTGGGTGCGGGGCCGGGGAGGTCGACCGCGACCGCGACCCCCGACCTCGACCTCGACCTCGACCCTGACCCCGACGCCGGCGCCGACCCCTGTGGTACGCTTGCTTCTCTCGGAGGTCACGATGGCTGCAGCTCGCTGGACGACGCTCCTTGCCTCGCTCGCCTCGCTCGCCTCGCTCGCGGCGTGCTGCCACTCCACCTCCGGCAACGGCTCGAGCGGCGGCGGCGGCTCCACCGGGGGCGCGGGCGCTTCCAGCTCCAGCGCCGGCGCCACGGGCGGCAGCTCCGGCGGCACCGGCGGCTCGTCCACGGGGGGCGGCGCTCCCGACGCCGGTCTCTGCGCTCCGGCTTGCGACGCGGGCGTGTGCATCGGCGGCCGTTGCTGCCCCACCGATCTCTCGTGCGGCGACGTCTGCTGCGCCGCCGCGCAGGTGTGCCTCTTCGAGGGCTGCGTGCTGCCCGGCGCCACCTGCACCAGCGACGGGAACTGCCCCGCCGGCCAGTACTGCGAGACCGCGCTGGGCGGCGACGGCGGCAGCGCGCCTCCCACCGACGCCGGCTGCGTGGAGGCCGCGCCCGCGAGCGGCCGCTGCTTGCCGCTGCCCAACGCCTGCGACGGCGGCGTGGACGGCGGCTGCGAATCGACCTGCCAGTACGTGCCGCCCTTGCAGCTCCCGCTGCACCCCGCCGTCAAGTGGACCTGGGGCCCGAACGCGCGCGAGTACCCCGACTCCATCGACGTGTGGTCCACGCCCACGGTGGGCCGGCTCTACGACGCCAACTGCGACGGCAAGATCGACGACCTCGATCCGCCCGACGTGGTCTTCGTCTCCGGCAACGTCGCCGGCAGCTACTGCGGCGGCGCGGTCGCGAACAGCTGCCAGACGGGCGTGCTGCGCATGCTCGACGGCCGCAACGGCCAGGAGATCTGGTCGCGCGCCTCGGTGCGCGGCGACGCGGGCTTTCTGGGCTTCTCCATCGCCCTCGGCGACGTGGACGGCGACGGGCGCATGGACATCGTCGCAGCGACGGGCGACGGCTACGTGGTCCTGATCAACGGCGACGGCCAGCTCGAGCGCACCAGCGACAAGCCCATCGGCGCCACGGGCTGGGGCGGCGGCCTCGCGCTCGCCGACCTCGAGGGCACCGGCCACCCGGACATCATCTTCGGCTCCACGGTCTTCTCCACCGACGACGGCGGGATCACCCGCGTGTTCGTGGGCGGCAACGGGGCCTGCGCCACCAAGAACGACGCGGGCACGTGCCTCACCTGGAAGATGGGCAGCGCCGGCGGGAACATGGAGGCGCTGAGCGTGGTCGCGAACGTGGACGGCACGGGCCCCGCGGTGGTCGCAGGGAACACCGCCTACCGCCCGGACGGCGGCGTGGTTTGGTTCCGCCCCGACCTGCCGGACGGCTTCAACGCGGTGGCCGACCTGAACGGCGACGGCGTGCCCGAGGTGGTGCTGGTCGCGAACGCGCAGCTGTGGGTGCTCGACGGCGCCACGGGCAAGACCGAGCTCGGGCCCTTCAAGCTGCCGTCGTCCGGGGCGGGCGGCCCGCCCACCGTGGCCACGTTCGACGGCACCGGCCGCCGCCAGATCGGCGTGGCGCAGAGCGATTACTACTCGGTGGTGGCGCCCGACTACGACGCGGGCGTGCTGCGCCTCTTGTGGAAGATGCCGAACCACGACCTGAGCTCGGCCGTCACCGGCTCCACCGTGTTCGACTTCGAGGGGCAGGGGCGCCCGTCGGTGATCTACGGCGACGAGTGCTTCCTGTGGGTCTTCGACGGGCCCACCGGCGCGGTGCGCTTCGAGACGCCGCACTCGTCGTTCACGGGCACCGAGGCCTCGATGGTGGCCGACGTGGACGGCGACGGCCGCGCCGAGATCCTGATGGTGTCGAACGGCGCCGGCGGGGGCGTGGGCTGGGGCGGCGGCGGCTGCAACGCCTGGCCGGCCTTCGACGCCGACGCCGGCGTGCCCACGTGGGTCAACGACGACGGCGGCGGCTACCGCGGCCTCACCGCCTTCGGCGACAGCGCGAACAGCTGGGTGGGCACGCGCACGCTCTGGAACGAGCACGGCTACCACGTGAGCAACGTGTGCGACGACCAGGACGACGCCTGCGGCCCGCCCGACGTGTACGGCTCCATCCCGCGGGTGGAGCAGGACAACTGGACCGTGCCGTGGCTGAACGACTTCCGGCAGAACGTGCAGGAGAAGGGGCTGTTCAACGCGCCCGACGCGACCCTCGAGCTGCAGATCATCTGCGCCACGCCGGCCTCGTTCGCCGTGCAGGTGCGCAACGTGGGCGCGGCCTCGCTGCCCGCCGGCGTGCGCGTGGCCGTGTTCTCCGAGCAGTCCGACGGGGGCGCCGCCCAGGTGGCCCAGGGCGCGACCACCCGCGCGCTGCTGCCCGGGCAATTCGAGAGCCTCACGCTCACCGCGACCGATCCCACGCTGCAGGCCGACGGCACGTTCTACGCCGCGATCGAGAACAACCCGCCGATCTTCCACGCCTGCCGCACCGACGACGAGACCACCGCGCCCGTGGCGGGCAACTGCTCGTTCCACTGAGGGATCGGTCGAGGCCGCTTCAAGCTTCCGGGCCGCGCCTGAGCTCCACGAGGATCATCGCGTTCAGAACGATGAGGGTGATGATCAGGACGGCGATTCCAATCCGATCCCAGTCCTGCGGTCCCCCCGGGACGAACCAGTAGGAGACCTTGTGCTCGTCCAGTTGCCGCAGTAGGCCGTCCGGCGGGGTTCCGGGGCCGGCGGTTTCGAATTCCGTTCCATCTCGAAGGTGCCCAAAGTACTTCTCGCCTCGGAACTGCACCAAGCCGATCTCGTCGGCTTGGGCGTAGGCGGCAAGCTGACTGTAAGTGATCGCGGAGGGGAGGGGGGGCTGGTGGGCGTTGAAGAACTGGTAGGAGGCCACGAACATCACCATGATGGCGGCCCAGGTCAGTAGGCTCTTGTAAAGGGCTCTTCGCCACAACGAGTGCAGGTTTGAGCGGGTCTGAGGAGGCGTGAGGGCCGAGGAAAGGCAAGTAGGAGAAGGCGATTCCATTCGCCCGCCGGACCATTCCGGTGTTGTTCTCACTTCGTCAGTCAACGAGAGGGAGAACAGCGTCTGGAATCGCGAACTCTTCTTACCAAGATCCTCGGCCTCGGGGG
>DATJNL010000326.1:0-43906 GCA_035508175.1 Myxococcales bacterium
CCTGGGGCTCGTCGGCTGCTTCGCGCTCTTCGGGGGGCGCGTCTGGTCTCCGGGAGCGGCGGCCGAGGCGATGGCGGCCGCGACCGGCGGCGCCCTCTTCACGCCGCTGCTGGTGCTGGCGGTCCTCCCGCTCGCCGAAGGAATGTTCGGCTACACCACCGACCTGCGCCTGCTCGACCTCGCCAACCTGAACCATCCCGCGCTGAAGGAGCTGATCGTCAAAGCGCCCGGCACCTACCACCACAGCATCGTGCTCGGCGCGCTGGCCGAAGCCGCGGCGGAGGCCGTGGGCGCGAACGCGCTCCTCGCGAAGGTGTCGGCGTACTACCACGACCTCGGCAAGGGCAAGAACCCCCTCTGCTTCGGTGAGAACCAGAAGGGGCAGAACCGGCACGACCAGCTTTCGCCCGAGGACAGCGCTGCACTCATCCGCCAGCACGTCCAGGATGGCGTGGACCTCGGCCGCCAGTACAAGCTTCCTCGCGTCGTCCTCGACGTCATCCCGCAGCACCACGGCACCCGGCTCGTGGGACAGTTCTTCCAGAAGGCCGTCGAGCAGCGCGGCGCAGGCGTCGACGACGGGCCCTTCCGCTATGCAGGCCCCAAACCGCAGAGTCGCGAAGCGGCCGTGGTGATGATCGCCGACGGCGTCGAGGCCGCCAGCCGGATCCTGCCGCAAGCGGCTCCCGGCGACCTCGCGGATCTGGTGCGCTCGGTGATCGACAGCGTCGTCGGCGATGGGCAACTCGACGAATGCGACCTGACGCTCCGGGATCTGTCGCAGCTCGCCGGAAACCTGACCCAGACACTGCAGGCTCTCCACCAGGCCCGTCCCGAAGAGGGACCGCGCCCGCCCCTCGCCCTGGCGAAAGCCGCGCCGGCCGAGCTCGCCTGAGCCTATGGCAGCATGGTGACGTCCTCGGCCGGGATCTCCCAGTCCTCGGAGGTCAACACGCGCCAGGTACTCCCCTCGCGAGCGAGAACCAGATCGACCTCGAGGCCGTCTCGGGTGCCGCGAGCCGCACCAGGCGCCGCGGCCGCGGCGAGAATGACCTTGGCACTGACCTCCGCACGGCCATCGTCGATGCGTCCCACCTTGACGCGCACCGGCACGATCTTCTCCTGCGATTGCGACTGAAGAAAGCGCGCGAGAGCCGCGAGGACGCCCGGCCGATCGAAACCGCGGCCGTCGTGGTACCGATCGCTCACCCAGGGCGCGATGGCCCCGACGTCGCGGCGGTCGGCATCCTGGATGAGGCGATCGACCAGCGACTCGATCCGTTCCTCGTCGGTCTGACGCAGCTCGAACCAGGCGCCGAGCGCACCGCAGAAGCAAGCCAGTCCGAGGCCGATGACGAGACGCCGGCTCAATCGCTCAGTGCAGGATGACCTTCATGTCCGCGGCGAACTTCTTTTGCAAGGCCCTGGGTGCCTTCTTGAGGCTGCGCTCGAAGGAGTCGCGCAAAGAGGTGAGTTTCTCGCGCGGCGCGCCATCCATCTTGAAGAGCTCGAGGGACTGCTCGAACTCCGCGGCGGCGTCGGCGACCTTTTTGCTGTCCAGCAGGATGTAGCCCATCTGCTGGTGGACTTCGGGGAAGTTCTCCTGCGCCCCCAGCGCCGCCTCGTAGGCCTTGGCGGCCTCTGGATACTTCCTTTGGGCCTGGAGAAGCTTGCCCTTGGCGAACCAGGCCGGCGCACTGAAAGCGTTGATCTTGAGCGCCTGTTCGTACTGGGCCAGGGCTCCAGCCTGATCTCCCTTCCGGTCGAGCAGGTCGCCGTAGATCAGGAAGTAGTTCTCGTCGCGCGGCAGAGTCTTGTCGACGCGCTGCATCATCGCCACCCCCTTGTCGGCCAGGCCCGCCGCCACCAGGGCCTTCGCCGCAGCATAGTAGAAGCCGGCGACGTAGGGATCGAGCTTGATGGCCTGGTCGAAGGCGGCGAGGGACTTGGTCGCCCCCGCCTTGTCGTGCGCCTGAGCCAAACCAAGGGCTTCGTAGGCCGGGGCATAGTCCCGATCGGCTGCGGTCGCCTCCCGGGCATCCTTGGTGGCGTCCGGCCACTGGCGATTGAACATCTTCAGCTCGGCTCGCGCGGTCAGCGCCTCCGCAAGCAGGGCCGGCGACAGCTCTCCCTTTCGCGGCCCGAGCAACGAGGCCAGATCGTCCGTCGCGAGCTTGATCTTCTCGCCCCTGGCGATGGCCGCGCGCGCACGGCCGATGAGCGCGCCCGGGTGATCGGGGTTCGACTGGAGCGCCTTCTCGAAATACGAGAGCGCATTGAGCGTGTCGCTCATGTCGAAGTAGAGCTGCGCATAGTCGACGTTGAACCGCGGCGTCCGCCAATCCTTGGCGGCCTCCTTGAAGTTCTCCCGGGCCGTCTCGAGCTCGCCCAGCTTGCGCTGCGCGCGGCCGAGCGCATCGAGCAGGTGGGCTCCGTGGGCGCCCCGCTTGATGACGTTGGCGAGAAACGCCTTCGCTCCCGCCGCATCGCCCGAATACAGCTTGATGAGGGCATCGGCGGTGAAGCGCTCCTGGATTGGCGCGTCGTTGGCGTCGGCTTTCTTCGCATACTCCTCGGCGGACTGGCGCCGGTCGGCCTCGCCGAACTGTCCCCAGAGCAATGCGTCGAGCTCGGCATGAGTGGACAGCGCGTAGCCGTTGCTCGAATCGAGGGTCAGAACCTTCTCGAGATCCTTCTCGGCAGCCAGAAAGTCCTGCGGCGTGTCCTTTTCCGCGAGGTCTTTCGCCAGCTTCGCGACATGGTTGACCTGCTTGCTGGTCTGCACGTGACGGTAATAGAGCGCGAGGCCAGCGATGAGCAGCACGCCGAAGATGACGATGTCCCGGAGCGCGCGGCCCAAGCTCTGCTCGGACCTGCGCGGCACGTCGTCCACGTCTGCCTCCCCTCGATCGGGGGCGGCCCGCAGGGCTGGCTTCGGTGCGGCCGGCGCGGGCTGCGACTGCTGGGGCTTGGCCATCGCTGCGACCTCCGGCGTCAAAAAGGCTTTGGCTGTAACAGAGGCCTTCTACCACGTCAAGCGACAGATGGGGCGTTTTCCCTTGACAGTCCGAGCGATTGGCCGCCATTGGCACCGCGTGGCCGTTCACGTTCGATTCGATGCCACCGAGCTGGACGCCCTGCTCCGGCCCTTCGGGGTGGGGCCGGTGCGGTCCGTTCGTGGTTTGGCCGAAGGCTCCATCAACACGAACCACCGCGTGGAGGCCGAAGGTGGGGCGTTCTTCGTTCGGCTCTCGTTCGGCAGGGGGCCCGCGGATCTGGGCTTCGAGGCGAGCCTGCTGGACTGGCTCGCAACCATCCCTTTTCCCGTGGTGGCTCCGCGCCGCACGGCGGCGGGCGAGCCGGCGCTTCCTTGCCGGAACGGCTTCCTGTCCGTCTTTCCCTGGTCGGCAGGGGAGCATCTGCCGTCGAACGCGGTCGAAGAACGCCATCTTTGGGAACTGGGACGAATCCTCGGCCGCCTGCGTCGGATCGGTACTGCCTTCCCGCTGGTCCGAGCAAATCCCTACGGACCGGCGACCGTCGCTGCGTGGCTCGAGGAGATCGAATCCACCGGCGGGCGAGGCGACGCGGAGGTGGCCTCCTCTCTGCCCCTGCTACGCCGCGGGCTGGCACAGGCCCGTGAACTGGCGTTGGCCCCCGAGGGCCTCATCCACGGGGACGTCTTCAGGGACAACGTCCTGTGGCTGGGCGATCGAATCGCGGCAGTCCTTGATTTCGAGATGGCCTGCATCGCGCCGGCTGCCGTCGATCCAGCGGTCACGCTGCTCGACTGGACCTGGGACCGGGACGGCTTTTCAGCGGCCCGGATCGGGGCGCTGGCCGACGGCTACCGACGCGAGGCGGGATCGGAAGCGTCTACCGCGGCGCAAATCGCGCCCGCCCTCGTCTTTGCCGCCTGCAGGTTCACCCTGTCACGGCTGCGGGATTTCCACTTCTCGCCCCTTCCGCCAGCAGCGCTCTTCCGTAAGGACTGGCGGGAGATGAGAGCACGGCTGGAGGCGGCGCTCACGCTGGGCGAAGCAGGCGTGCGGCGGCTCTGGCGCCAGTAGCTATAGACCCTTGGTAATCAGCCAGCGATCGCCCTGGCGCTGGAATTCCATCCTGTCGATGTCGGCCTCATGTTCGGGCAACTCGCCGGATGGAAGCGTGGCTATGTAGTTCTCCGTATAGAAATAGGCCGCCTTTGCCTTGCCGTCCTTCACGTTGATGTGGCGAACGTTGATCTCGAGCCGGACGTCCTTCACCTTGCTGAGCTTCTGGGGCAGCTCCTTCGCGAGGCGCGCATAGTCCCAGTGGTAGGAGGGATCATCGGGATGACCCCGTTCGTCGTAGTACGAAGGGGAAACCAGCGCGAGAATGGCGGTCGCGTCGCGGCGTTCCACGGCCTGGCGGTAGAGCTCGATCTCGCCCAGGAGGCTCCGGTTGACCTTGGTGTCCTGGATCTCCGTGCCGGGGATCAGCGATGGGGCGCACGCTGCTCCCACCACGGCCGCCACGGCCAGCGCCAGCGTCCCACTCACGTGAACCCGCATGGTTCTCTCCGATTCCGGTGGCCGGACGGCACACCGCTGGCTCGATTAGCCGTCAAACCAGCGGCCTGTCAAATTCATTCCCGGTCCAGAGTTCGACGTTCTTGACACGGGCCGCCGGTCCGTTGTCTATGCGGCAGCCTACCGCTCCAGGACCGAGCCGACCATGCGCCTCTCGAACCTGCCCCAGATTCTCACCGTCGGCGCCCTCGCCGGCGCTGCGATGGTGCTTCTCGCGACCTGTCACGCCGACACGCAGTGCTACCTGGCCACGGACTGCCCGGCGAACTTCTACTGCGTGGTCGACAACGACGGATGGGGCCACTGCGTCGCTGCCGCAGAGGTGTTCGGCGTGAGCGAGGATGCTGGGCCGCTTCCGAGTTGTACGGACGCCGGCACCGGTGCGCCCGAGGCCGACTCTGGATTCGACGGCGGGCCCGTCGATGCCGGTTTCGATGCTGGACTACCCGATGCCGGTCGGGATGCGGGCCCCGACGCCGGCTCGGAGGACGCCGGCCCCGATGCAGGTGACGCCGGAACCTGAGCGGATGCCCCGAAGAGACCGCCGTACTTGCCCCTGACGCCCTCGATGGGAATCACGTACCCCAGCCCCGGCGTCCCCACCGAGACGTAGCCGACGATCCCGATCAGTCGTCCCCGAGCGTCGACGACGGGGCCACCGCTGTCGCCGGGCATGAGCCGCATGGCGACCTCGGCCAGCGCATCGCCCAGCAACTGAACCGATCGGCCGGTCACCCGACCTTGGATGACCGTGAAGGGCGATCCCCGAGATGCCGCTGACGCGGTCACGAGCGCGCCCGCCGGGAGTGCCCCGACCTCGCCGAGCGTGGGTGCGGGGCGCGACGCAGGTGCAATTTGAAGAAATGCCGCGTCGAGATCGCCGTCTCTGACGACCAGCCTCGCCGGCTCGCCGTGACCCCCGCCTGCTTCGACGAGGACGGGGCCCCGAACGCCTTCGAGAACGTGCGCGCACGTGAGGACGAGCCCCCGCGCGGGATCAACCCAGGTGCCAGCAGCGTGGAACGCGCCGGCCCGAAGGGCGACCGCGATCGAGATGGCCACACTGTTGGGCGACATGGGTGCGTAACCCGCAATGTCCACATCCCCATTCCCCCCTTTCGCGACCCAAGGCAGACCTCGGGTTGACCGCCGCCGGCTCGTGCGGTAATTCCCAGCCCCCATGCGCCCGCTCGCCGCGTCCCTCGCCCTCGCTTTCGCCGCTTGCGCGCCCTTCGTCCGCTCGGACGAGAGCAGCCCCGACGCGGGGACTCCCTCCTTCTCGGTGCTGGACATCAACGGCTTCCTGGCTCCCCCGGGAACGCCCCTCTCGATTTCCAACGAGCCGGTGGCGACCAGTCCGAAGTTCTACCTCCGCGCCAGCACCGGAACGGCTCCAACCTGCTGGTACGGCGTCTTCGTGGCGGACCCGTCGGCCGCCGGGCAGCCCAACAACGGCGTTCTGCTCAGCGCCCTGGGCGACATGGACAAGATCAACAGCGCTTTCGGGCAGACCCGCGTGGGCTGTCCGGATCCTTCCACCTTTGCGGTGGGCGGCGGGATCCCCGACGGGGTCCAGATCGGGGACCGACTGACGGTCGATGGCTTCTTCGAGCCTTATTGCGACTACTACAACACGTCGCTGGGCCAGTGTCAGTACGACCTGTTTCCGGAGGTGACCCCCGATCCGCCGCCGAACTTCTCCGAGGGATCGATCGAAGACAATGGTTCCGGCATCACCTTGGCGCCGCTCGTCGTCGATCCCACCCAGATTTCCGATCTGGCCGCTGAAGCCATCCAGTACGCCGGGGAGTTGCTGCAGGTCCAGCACGTCACCGTCAGTGATCTCCCTCTGGACGCCTACGGCGACGTGGTGCTGGATCAGGGCAGTCTATGGCTCACCTCGCTTGGTCCCGCGGCGACGATCGGCAGCGCCCCGGGCACCGCCTATTGCAGCATCACGGGCAACCTCCATTTCCAGTTCGGACACTGGAAGCTCCGGCCTCGGCAGCAATCGGATCTCGTGCTCTGCCCAACCGGCAGCAACGGGCAGTGCGACTATTCGCTCTGCCCCGGCAGCTGATCATCCGATGCCGATCGTCGAGTGGGGTGTCTCGGCCGGCGGCGTCGGCCTGATCACGCTGAACCGCCCGGAGGCGCGGAACGCTCTCAACCTCGAGATGGTCCGCGGCCTGCGGACGACGCTCGATGAGTTGGCGCTCAAGCCGGAGCTTCGCGTGGTCATCGTGCGCGGAGCCGGAGAGAAGGCCTTCGCCGCCGGCGCCGACATCGGCGACCTGCATGCCCGTGGGTCTCGCGACGCCTTCGCCTCCATCAACGCCGCCCTCTTCCAGGCCGTCGAAACGTTTCCCCTTCCCACGATCGCGGCGATCCAGGGCTACGCGCTCGGCGGGGGGCTCGAACTGGCGCTCGCGTGCGACATCCGACTGGCCTCGGACGACGCCAAGCTCGGCCTTCCCGAAGTGAGCCTCGGCATCTTCCCGGCGGCTGGCGGGACCCGCCGTCTCCCACGCCTCGTCGGCGACGGAGTCGCCCGCGAGCTCGTGTTCACCGGCCGAACCCTCGGCGCCGAGGAGGCGGTGCGGATCGGCCTCGTGAACCGAATCGTGCCGGCGGCTTCTTTGCAAGAGGAGGCGCTGAAGCTGGCCGAGGAAATTGCCCGTAATGGGGAGCTAGCGCTGCGCGTCGCCAAGCTCGCCCTTCTCGCGACGGCGCAGGGCCGGGACAGCGACGCATTCGAGAAGGCAGGGCAGGCGCTTCTTTTCGATTCGCCCGATAAGGATCGGCGCATGCGGGCTTTTCTCGACCGCAAGAAGGGCGCACCGCGATGATGGCCGACAAGGTGGCGGTACTCGGCGCCGGGACGATGGGTCACGGCATCGCCCAAGTGACCGCACAGGCCGGGTTCACCACGGCGCTGTTTGACCCCGATCCCGCGGCACTCGAAAGAGGCATCGCGCAAGCCCGCAGCGGCTTCGACAAGGCCGCCTCCAGGGGCAAGATCACGGCGGCCGAGGCCCGCGAGTCCAACGCGAGGCTGTCCCCGGTTCCGACTCTCGAGGAGGCCGTCTCGGGAGCAACCCTCGTCATCGAGGCCGGGCCGGAGAAGCTGCCGCTCAAGATCCAAATCTTGCGCGAGGTCTGTCGCTGGGCACCGGAAGATGCGGTCCTCGCGTCCAACACCTCGTCGCTGTCGGTGACCGAGCTGGCGGCCGCGACGGGGCGATCGCAGCAGGTTCTTGGCCTGCACTTCTTCAACCCCCCTCCCGTGATGAAGCTCGTGGAACTGATCCGCGCGGAGCAGAGTGCGCCCGAGACCGTCGCCCGTGCCCGCGCCGCTGCTGAGAGGATGGGCAAGACCGTCATCGAGGTGCGCGACTCGCCCGGCTTCGCCTCGAGCCGCCTGGGCATCGCGCTGGCCATGGAGGCCATCCGCATGCTGGAGGAGGGCGTCGCCTCGGCGGAGGACATCGACCGCGCCATGAAGCTCGGCTACGCGCACCCCATGGGCCCGCTCGAGCTCACCGATCTCGTGGGTCTCGACGTGCGTCTCGCCATCGCAGAGTATCTGGAGCGGGAGCTGGGCGATCGCTTCCACGCACCCCAGCTGCTACGCCGGCTGGTCCGCGCGGGGAAGCTCGGCCGGAAGAGCGGCGAGGGCTTCTACAAGTATCCGAGCCAGGCCTAGCAGGCGTTCGGTCGTACTTGTTCGGCCGACGACCGTCCGCTAGCATCGCGCCCCATGCTCCGATCTGTCGTGCTGTGCCTCGTCCTCGGAGCCTGCCAGGCGCCGACGCTCGAGCTCGAGGTACCGCTCGCCGTGGTCAACTGGTCGCCGCAGGACGGAGCGACGGGCGTCTGCCCGAGCTGGCCGGTGACGGTGTGTTTCAACCAACCGATCGATCCTTCGTCGCTGCCCGACTTTCTGGTTGGGACGGCGCAATCGTGCCAGTCCGGTTCGCCGATCGCCGCTTCGGCCGGCGTGGCCGCCCTTCGCGCCGACACACTCAAGGCCGGAGCCAGCCCCAACTGCGTGGTGATGGCTGCGCCCTCTGCCGGCTGGAGCGCCGGTGCGTGCTACACCGTGGAAGTCGAGGGCGAGGATCTGCAGCCCGGAGGCGGCGCAGCGGGAGAGCTTCCCGGCGACGGCGGGACCGATCTCCTCGCAGTCACGCTGCGCTCGATCTTCCGGGTGGCCTCCGATTCGTCCGGCTGCCTGGACGGTGGCTAACGTCGCGCTCTGGAACTGCCGCTAGCCGGGCGGGAGGATCAAGCCACCTGGTGCCGGGAGTTCCTCGCGCGGAACGGGCGGTGACGCCTCCCGGGCAAATACCCGCTCGAACATCGCTCGCGCGAACGGGTTGCCCAGCGCCGGGAAGCCGCCTGCGAGGTGCCGAGCTGCGGCAGCCGCCTGCGCAGCGGGGAGAGCGCGCCGCTCGTTGGTCCATAGATCGACGAGCTCGAAGAGGCGACGGGCGAGCCGTGCGCGGCGCTCCGGAGTGAAGTAGGCCTCGATGGCATCATCGACGGTGCGACGACGCCGCTCGGCCTTCTGCCGCGCATCGAGGGCGAGTGGGCTGACATCGACCTCGTCGAGCTTGGCAGCGAGCTCCCGGAGCGACGCTTCCTCCGGCACGAAGCTCTGGAGCGCGCGAGCGCCAAAGAGCGACGCAGACTCGGCGAGTCGTGCGCTCTCCTCGACCGCTGGCGGCGGCGGGGCGCCCATCGACACGGGCTTGGCGAGCGCTGGATCGGCCGATCCCAACCTTCCGAGAAGGTCGCGCGCCTCTGCTGCGACGCGAGGGTCCGCACCCAGGGCGATGGCCTCCGCGAGCAACGCTGAAGCCCTCGCACGGGAGACGTTCCCGATCGCCACGTCCTCGCGCGACACTTCATCGAAGTGCTGCCGGAGCTGTCGGCGCGACAATTCGATCCGCTGAACCTCCCTGATACCAGCTTCGTCCGAGATGATCGCCTGCCATAGCTCTATGCCATGGGAAAGCCGGAGCGGCACCCACAAGGCCCGGTCGCCGAATCCGTCGATCGCCGATGCGCGGCAAAGCTCGAGCTCAGGTTCGCGTTCCGGAGTGCTCACCTTCACAGGGGGAGGTAGCGGCCGCTCTCCGACCTCCACACCGCGAGAGCGAAGCAGGTGTAGCGCGCGGCGCGCGGACTTGCCGACCGCGCGAACGGGATGGTTTGCCAGGGCCCAGAGAACGTCCGGCTTGACCCTGGCCTGTGCGGCTTCGACCGCCGCGGTTGCGACCTCGGGGGAAGCCTTGGCCGCCGAACCTGGATCGGCGAGCAGAGACTCCACGGCCGCTTGGTCGGCCGTCGCGGCCACGGGCGGGCGGGCGAGCTTCTTCATCGCGCCGGCAACCTAGCGCATTTACCGCCGGAGCCAAAGGGTCGGGCTGCCGCTAGGATGCTGGTCGTGCCGTCGCTTCTGACCTTCGACGTTGCGGGACCCGCTGGCCGCCTCGAGGCGCAGCTCGATCTCCCCGATGGGCCACCCCGGGGCGCGGCGCTCCTCTGCCACCCACACCCGCTGCATGGTGGTACGATGCACACGCATGCGGTGTTCCGTGCGATGCGGGCACTGCGCGCCCGCGGTCACGCCGTGCTGCGCTTCAACTTTCGCGGCGTGGGACGCAGCGAGGGCACTCATGGGGCAGGGGTGGGCGAGCGAGAGGATGCCCGAGCAGCCCTGGACGCGCTGCGGCGTCGGTATTCCTCCGTGCCCGTGATCTGTGGTGGCTTTTCCTTCGGCGCATGGGTTGGCCTCGCCGTCGGGGCGCAGGAGCGGACGGACGGACTCCTCGGCCTCGGCCTGCCATGCCGCTTGTACTCCCTCCCGGAGCTCGCGGAGACGACCCGACCAACCGCCCTCGTCCAGGCGGAGCGGGATGACTTCTGCTCCTCGCCCGAGATCCGGGCCCTGGTGATGCACCTGACCCAGCCCGCGCGCCTCTGGATCGTCCCTGGCACGACCCACCTATTCACTGAGGCGCTCGGCGCCTACGAAGATGTGGTCGGGGAGGCGGCCGACTGGCTCGCGTTGACAGCGGGTGCGCTCAGCTCTTAGATGCCTTCCGTGCTCGTTCGGTTCTTCTTGCTGCTCTCGGCATCGGTCGTCGTCGGCGCGTGCGAGCAGAAGACCACCACCCTTGCCGGGCCCGCCGCGATCCAGTCAGAGAGCGAGGGACCCAACGCCAACGCCAGCCGTTACGGCCCTCACGGCGTGACGCAGGTGCCGGCCGATCAGCCGGCCGCCTCCTCGGGCCCTTCCCCGACGGCGCCGCCGCTCGACGCCGCGCACATGGACATGGCTGGACACCCGTGCCATTGCGGCGGCAGCTGCCATTGCGGCCACTGTCAGGGGATGATCGCGGGCTGTCACTGCAAGCCGAAGCGCGCCGACGGAAAGTAGCTCTCGTGGGCGGGGACCTCGCCCGCTCGTTGCGGCACAGGGACCCGCGCATGGTATGCTCCGCCCTCATGAACGGCTTCGTCCGCCGTCTCGCCGCGCGGCTGCTGGAGGAAGATCGGGCGGGCGCCCCCGACCCGATGACGCGCAACCGCCACTTCGAGGTCTTCGGGGATGCCCAGGGCAGGCTCGCGCTGCGCATTTATCGCCACCTGCGATCGCTGCGTCGCGACATCCTCTCGGCCGGCCTGGAGCCGGTGGCTGTCGAGCGCGGCTTCGACGGGGACGCGCAGCGCGTGCGCCTGCGCATCTCCCTCGCTGGTGCGCGTGGTACGCGCACCGCCTTCCTCAGCTCTGACGAGCTGGATCTCTTGCTCGAGACGCCAGGCATCCGCGGCCGCCTCGCGGGCTAGACGATGGCGCTTCCCGCCGACATGCCTTCGCCCGCGCGCGGGCCGCTCGATGGCGGCGTCCAAGCGGAAGATGGCGGTTTCGACGCCGCGCTGCGCCCGCGCTCGTTCAACGAATACGTCGGCCAGCGCTCGGTCGTCGACAAACTGCGAGTCTACGTCACGGCCGCGCGCCAGCGGGGCGAGCCGCTAGACCATTGCCTCTTCTGCGGCCCCCCGGGCCTAGGCAAGACATCCCTCGCGCACCTCCTGGCTGCCGAACTGGGCGTTTCGTTGCACGTCACCTCGGGGCCCGCCATCGAGCGGAAGGGCGATCTCGCGGGCATTCTGACGAACCTCGCGCGCGGGCAGATCCTCTTCATCGATGAGATCCACCGGCTGCCGGCACCGGTCGAGGAGACGCTCTACCCGGCCATGGAAGACTTCCAACTGGACGTCATCTTCGAAAGCGGCCCCTCCGCACGCACGTTGAAGCTTCCGCTGGAGCGCTTCACGCTCGTGGGCGCCACGACGCGCAGCGGTCTCCTCACGTCGCCCCTTCGCGACCGCTTCCAGATCGTGGAGCGGCTCGACTTCTATTCGCCCGAGGAACTGACCGCCATCGTGCGCCGGTCGGCGGGACTGCTGGACATCCCCATCGACCCCGCGGGCGCCGAAGAGATCGGCCGGCGCGCCCGCGGTACCCCGCGCATCGCGAACCGTCTCTTGCGACGCATCCGAGATTTCGCACAGGTGCAAGGCGACGGCCGCGTCACAAAGGCCACGGCCGCTGCCGCACTGCTGCGCCTGGAGGTCGACGACATCGGCTGCGACGCGATGGATCGGCGTATCCTCGCGGTGATCGTGGACAGGTTCGACGGCGGACCGGTGGGCCTCGATACCCTCGCTGCCTGCGTGGGTGAAGAGAAGGAAACGCTCGAGGACGTCTACGAGCCGTTTCTGTTGCAGCAGGGTCTGCTCCAGCGCACGCCCCGCGGCCGCACGGCCACGGCCCGCGCGTACAGCCATCTGAAGCGAGAGGGCGGCCCGCGGCCCCCGCTCCAGGGAACGCTGCTCTAGCTTCGTGGCGCTCGATCCCTCCCAGGCGCTCTTCACGCGCGACTTCTTCTTCGAGGTGATGAAGGACAGCCAACGCTTGCGCGCTGGCTATCTTGCGGAGCGCGAGCGCTGGCTGCGCGGACTCGCCCTCGACGGCCGCGAGGAGATCCTCTTCGAGTTCGAAATGCTGATGCGCGGCCTCGAGCGCTACTTCAACGTCCACAATCTCCCGCTCGACGCGCGGCAGAACCTCGTTGGGCGCGATTTCCGAGGCGAATTGCGGGCAGTCAGGGACGCCATCGCGCGCACCGTGCACCTCACGCAGTTCCTCCTTGATCCGCCCTCCGACCGTAACCTCGTCTTCCGCAAATACCTCGAGTCGCAGATCGTCGACGACCGCGCCCGCGGCCAGCTCCTGGAGCAACAACTCACCCAGGAGACGCCACAGGAGAGCCTGTTCCTGATCCGCTCTGGCCTCACCGCCCTCCGCGGAGTCGTCGACGGCTTGCTGCGCTTGCCCCAGGTTTCCGACCAGCTCTTCAATGATCTGGGCCAGGTGCTCGTGCGTGAGATCGCGCTCAACAAGTATTTCCGGCCCTTCCGGCCACTCGAATTCAGGAGCGAGTACGATCGCATCAAGAGCGTTCACATCCTCGAGGTCCTCGGGCGCCTCGAGCCGTCTGGTGAGCCGGTGCGCCGCGCGGTTTCACTCGCCTTCCTGGCGCTCTTCCGCCTGCTCCACTACCTGCGCTACGTGAGCTCCGGGGTCGGCGAGGCGGCGCGCCGTGCCTACGTCGTGATGTCGCTGATCCGCAGCGAGGCCACGGCGCTCGCCGGCTACCTGGATCGCGAGCTCCCCGAGGCCTACCCCGACCTCGCCGCGCCGGCGAAGAGGATCGCCGTGGAGGTGCGCAAGGAGGTGGGCAAGGTGCTGCGCAAGCACCTCGCCGCCGCCGCTCCGGGCGACTCCGAGCCCATCGCCAAAGCCAGGGAGGCCCTCGAGGGCCTCTTCAAGCAGTGGATCGTCTCGCTGGCGCAGTGTCTCGACCCGTCGATTGCGGGCAAGGAACTCTTCGACGACTACGTGTCCCGCCGTGAGCAGGCGAAGCGCCTGCGGGCGGATTTGTTCTGCTTTCGCGAGGTCTGTCGCCGCGCGGCGAAGGGCGCGGCCCGCGGCGAGGGACCGGAGCTCGAGCGCTCCGTCCAAGCGCTGCAGCGCTTCGTCTCCTATTTCCGCGACGTGAGCTACCAACTCCTGCGCTACGGCGACTACGAACCGTTCGACGGGTTCATCTCCATCCTGCGCGATCTCGATCCGGCGCGCCTCCGTCAGCCGCGCATCCGCCGCCAGCTCGGGGAGGACTGCCAGGCGTTCGAGGAGGTGGTGAGCCGCATCTTCAGCGCGGTGAACAAGCGGGAGGAGCTCGCGAGGGTTCCCTTCGAGGAATCGGAGGCCCGCGCCATCCTTTCCCAGCTCGGCATCGGATAGTCCCGCGGGGGAACGCTCCCCGTCCGGGCCGGTTCCTGCTGCTACCGTGGCGGGTCTCGGCTATGACACCGGCCCGTGAACGCGCTCGCCGAACCCGGTAACACGGCCGTGCTCCTGCTGATCCTCGGGGCTCTCCTGGGGGTGAGCGCGCTCGCCTCGCGGGCGACCGGGCTCTTGGGCGTGCCCTTCGCCCTGCTGTTCATCGCCGTGGGGATCGTGGCTGGTCGCGAGGGGCTCGGGCGCGCGCCGCTCCTCTCCGATGCCTTCGCGTTCCGGGTCGGCACCGCGGCCCTCGTCTTCATCCTCTTCGACGGCGGCCTCAACACGCCGCTCGTGACCCTGCGCCGGAGCCTAGCTCCTTCGAGCGTGCTGGCCACTCTCGGCGTCCTGGGAACCGCGGCGCTCACCGGGCTCGCGGCGCACCTGTTCGGCTTCGGCTGGCCGCAGGCGTTCCTGCTCGGCGCCATCGTCTCCGCGACCGACGCGGCGACGGTGTTTGCGCTCCTGCGCCACAGCGGCGTGAGGTTGCGCCAGCGCGTCGCGGGCACGCTGGAGCTCGAATCGGCGCTGAACGATCCGACGGCGGCCATTCTGACGGTAGGGCTGAGCGTGGCCATCGGGGCCCACCATCTTTCCGGGTGGACGCTCGCAGGAGAGGCCTCGCTCCAGATCGCCGTCGGGCTCGCCGTGGGCCTCGGCTTCGGGTGGCTCGGCCGCGAGCTACTGCGGCGCTACCCGCTCCCTGCGGGCGGCCTCTACCCGGTGGCGAGCGTGGCGCTTGCGTTCCTCAGCTTCGGCGCCGCGACGCTGCTGTCCGGCAGCGGACTGCTCGCGGTTTACGTGGCGGCCGTTCTCGTCGGGAACGAGGCGGTACGCTACCGGACCGGGTTGACGCGTGTGCACGACGCCCTCGCGTGGCTATCGCAGGTCTCGGTTTTCCTGCTGCTCGGCCTCATGGTCACACCGCGCAGCCTGGTCGCCGTCGCGGGCCCCGGCCTCGCGATCGCCGCGTTCCTGACGCTCGTCGCGAGGCCGGCGGTGGTCGCCGTCTGCCTGGCGCCCTTCCGGTATCCCTGGCGTGAAACGCTCTATATCGGGCTCGTGGGCCTGCGCGGTGCCGTGCCCGTGATCTTCGCCCTGTTCCCGGCACTGGCGGGCGTGCCGGACGCCGCCCGGCTGTTCCACATGGTCTTCTTCCTCGTCGTCGCCAACGCTCTCCTTCCCGGATCTCTGGTGCGCTGGCTCACGCGGGCGCTCGGCCTCGTGTCGCGCGGGCCGCCGCCTCCGGCCGCGGCACTCGAGATCACCTCGACCCAGCTTCTCGAAGGAGAGTTGCTGTCGTTCTACATCGCACCAGCGTCCGCCGCCGCAGGCGCGGCCATCGCCGAGCTTCCCTTTCCGGAATCGGCTTTTGCGGCCCTGGTGGTCCGAGGCCAGAAGCTCGTCGCCCCCAAGGGACCGACCCGCCTCGAGCCGGGAGACCACGTCTTCGTGTTCTGCCAGCGCGAGGACGTCCCGCTGGTGCGCCTGCTCTTCGGTGAGCCGGGAACGGAAGGCTGAGCCGCGCTACCAGGCCATCCGCCGGCGAGGCCCCCTCCCGGCAAATAGCCAGACGAGGAGCAAGCCGGCCAGGAAACCTCCGACGTGAGCAGCGAAAGCTACCCCGCCGCTGGCCCCCTCCGGTAGCGACACGAGTTGCAGCAGGAACCAGATGCCGAGGAACAGGACGGCCGGCAGGTACATGGCCCGAACGAAGAAGAGCAAGAAGACGAGGGTGTACACCCGCGAGGTGGGGAATAGCAGGAAATAGGCGCCCAGCACCGCGGCGATGGCCCCCGAGGCCCCCACCATCGGCACCCGGCTCAACGGGGCCGCGAAGACCTGCGCGGTCCCGGCGAGCAGCCCGCACAGAAGGTAGAAGACCAGGTAGCCCAGGTGTCCCAGGCGATCCTCCACGTTGCCGCCGAAGATCCAGAGGAACAGCATGTTGCCGCCGAGGTGCAGGAGTCCCCCGTGCAAGAACATGGAAGTGAACAGGGTGAAGGCCGGCGGCAGACCGCCGGGGAGGTACTCCCCCCGCAAGATGAGCGCGGGAATGGCGCCGAAGACCTGGATGCTCGCCGGACCCACCGCGAGCTGCCAGGCGAACACCGTCACGTTCGCGACCACGATCGCGAGTGTGACTGACGGGAAGTGCTCGCGCGCAACGTCGTTCTTGAGCGGGATCACCCAAGCGGAGCATGGCGTTCACCAGCCGGGCCGTCAATCGAATCGAATCACCGGATCGCGGTCACGCCCCCTTCGTGTCAGGCATGTGAATTTCCTTGCTCCCCCCCAGAAGCTGCTATAACATCCCGCGTCACGAGTGGCGTTCCGTGATCGCGATGTCGCGACTTGGGCGCCGCTCGCCGCGTTTGGTCCAGCTTTTCGCGGACTTCGCGCGGCACGCCGCTTGCTGTGCAACGGGACGAGGAAACTTCAGCAGGGGACGGCCGTCTGGCGGCCGAGGGAGTCGATGACGGACTTGAACCAGAGAACGCTGCGGTCCGCGGCGACGTGCCAGGGCATCGGCCTGCACTCAGGCAAGCGAGTACAGTTGACTCTGCGACCGGCTCCGGAGGGCTCGGGCGTCGTTTTCGTCCGAACCGATCTCACCCCCGCGGTGGAGGTCCCTGCGCGCTCGGAGCACGTCGTCGACACCACCTTCGCCACGACCCTCGGGAAGAACGGCGTGCGCGTTGGCACGGTGGAGCATCTCCTCGCCGCACTTTCGGGCCTCGGGGTCGACAACGCGCGCGTGGAGCTCACTGGCCCAGAGGTGCCCATCATGGACGGCAGCGCGGCGCCGTTCGTCTACCTCGTTCGCGCAGCCGGCATCGAGCTGCAGCGCCGCTTCAAGCGCTTTCTCGTCGTTCGGAAGACGCTCGAGGTCACTGAAGACGGCAAGCGCGCGCAGATTTCCCCAGCTCCCCAGTTCGGTGTGACCTGCACCGTCGACTTCGATCACCCCCTCATCAGTGATCAGAAGCTCGAGCTGCACATGAGCGACCGGGTCTTCTACCGGGAAGTGAGCCGAGCCCGAACCTTCGGTTTCCTGCGGGACGTGGAAGGACTGAAGCGCATGGGTCTCGCGCTCGGAGGCTCGCTCGAGAACGCCATCGTCGTCGACGATTTCAACATCCTGAACCCCGAAGGGCTACGCTACTCCGACGAATTCGTTCGCCACAAGATCCTGGACATCGTCGGGGATCTCGCATTGTGCGGCATGCCCGTTATCGGCCACTTCACCTCGGTCAAGAGTGGCCACGCCCTCAACCAGAAGCTGCTCCGGCGCCTGCTCGGCGAACCTGGTGCGGCCGAGGTCATCGAGGTCAGCGAGCGGAAGCAACTCGAGCGATTGGCCATCCTTCCCCCTACCTGGGGCGTGCTGGAGAAGCTGCCCGCGGCGTGAAGCGGGCAAGCTGCGCCGCGAGGCGTGGTGGACTGGGGGCGCCTCATCGCTTATAAGCGCCTCCGCATGCGTCCCTTCATCGCTGGATCCATCCTTCTAGCTGCCGCTTGCCAGACTGCCGGCGCGGCGACCCTGCCGGATTCCCCCCCCGTCGCGACCGGCACCTTCGGCCGAATCACCGAGGCCGAGCTCGATCACGCCATCGAGGCCAAGCCCAAGCTCGCGAAGCAGCTCTACGAGCTGCGACGCGAGGCGCTCGAAAACATGGTCCTCCAGCAACTGGTGGAGGCCGAAGCGGCGAAGCGCAAGACGACTCCGGAACAGCTGCTGGAGGACGTGGTGTCGAAGGCCAGCGCGCCCTCCGACGCGGAGATAAAAGCGTTCTACGACGAGAACCTGTCGAAGGCGGGCTACAAGTTCGAAGACATCAAGGACCAACTGGCGGAGCGAATGACGGCAGAGCGGCGCCAGAGCGCGGTGGGCGCCTTCCTCGATCAGCTCAAGAGCGCGGCCAAGGTGCGCTTCCTGCTTGAACCGCCGCGGGTGCACGTGGCGGCCTCGGGGCCATCGAAGGGAGACGCCACAGCGCCAGTGACCATCGTCGAATTCTCCGACTTCCAGTGTCCCTACTGCCGCCGTCAAGAAGATGCGCTTCACCGCATCCTCACCGACTACGCTGGCAAGGTGCGACTCGTGTTCCGCGATTTCCCGCTCGAGGGCCATCCCGATGCCGCCAAAGCGGCGCAAGCGGCCGCCTGCGCGGACGAGCAGGGCAAGTTCTGGGCGATGCACGACAAGCTTTTTGACAACCAGCACGCGCTCGCGGTGAGCGATCTGAAGACCTACGCGCGGCAAATGGGGCTCGACGGCGCCAAGTTCGACGCCTGCCTCGATGGGGACCGTACGCTGGCCCGGGTGCAGAAGAACCTCCACGAGGGCGAGCAAGCCGGCGTGGACGGCACGCCGGCGCTCTTCGTGAATGGGCGGATGCTCTCAGGGGCGACGTCCTACGAGGACCTCAAGGCCGCAGTCGATGACGAGCTCGCCGCCGGCGAGCAAGGAGCCAAGCGATGAGCCTGTCTCACACGGAGGCCGGCCAACCGCTGGCACAGCGGCGGGCCTCGCGGCAGATCAAGCTCGGCGCGGTGCCGGTCGGCGGCGGAGCTCCCGTCACCGTGCAGACCATGGCGACGACGGACACGCGCGACTTCGAGCGCACGGTGGATCAGCTACGCCAGCTCCAGGCTGCCGGCGCGGACATCGTGCGCGTGGCCGTGCCCGACATGGACGCGGCGAAAAACCTCGGCGCGCTGCAGCAGGCCATCAAGATTCCGCTGATCGCCGACATTCACTTCGACTACCACCTGGCAATGGAGGCCCTCGCCCAGGGCGTCCAGGGAATCCGTCTGAACCCGGGCAACATCGGCGGGCCGGCGAAGGTGCGCGAGGTGGCGAAGCTCGCGCGCGAGCGGAGGATTCCCATCCGCGTTGGCGTGAACGCCGGCTCGCTCGAGAGGCGCCTCCTTGCTAAGTACGGGCATGCCACCCCCGAGGCGATGGTAGAGAGCGCGCGCGACGAGGTGCGCTGGCTCGAGGACGAGGGCTTCTTCGACATCAAGATCTCACTCAAGGCTTCCGACGTGCCCACCGCCGTTCGCGCCTACCGGCTCGCGGCGAAGACCTTCGACTACCCGTTGCACCTCGGCATCACCGAGTCGGGCACCCTGCAGAGCGGTAGCGTGAAGAGCGCCGCGGGGCTCGGCATCCTCCTCGCGGAGGGCATCGGCGACACCATCCGCATCTCGCTCGCCGCCGATCCCCTCGAGGAAGTGCGCGTGGGGATCGCGCTCCTCAAGTCGCTCGGCCTGCGGCAAGGCGGGCTGACCTTCGTCGCCTGCCCCACCTGTGGCCGCTGCTCGGTCGACATGATTCCCGTGGCAGAGCGGGTCGAACGTCGGCTCCAGGTCGTGCAGGGCGAGGTGCACGTCGCCGTGATGGGTTGCGAGGTGAATGGCCCCGGCGAGGCCAAGGAGGCCGACGTGGGCATCGCATACGGCCACAACGGCGTGGGCCTGCTCTTCAAGAAGGGCAAGATCGTCAAGCGCATGGCCGCGGACGAACTCGAAGGCATCCTGGTCGCCGAGGCCCAGAAGATCGCCTCCGGCGAAGACGTACCGCTCCCCGTCGACCAGCCCCCGGTTTCGACGCCGGGCGCGGCGGCCTCCAAGCTGCACCCGACCGCCGCCGACGTCCTGGCCCACACCCGCTTCTAGCGAAACAGGGCCTCCACTTCGCCCTGGCCGCGCTCGATCACCAGATCGACGCGCAGCGAAAACAACGGCAACCCGAGGTCGAGCCCGCGGGGCAGGCGAACCGCGTCCTTCTCGGTGCAAACGAGGCAGGCTGCGCCAGCCTCACGCGCCAGCCGCTCGGCCCGCCGAAGCTCCGCGACCGTGAACGACCGGTGGTCCGCGAGTGGCCAGGCCGCGGCCAGAGCGAGGCCTGCGCTCTCGAGCGTGCGAAAGAAGCGGTCGGGCCGGCCGATGCCCGCGAAGGCCGCCGCCGGAGCCGGCACCTTGGCGAGGAGCTCCGCGAACAGGTCCCCCGCGGGAACGAAGCCTGCCGCGCGAGAGCGGGAGCGCACGGGCGCGTCGACGCCCGTCCCGTCGCCCTCGCCGTGCAGCCACAGGAGCTCGCGCCCGCTGAGGCTCGCCCGTGGGTCGCGCAGTGGCCCGAGCGGGAGGAGCCGGCCATTGCCCCACGGTGATTCCGCCGGCAGGACCACGACGTCGTGGGACGGTTCCACCGCTCGCTGCTGAAGGCCGTCGTCGAGCACGACCCAGCTGCAGCCCGCGGAACGCGCCAGCTCCACGCCGGCCCAGCGATCGCGCGCGACGATCACGGCGGTGCGGGCGAGGCGCCGTTCGAGCAGGACCGCTTCGTCGCCAAAGCGATCAGCGTCTCCGTTCGAGAGGAGCGCCGGCCCACGTTCCCGGCCGCCGTGACCGCGGAGAACGACCGCGGGCGCAAGGCCGGCGACCGCGGCCCGCCGGCAGAGCTCCATGACGATCTGCGTCTTGCCGCTGCCGCCCACCCGGAGGTTGCCCACCGAGACCACGGGCAGCGGCGCGGGACGGCGCGGGTGCCGCCGCCGGCGCCAGGAAGCGAATCGCGTGCACAGCGCCGCGAGCGCCAGCGGCAGCCACACGAGCGCAAGGCCCCGCGGCGCCCGCCCCTCCCAGAGCCGCTCGAGCCAGCGTTCGAGCCGATCGCGGAGCGTCATCCTCACGATGCAGCAGCCGGGCCGATCATGCCGCGCGCTGTCCGTTGGCGCGGGGACGCGTCTCCAGGAGGCGGACGAGGTGATCGACGTCGCGCTGTCCAGCGCCCCGCACGGCGGTTACCGCGGCGCGCGCCATCGCACCGAGCTCCGCCATTCGATGGGGGCGGCCCAGCAGCTCCGAGACGACGCGCTGCAAGTGTTCGGGGTCCTTCACCTGAATGCCACCCCTGCCGACCAGCACCTGCACGCTGTCGTGGAAGTTCTCCATGTTGGGACCGAAGAGCACCGGCTTTCCCGCCGCCGCCGGCTCCAGGATGTTCTGCCCTCCCCGCCGCGTGAACGAGCCCCCCACGAACACGAGCGTCGCGAGCCGGTACGCCTGGCCGAGCTCGCCCATCGTGTCCAGGACCACGACGTCAGGGAAAGCTCTCTCGGCAAGCGGCGTCGAGCGCAGCCCACTGCTGAAACCCCACTCCCGGGCGAGCGAGACGAGCCTTTCCGCCCGCTCGATGTAACGAGGTGCGACGACCATGCGGAGCTGCGGGTACTCGCGGCGGAGTCGCTGCAGGACGCCGAAGAGCAGCGCTTCTTCGCCCTCGTGGGTCGATCCGGCGATCCAGAGCAGATCCCCCGGGCGACCCGCGCCGAGCGAGGCGGCGAGAGACGGGTTGTCCTCGACGCTGCCGCTGTGCAGCAGCGCATCGAATTTCGTGTTGCCAGTGACCCAGACTCGATCGAGTGGTGCGCCCAGCGCGATGGCGCGCTCGGCCTCGATGTCCTCTCGCATCAGGAACAGGTCGACGTCGACGAGGGGGTTGCCGATCACTGCGAACAGCCAGCGGTACTCGCGGAGGTGGCGAGCCGAGAAACGCCCGTTGGTCAGCGCCACCCGCGCACCCGCCACGCGCGCGGCTCGGATCAGGCCCGGCCAGATCTCCGTGTACTCGAGGACGAGGAGGTCGGGCCGGACCGCCGCCACCGCTCGCCGCGTCGCGCCCGGCAAATCGTAGGGGAGGTAGAGAATCGAATCCACCCCGGCCAACCGCTCGCGGGCCATGAGACGCCCCGAGTTGGTCAGGGTCGAGACGACGATCGTGGAGTCCGGGAGGCGCTGGCGCAGCCCGTCGATGACCGGCAGGAGCGCCAGCAGATCCCCGGCAGACGCCCCGTGCAACCAGATGCGAGGTCCCCGACGGTTGGCGCCGATCGCACCGCGGTACAGACCCAGACGTTCGCGGATGCCGTGCCGCAGCTTCGGATGTAGAACGAGCATCGGCCAAAGGAGGGCCACAATCAGATACGAAGCGATGACGTAGAGGGAGTGCATCGTGCCTACCGGCCCACCGCGGCCCGTTGCCGTGGCTCGCTCGCTTGCTGCGCCGCCATCAGTGCAGCGAAGCTGCCGGAGGCCGCCAGCAACTCCAGGGGCGGCCCTTCCTCGACGATGCGCCCCTCCTCCATCACCGCCACCCGGTCGCAGCGGCAGGCTGTCGCGAGGCGGTGGGTCACGACGACCGAGGTCCGGCCCTCAAGAAGCCGTTCGAACGTGGCCGAAATCTCCTCCTCGCTCGCGGCATCGAGATGGCTCGTCGGTTCGTCCAGCACGAGGATGGGCGCGTCGCGATAGAAGGCGCGGGCAAGGCAGAGCCGCTGGCGCTCGCCGCCCGAGAACTGGCTGCCCCGCTCCCCCACAGGCGCGTCGAAGCCGCCCGCGGCGTCGACGAAGGCCAACGCGCCTGCCTGGCGTGCCGCATCCCGTAAGCGCACGGGATCGGGAGCGCCGTCGGGCAGCGCGATGTTCTCGGCCACGCTCAGGTCGAGCAGCATCGACTCCTGGCCCATCCAGGCCAGGATCCGGTTACGAGCCGCCAACGGCCACGCGGAAAGATCCGATCCGTCGGCGAGCAGACCACCCCGCTGGGGCAGATGCAGTCCGAGCAGCAGCGCGATGGCGGTACTCTTGCCAGACCCACTGCGCCCGACGATCGCGAGTCGCTCGCCGTGGCGCAATTCGAGGTCGAGGCCCCGGAGCACCCAGGGTGGTTCTTCCGCGCCCCGCCCCGGGTACCGGAACCACACGTCGCGAAACTCGAGAAGCCGCGGCGCCTCGCGGACGACCCCATCCTCGAGCGGTGCACCTCGTGCCGCTCCGTTCGCCTCGCCCTCGACCTCGAGCAACCGCTCGAGCGCAGCGCGGCCCGTCATCAGGAACTGCCCCACCTTGCCGAGCGACTTGACGGGCTGTGCGGTGAGCAAGACCGCCGCCAGGAACGACACCAGGTGGTCCGCGGTGATGGTGCCGCGAGCCACCTCGACCGAAGCCGCCCAAAGGGCCAGCGCCACGCCGCCGACAGCGAGCACCTCCATGAATGGACTTGCCGCCGCACGCAGCTGCATCGCATGCAGCACGTGCTGCAGCGTCTCCCGGCTGTGCCGCCGAAAGCGCTCCTCCTCGCGCGCCTCCAGTCCATCCACCTGGATCAGGCGGAGCCCCTGCAGGTCCTCCGCGAAGCTCTGCCCCAACTCGCCCTGCCCCC
Source organism: Myxococcales bacterium (assembly GCA_035508175.1). Lineage (GTDB taxonomy): Bacteria > Myxococcota > Myxococcia > Myxococcales > JAKAPL01 > DATJNL01. The sequence goes on from DATJNL010000326.1 coordinate 23,225, forward strand.
GCTGTGCGCTGCGGGCGAGATGCAGGAGTCGGCGGGCGAGACGGACGAGTGGAACCAGCGTCAGCGGCAAGAGCCCAAAGGCGACCAGCGCGAGCCTCCAGTCGAGGGTCACGCAGAGTGCGAGGAGCAGCGCGGCGCTCAGCGTGTCGCGGACGTAAGCCGCCACGGCGTACGTAACCGCCATCTCCACCGCCGACACGTCGGACGAGAGGCGGCTCAGGAGATCACCGGTCTGCCGGCGCGACAGGAAGGCCGGCCCGGCCCGCACGAGCGCCGCGAGGATCCGTCGCCGCAGCCGGCTCGCGACGCGCTGGCCGATCTCCGCCATGAGCCAGAACTGCCCGAAATAAGAGGAGCCCCGCAGAGCGCCGATGGCCAGCACCACGGCCGGCAACAGCCACGCTCGTCGCCTCAGCAGCTCGGGCGGCAACAGCCGTCCGAGCCACCCGCTCGGGGTGCCGCCGAGGATCATCGTGTGGAGGACCGGTCCCATGAGATCGGCCGCCGCAGTCGTGGCAGCGGCGAGCAGGCCCATGCAGACGAAGGCGACCGCGAGGGCCCGCGCTTCTGGCCAGAGGAGCTTGAGGCCCTCGCGATCGCGCGCGTCGATCAAGGGTGCGCCGCCGGAAAGGCGCTCGAGATCCCGTCGAGCATGAACTGCACCGCGATGGCCGCGAGCAGGAGGCCCATGACGCGGTTCAGAACGTTCATCCCCGTGCGGCCGAGGAAGCGGTCGATGAGCGCGGCCCCCCGCAGAAGCCAGTAGCTGATGAGTCCAGTCATGACGATCGACAGGACCACCGGAATCGCCTGCCACCAAGCCTTGGAGCGGCCCATGAAGACCATCGTGGTCGCGATGGAGCCCGGCCCGGCTAGCAAGGGCGTCGCCAGCGGGAAGATCGCGATCTCGTCGCGAGCCGAGCGTTCGGCGTTCTCCTCCGGACTCGTGCGGGTCCGCGAGGGCTGCGCGCGCAGCATGTCGATGGCCATCAGCAGGAGCAGGAGACCGCCGGCAATCTTGAAGGCCGGGAGCGTCACGCCGAAGAACTTGAAGAGCAGGCCGCCCGCCAGGGCGAAGGCCACCAGGATGCCGGTGGCGGCGCTGCTCGCGCGCCGCGCGATGCGCTCGCGTTCCGGCGCGCCCGCCTGGCCCGTCATGGCCACGAAAATGGGCACGGCGCTCAAGGGGTCGACCACCGTGAAGATCCCGGTGAAAGTGACCAGCGAGAAGCCGATGATCTCGGACGCGCGGCTCATGCCAGGGCAGTCGACCGGCGGCCGGCCGGCGAGTCAAGGGCGGCGACCGCGAGCAGCGCTTCGGCCACCCGGTCCGATGCGCCAGGACCGCCGAGCGTCTCGCGGACCTCCTGGTAACCCGCGAGCACTTCGGCGCGCCGGGCCGAATCGCGCCAGACCTCGCGCAGCGCCGCGGCAGAGGCAGCGGGAGTGAAGCCTCGCTGCAACAACTCGGGCACGAGGCGGCGGCCGGCCAGGAGGTTGACGAGCGCCACGTGGGCGACCCGCACCAGCAGGCGAGCCACGATCCAGCTGAACCACGAGACGCGGTAGACCACCACCATCGGCCGGTTCGCGAGCAGCGTCTCCAGCGTGGCCGTGCCGCTCGCCACGAGCGCTGCGTCGGCAGCCGCCAGCAGGTCCATCGTCCTGCCGCGACGGAAGAACACCCGAAGGCTTCGGCCGGCGGCCAGGGCTTCGAGACGCCCCTGGTCAATCGTCGAGGCCACGGGCACCACGACCTGCAGCGGCCCCTCCTGGGCGAGCCGCTCGCCGGCCTCGAGCATGGAGGGGAAGAGACGCTCGACCTCAGCGGGCCGGCTGCCCGGGAGGAGGGCCAGCGTCGGCGTCAGCGGGTCGAGCCCGAGCGCCAACCGCGCCTCCGGGCCCATCCTCCCCGCGGGCGGCTCGTCGAGCAGCGGATTGCCCACGTAAGTGGCATCGACACCCCGCGCCCGCAGGAATGGCTCCTCGAAAGGGTAGATGCAGAGGAGCCGATCGACGACCGCGGCAATCTGCCGCGTGCGTCCGGGCCGCCACGCCCATACCATCGGGCTCACGTAGTAGACGACCGGCACGCCCTCCCGTTTGAGGCGCGCCGCGAGGCGCAAGTTGAAGTCCGGCAGATCCACGAGAAGCGCGGCCGCGGGGCGGCGATCGCGGGCCGCCCTGGCCAGTCCCCGCAGCGCCGAGAGGATGCGAGGCAACCGCGGCAGCACCTCGCTGATCCCCATCACCGCCACCTCGCGCGCATCGTAGAGGGTCTCCATGCCCTCGGCGCGCATGCGCTCTCCTCCCATGCCGAAGAACGTCGCGGCCGGCGCGCGTTTGCGCAGCTCGCGCAGCACCGCGGCGGCGTGCGCGTCTCCCGAGGCCTCGCCGGCGACGACCAGGAACGTCGGTGGACTCACGGGCGCAATCCCCAGATGGAGATCTTTGCGGCCTTCGCCGCCGCCTTGAGGTCGTCCCGATCGAGGACGATCGTTGCGCCGGCCTCGACTGCGAGCAGACGCGCCTTCGCCGCCGCCAGGACGCCGACCGTACCCGCGCCGATCGCAGGCAGATCGAACCGGCGATCCTGCCCGGGCTTCGCCGCCTTCACTACCACGGCGCGTTCCGCCAGCTGCCCAGCTCGGCGGATACACGCGTCCGTCCCCTCCATGGCCTCGACGGCCAGGACCGCGCCTTCCCGGATCGCGACGGTCTGTCCGACGTCCGCCTGCCCCAGGAGGTGGGCGATGCGGAGACCCTCCACCGCGTCGGCGAGCGCCTCCTTCGCGGGCGTCGGGCCTGCGATCGGGCCTTCCTCCGCGAAGCAGCCCACCAGCAGGTGATCGGGGGCCACAATCTCGATCCCCTCCTGCGCGAACCAGTCGGCGATGGCGCGGAGAACCCGATCGTCGCCCCGCTTGCCGAGCGTGGCCCAGAGCTTCAACGCCGCCAGATCGGGCCGGGCCGACGAGAACGACGCCGTCTTGTCCAGCCCCCCGCCCATGACGGCCCGGCGCGCCCCGCCCTTCGAGAGCGCACCCGCGATCCTGCCCAGCTGCCCCAGCCAGACCCAGTGGAACTGGTCGACTTCGGCTTCGAGCGCCGGGTCGGTCTGCCCGCGGTGCCCGACCGCGACGACGCGATAGCCCTCCGCACGCGCGGCCCTGGCGAGCGCGAACGGCAGCCGTCCGCTGCCGGCGACCAATCCGAGGACCTCGCCCATGGCCTAGCGCGTGATGCCGCGCTCGGAGCCTTCGATGAAGCCGACCAGCTCCTCGATCTCCGCCTGGCCGGGGAACTCGGCCTTCACCTTCGCGAGCGCCTCCCGCAACCCCAGCCCGGAGCGGAACAGAATCTTGTAGGCCGTCTTGATGCGCGCGACGGCGTCGTGCGAGAAGCCGTGACGGGTGAGTCCCACCGTGTTGACGCCCACGAGCTGCGCCCGGTCTCCCTGGGCCGTGCAGTAGGGCGGCACATCCATCCCCACCATGGCACCGCCGCCGAGGAAGGCGTGCCTGCCGATGCGCGTGAACTGATGTACCGCCGCCAGCCCGCCCAGTACGGCGTGATCGCCCACGACGACGTGGCCGGCTAGGGCGACCGAGTTGGCGATCACCGTCCCGTCGCCGACCTGGCAGTCGTGAGCCACGTGCGAGTTGGCCATCAGGAGGTTCTGGCTGCCCACCCGCGTCACCCCGCCGCCGCCGGAGGTACCTACGTGGAGGGTGGTGAACTCGCGGATCTGGTTCCGATCGCCGATCACGAGCTTGGTGTGCTCGCCTGCGAACTTGAGATCCTGGGGCGTCGCGCCGAGGGCCGCAAACTGGAAGATCCGGTTCTCGGCGCCGATGGTGGTGTCGCCCTCGATGACCGCGTGGGGGCCCACCGAGGTGCGCGGCCCGATCTTCACGCGCGGGCCGATGACGGCGTACGGGCCTACCTCGACGGTCGGGTCGAGCTCGGCGTGACGGTCGACGATGGCAGTCGAGTGGACGCCCACGGCTCAGCTCCCCGGCGCCGCCGCGCGGTCGACGAGCGTGGCGAGCAGCTCGGCCTCGCAGGCGAGCTGCCCGTCGACCCGCGCCTCGCCTCTCATCTTCCAGATCTTGCCCTTCCGCTTGAGCGGCGTGACCTCGAGATCGAGACGGTCGCCAGGCGTCACCGGCCTTCGGAAGCGTACCGCGTCGAGGCCCATCAGGTAGACGACGTGCTGCTGCTCGCTCATCCCCATGCTCTTGAACGCGAAGAGCGCCGCGGCTTGGGCCAGCGCCTCGACCATCAGCACCCCTGGCATCACGGGATGCCCGGGAAAGTGCCCCTCGAAGAACTCCTCGTTGGCAGAGAGGTTCTTGTAGGCCTTCAGAAGCCGATCCGGGACGATCTCCACGACCCGATCCACCATGAGAAAAGGGAAGCGGTGCGGCAGCAGTTTCTGGATGTCTTCGACGTTCACGGGGGGCGACAACCTACCACAAGAGCGCCCAGATGCCAGCCGCCCGCCCTACCGGCGCTCGACCACGAATTGCGGAGCGACGTCGAGCGCGACCTCCAGCTTGCCGGCGGCCGGCGTGAGCGGCGCCGTGCCGCCATCGAGGGCGTCGAGCTCCGTGCTCGACACCGCCGCATGAGGTGGCAGCTCGATCACGCGACTCGGCGCGTCGCTCCACAATGCCGTGACCCGCCGGTCCGGAGCCAGGAACGAAAGCGCGTGCTCCTGTGCCGCGAGGCCCAGTTCCGCCGATCGGTCCGTCTCGAAGGCTGCGTCCCCGAGCGCCTGCGCGAGGACGGTCAGACCCTCCACAGCCGGCTTGGGCGTCCAGTCGTTCTGGTAGATGCCGAAATCGGATTCCGGATCCGCCGGGTTCGTGCCGTCCTGCAGGGTGTAGAGGCAGGTCACGAGCGCGCCGGTCGAGTAGGACAACAACGAGGCGCGCACCAGGTAGTTCGCCTGTTGGTCCGGGCTGTTCCACGCCGACTGGGGGCCGGTGGGCCAGCCCACCTCGGTCATGGCGAGCGGAAAGGTCGCCGGGCCTCCTGCAGCCTGGATCTCCGAGCGGAGGTTGGCCGCCATCTGCGTGAGCGGCACCTCCGGATTCTCCGACGTAGCCGAACTGGACAGCCCTGCGAAGTCGGGCGCGGCCACCGGCACGTAGTCCGGGTATGCGTGGTACGAGAGCGCGCCCATCGCGGAGAAGAACGTGGGCTCCGCCTGCAGCATCCCTGCGAGGAATGCGCTGCCGAGATCCTGCCCCTGGTAATCGATGCTGCCGCCGAAGACCCGGCAGCCCGGACAGACCTCCGCGATCGCGGGCACGGCCGCCGCCACGAGCCTCGCGTACCCTGCTGGATCCGGGTTGCTGCTAGGGGATCCCGGCGTGACCCAGAAACGGAACGCGTTGTTCGGCTCGTTCCAGAGCTCGTAGTCCACCGACGGACCGTAGTGCGCTGCGGCCGCCGCAGCGAAGGCCGCGTAGTGCGATGGGTCGGTGACCGCATAGTCGTTCGGTCCTCCGTCGAGCAGGCCTCCGTCGGGGCCCTCGTAGAGCGGGTTGTCGTAGTCGAGGATGCCCAGGGGCCGAAAGCCCTGCGCCTGCAGCGCTGCAACGGCGGGATCGAGGTCGGAGAAGTCGTAGACGCCTGGCTGTCGCTCGAGGCTGGACCACAAGAAGTCCGATCGGACCTCGCGAAAAGGCGGGTAGTGGGACATCTCGAAGGCGCGCCGCTGGCCGCCGTCCGGATCCCAGACGAGAAAACCGGAGAGGCAGAGACCAGCGGCGGCAGGCGGGCCGGCGTCCGAGGGCCAAGGAGGCGCCGAGCTACTGCACGCGGCGACGGCACAGAAGAAAACGGCGAGCCAACCACCGCGCGCGAAGCGCCGATCAGCCCTTCTGTCCGTGGGCCTCATAGGCGCGAATCACCTGCTGCACCAGCGGGTGCCGTACGACGTCCAGGTCGGTGAAGTTGCAGAAGGCGATGCCGTCGATGCCACGCAGGATCTCGACCGCGTCGAGGAGGCCCGACGAGCGGCCCGGGGCGAGGTCCGTCTGCGTCAGGTCTCCCGTGATGACCGCCTTGGACGAGAAGCCGAGCCGCGTGAGGAACATCTTCATTTGCTCGGACGTCGTGTTCTGCGCCTCGTCCAGGATCACGAACGAGTCGTTGAGCGTCCGCCCTCGCATGAAGGCCAGCGGCGCAACCTCGACCGTCCCCCGTTCGATCAGCGACGCGGCGCGCTCGTCCTCCATCATGTCGTGCAGCGCGTCGTACAGTGGGCGCAGGTACGGGTTGACCTTCTCGGCGAGATCGCCGGGCAAGAAGCCGAGCTTCTCCCCGGCCTCGACCGCCGGCCGGCACAGCACGATGCGCTTCACGCGCCGCTCGGCCAGAGCGCCCACGGCCATCGCCATCGCGAGGTACGTCTTGCCCGTGCCGGCCGGCCCGATGCCGAACACGATGTCGTGCGTGCGGATGGCCTGAACGTACCGCTTCTGGCCTGGTCCTTTGGGCGCGATGCCGTGGTGTCGCGAGGTGACGAGGACCGTGTCGAGAAAAATATCGCTGAGCGAGGAAGCCGGGTCGGCGGAAAGAACCTTCAGGGCCTGATCGACGTCCTCGCGGGCCAGGGGATAGCCCCTCTTCAGGAGGTCGTAGAGCTCGCGCACGAGCCGCGCGGCGAAGCGCGTCGCCGCGGAGGGCCCGGACAGCCTCACGGCGGTGCCGCGCTGGCCCAGCTGCACCCCCAGCCGCTCCTCGATTGCCTTGAGGTTCTCTCCGCGCACGCCGAAGAGGCTCCGGGCGAGCTCGGGATCCTCAAGCTCGACCGTCTCCGTGGTGGCGTTCTCGTCTTTGTTCGGCAGTGGCGACCTACTGGATCGGGGGAAGGAGCACGTAGCTCTGGCTCCCCGAGCGGCGATAGAAGTACGGCTTCGAGAAGGGGTAGCGCAGATCACGCTCTGGCAGCAGTCCGGCTGTCTCGAGCTCCTCGAGCTTCTCGGGGAAGGCCCCCGTCTCGAGCCGGAACACGGCCAGCGCAGCGTCGATGCGGCGAAGCTCGGTTCCGGCCACGAGGTGCTGCGCACTGCGGTCCGCGAACATCCGGACACCGCCACCGCTCGCGACCTCCTGGACATTGAGCAGGTAGGCTAAGCCGGTGATGACGACGACCACGACGGCCGTCATGCCCAGCCGGGCGACGATCGAGGTCGCGTGTTCGCGGAGCGACTTGCCCGCGAAGCCCAGTTCTCCCTTCTCTCGCGTCTCGGGCTGCACCGGCTGAAGCTTGCCGGTGTTGACGAGGTTCAGGAGAGCCTTGCAGCTCTCGAACTCTCCGAGGCGAGCGAGGTCGATGATCTGCTGCACCGTGCGGCCAGGGTCGGCAAGCCGGAAGACCCGCCGCTCGTTGCGCCCGAGCGACGCGAACTCCCCGTGGCCCTTGCCACCCGAGATGCCGAGGGCCGCATCGAGCTCCGCGTCGGCTTCGGGGCCGGACGCGGACGAGAGACCGGCTGGCGGCGGCGCGAGCCGGACGAAGGTCATCGCCGTGGACCCGATGATCTTGCGGATGGCGGGCCACTCGTCCACGCGGCGAAAACCCTCCATCAGGACGCTCTCGCTACGGATGGGCGCCACGATGGCGGGATCGAACTCGACGGCGCCCTGCTCGAACTCGTAGTTCCCGGACTTCCAGCCGAACAGCCGGTAGATCGTCTCGGAGACCTGCAGCTGGTACATCTCCTTGAGTTGCTCCCCGTTGATGAAGCGCTTCTCGATGAGAATGTCCCCGAGCCGCTGCAGCGTCCGCCGCTGGACCTCGAGCGCGTCGTCGAGCTGCTTCTGCGTCAGCATGCCCGCGTTCAGCAGCATCGTGCCCAGGAGGTCGCGCTTGCGGCGAGACGAGCTGTCCGCCCGGACGATGCTGCCGTTGGAGAAGGCGATGTGCACCTCCTCCTCCTTCGCGCTCAAGTGCAGGACGCCGGTCTTCGTCTGGTGGCCGATGAGCTGGAAGATATCGGCGATCCCGAAGTCCTTGAGCGTGCCCTTCAGCGCCATCTAACGCTCCTCCCGGAAGACATCGCGAACCGAGAGCGCATAGATCGGCAGCAGCAGCAAGGCGAACACGGCCGTCCGGAGCGCCCAGGCGCCCGGGATCGGCGCCCGCAGTAGATCCCCAAAGCCCAGCGCGTTCAGGAGCAGGAACGCGCCCGACCACAGGATGAGAAAGCCGAGGACGGGCTTGCCGGCGGCGAGATGCCCGGCGCCCCCCAGGACCACGGCCAACGCCCGGATGGTGGTCTGTCGGAACGATTGGTAGGCGCGCACCCGCGCCTCCTTGCGGATGCGCGCCGGCGGATCCGACACCGAGCGCCGGATGAAGACGTTGACGCACTGGCCGCACAGTCCGTCGCCCGCCAGCCCGATGTCGCAACGGGTGCACACCGGCCGGCCGCATTTCACACACTGGGAGCAGGGCCGGATGCGTCGGCGCCCGACCGTGAGCGCGAGGAGCAACAGCCCAAGAACCGCGGCCACCGGCACCTCGTCGCCAGCCAGCGGACCGAACAGGCGCCCCTCCACCTGCATGCGCACGCCCGCCGCGACGTCCTCGGAGCCGGCGCTGGCGATGTCCGCCCACGGGAGGCCCACGTCGATGAGGTACCGGTTGGCGCGCAGGTCGTCGGCCGACACGTGCGATTCCACCAGGCCGCGATCCAACTCGAGCGCCTGGTGCTGGGCCTGCTGGCTCTGATCGAGCAGGAGCAGCCGGTTGAACACCTGGCCCAGGTCGAAGTACGCGGCGGCCAGGCCCGCGTCGTGGCTGATCGCCGCTTCGTACAGCGACTTGGCGCCCGCGAGATCGCCCTGGATGAAGAGCACGCTGCCCAGGTTCGTCTCCGCTTCCGCCCGGCCCGGGTAGGCCTCGAGCGCACGCCGGTAGAGCTTCACCGCGTCATCGTACTTGCCCAGGCGCTTGGCGCGGGCCGCGAGCCCGACGAGGACCGGGTACGGTGGTTTGGCGCCGTCGGCGATGGCCTGCAGTCGCGCCGCCGCCAGATCGTTGTCCAGGTCGCGATCGACCGTGTACAGGTCCTCTCCCAGCGGCGAGAGGGCCGACCAGCGCGCGATCACGCCGAGCGCGAAGGGCGCGGCGGCGATCACCGCGAGCGCCACCACGGCCGTGGCACGCTCGCCGCGCTGCAGGTACAGCCACGATGCCAGGACGAAGCTCGCCAGCGCGGCGAACGTTCCCAGGTGGAACAGCCAGGGAACGGCGAGGATGATCGCGCCCAGCACCGACGTCTGCACCGGGCTGACCGCCTTCGGGAACAGATGGTGGAAGTCGTGCAGCGAGTAACGAAGCGTGATGGTGAGAAAGAGCGCCAACGCCAGCGCACCCGCGATCAGCGCCGCAAACACCGCGCTGGCCGCAAGGTTCCCCGCGAGGGCGCGCGCGTAGCGCGGCTCCCGCAAGTCGGCCTTCGCGGCGGCGAGGAAGGACGCGGCCGCCTGCCCGAGGCCCCCGAAGCCCCGATCCGCGAGTTGGGCCCGCCCCTCGGTCCACCAGGCCTCCGGGAGGTCCGGCGCGAGCTGGACGGCCAGCCCCGCCGAATCGAGCGCCTGCGGACGCAAGCCGCTTGCGACCTCGCGGTCCGCCTCGCGGCAGAGCGCGTCGGCCACGCTGAAGAGATCCCTGAATCCGAGGGTCGCACGAAGATCGAGCAAGGCCTTCGATTGGGTCTTGACCGCCGCGACGTTCTGCTCGACGAGGGCCTGCTTGCGGGCGCGGAACGCCGCGAGGAGGTCCGCGAAGCTGCCCTTCGGCAACACGATGGGGCCCTTCGGCGAAACGGCGGCTGGTACCGGCCCAGTCGTCGTGACGCCGCCGTCCGGAACAACCGCCGCCGGGGCGAGCGCCGGTGCCGCCACGTTCCGGAAGGGCGCGGTCGAACGCCCCGGAGCTGCGGTTGGCGGCGCGGCGACGTTCCGGAAAGGGGCCGTGGCGTGCCCGGGCGTCGCGGTCGGCCGCTGAGGCCTCGCGGGCGCGGTGCGCCGGACTGGCTGCGGCGCAGCGAGAGGCGCAGGGGGCACTGGCCTGGGTCTCGCCGGTTGGGTCGCGGGCGGGGTCGGCGTCTCCTCCTCGTCGACGGCCTCCACGGTCGCCTGCGCGCGTGGCGAGGCCAAGGCCACGGCGACCGTGGTGGCGGCGAGGGCGAGAAAGAGGCTTCGGTGCATGACTGCCCGCTGGAGTATACCTCAGCCTTGCATGTCCCCAAGCGACCCCGTCCCGGAGGAACGCGACCTCGCCGCCGGCCGCGAACTGGCCCGTCTCCTCGCGATCATGCGCCTGCTGCGAAGCGGTTGCCCGTGGGATCGCGCTCAGGATCTCCGCTCACTGCGTCCGTACCTGGTCGAGGAGACGTTCGAGGTCTTGGACGCGCTCGACGCCAACGACCTGGGACAGCTGCGCGAGGAGCTCGGCGATCTGCTGTTCCAGATCGTCTTCCAGTCCCACCTCACGGCCGAGCGCGGCGCCTTCGGCATGGGCGACGTCGCTCGTGGAATCGCCGACAAGCTGATCTCGCGCCACCCGCACGTCTTCGGCGAGGGCGAAACACCCGACGCCGAGACGGCCCTCCGCAACTGGGCGGCCTTGAAGAAGATCGAGCGGCAGCGCAAGGGGGAGGCGAATCCCTCCGCGCTCGACGGCGTGCCGCGCGACGCGCCGGCCTTGCTGCGCGCCGAGCGCCTCGGCGAGAAAGCCGCCCGCACCGGCTTCGACTGGACCGCCGTCGCCCAGGTCCGCGCCAAGGTCGACGAGGAGCTCGGCGAGCTCGATGCGGCCATGGCTACCGGCGACCGCCGGCGAGTCGAGGAGGAGCTGGGCGATCTCCTCTTCACGCTCTGCAACCTCGCGCGCTGGTTGCAGACCCCTGCCGAGGACGCTCTGCGCGGAGCCATCGCGCGCTTCGATCGCCGCTTTCGACACATCGAGGCCCGGCTTGCCGCCGAAGGAAGCTCTCCCGACCGCGCGAGCGCGGCAGAGCTCCAGGCACTGTGGGACGAGGCGAAACGAATCGAGCAGAACGAAACGAGCGCCGCTGAACGACCTGGGCCCGCATAGCTTGTGGAAAAGCTCTTGGCAAGGCTGTGGGCAGTTCGCTCGGGCACAGATTTGACGCAAGCGAGAGCGGCCCTGCCCTACGCCTGTGCAATAGCCTTCGTCGAGGAAAACCAGTCGCTTGTCCGAAAGGGGCTCCTCCTTGTTCACAGTGTTGTCGCATGCCTGGCACAAGGCTCCCGCCGGAACGGCCTTTGCGGTGGATAAGGCAGGCCGCGCGTTGCGCTTCTCTGTCTAGAGAACCAGCGGTCTTGACGAGAGCAAAGCCGCGGTGCTACTAACCCGCTCCCGCCTTCGGGTACAGGAGTCTTCATGGCCAACATCGCCTCGGTCATCAAACGCAACCGCCAGTCGCAGAAGCGGCGGGTCCGCAACAGCGCGATCCGCACGACGGTCAAGCGCGTGATCAAGGAGGCGCGTGAAGCCTTCGCTGGCAAGGATCCGGAAGCTCGCGTCAAAGCGCTTCGCGAGGCTACCCGCACGATCGACAAGGCCTCCGCGAAGGGCGTCCTGCACGCCCGCACCGCCTCACGTCACATCGCCCGGCTGGCGAAGGCAGCCGCCGCGGCAACTGCCGGCAAGTAACTCGCTCACCTGCGCGGGTCGAGCCGGTCCCGCAACGCATCTCCCAAGAAGTTGAAGCCGAGGGTGGCCACCGCGATCGCGGCGCCGGGAAAGAGTGCCACGTGTGGCGCGTCCAGCAGGTGCGCCGTCCCCTGATCCACCAGGGCTCCCCACGAAGGCGTCCCGGGCGGCACGCCCAGCCCGAGAAACGAGAGTGCCGCCTCGGCGAGGATCACCCCAGGCAAGCCGAACGTCGCCTGCACGACGAGAGGTCCGGCGAGGTTCGGCAGCAGATGCCGCACGGCGATGCGAAGCGGCGACGCGCCGAGCGCCCGTGCCGCCAGCACGAACTCGCGCTGCTGGAGCGACAGCACCTGCGCGCGCGCGAGCCGCGCGTACGACACCCACGCCGTGGCGCAGAGCGCCAGCAGGAGGCCCCCGAGCGAAGGCCCGATCACGGCGGTGATGAAGATGGCGAGCAGTAGCCCCGGGAAGGCGAGCAGCACGTCGATCACGCGCATCGCCGCGTCGTCCCAGAGGCCTCCGGCCCAGGCCGCGGCCATGCCCACGGCCGTGCCGAAGAGACCGGAGAGGAACACCGCCGCGAGTCCCACGCCAAGGGAGACGCGCGCGCCATAGGCCACGTTCGCCAGGACGTCGACGCCGTTGTCCCCCGTGCCAAAGGGATGTGCTCGGCTCGGCGGCAGCCAGGAAGCCGCGAGGTCCAGCCGCCCCGGCGGCACGGGTGCGATGACCGGCGCGAACAAGGCGAGCAACGCCGTGGCCACGATGAGCGCGACACCCACACGGGCGCCGGCGGACCAGCGGGGCGCCGCTCGATCCCAGTCGAGGGCCGCGCTCACGGAGCCTTCGTGGACAGGCGGACGCGCGGATCGACCCACGCGCAGACCGCGTCGGTGAGCAGGTTCACGGCCAGGTAGGTGAGCGTGAAGACGAGCACGCAGGCTCGCACGCCGTTGTAGTCGCGCCGTTCGATGGAGGTCAGCAGGTAGGTGCCAAGCCCCGGCCAGTTGAAGACCTTCTCGACCACCACCGCGCCGGTGAGTACCCCGCCGAACTGCAAGCCCGCGATGGTGAGGATGGGAACGGCGGCGCTGCGAAACGCATAGCGCCACGTGACCTTGCGCTCGGACAGGCCGCGCGCGCGGGCCGAAAGGACCCACTCCTTGCCCTGCACTTCGAGCATCGACGCGCGCGTCACCCGCGAGAGCAGCGCCGAGAGCGCGAGCCCGAGCGTGAGCGCCGGCAGGAGCACGGCAGCCGAGCTGTCGTCGCCGGCGATCGGCAGCCACCCGAGCCGGATGCCAAACGCGAGGATGAGCGCCTGGCCCACCAGGAAGGCCGGCGCCGAGATCGCCAGCACCGCGAGCCCCATGGCCGCGCGGTCCACCGCCCGCCCAGCGCGTCGCGCCGACAGGACCCCGAGCGGCAGCCCGATCGCCAGCGCGCACGCCATGGCCAGCAGCGCGAGCAGTCCCGTCTTCGGCACGGCCTCCGCGAGGCGCCCCCAGACTCGCTCCTGGAAGGGCGGCACCGAGCTGCGCAGCTCGCCCGTGGCCAACTCCTCGAGGAACAGCCAGGCCTGCACCGGCAGCGGCCGGTCGAGCCACATCTGCCGCCGCAGCGCCGCCACGTCGAGGCTCTGCGCCTGCTCACCCAGCAGGATCGCGGCCGGATCACCGGGGATGAGATCGAGGAAGAGCGACACGAGCAGCGTCGCGCCGAGCGCCGCGAGGAGCGTGCCACCCGCCTTGCGCAGCCAGAACCTCATGGGCGCACGCGTCGCGCCTGGGCCAGGCCCGTGAAGTAGCCGAAGGCCGACGGCACGAAGCCCTCGAGATCCCGCCGCACCACCGCCACGCTGTCCTCGTACCAGAGCGGGAAGTAAGGCATCGCCTGGGCGAGCCGCGCTTGGGCGCGGGCGTAGTCCGCCCGCCGGATCGCCTCGTCGGTGGTGCCGCGCGCCTCGGCGAGCCAGCCGTCCAGCTCCACGTCGCGGAAGCGCTCGCGGTTCCCGCCCGCGTAGCCGTTGCCGGGGGTGGGAATGGAGGGGGAGGCAAAGACCCAGTACAGCAGATCCGGCTCCACGATCGGCACCCACTTGAGCGAGGCGAGCTCGAAGCTCCCCTTGCGCACGTCGCTGAAGAACGTGCCGAACTCGAGCGGCCGGAGCCGCACCTCGATTCCCGCCTCGGCGAGCTGCGCGGCCATGGCCTCGGCCACGCTGCGCCGGAACCTGTCGGTCGAGATAGCGTAGTCGAGTCGCAGCCGCGGCCCCGCTGCGGGCTGCGGGTGGCCCGCGGCGTCGAGCAGCGCTTCGGCCTGCGCCAGGTCTCGGTGCACGGCGGGCAACCCTGGCGCGTGCGCCCAGTTCGAGGGGGGCAGGAGCGAATCGGCCAGGTGGGCGTGGCCCAGAAACTTGTAGCGGACGATGGCGGCGCGATCGATCGCGAGCGCGATGGCCCGTCGCACGCGGGAATCCGCGAGCACCGGATCCGAGGTCTGGAACATGAGGTAGGCAGCGTCCGCTCCCGGCTGGCTCAGGATGCGCAGCGAGGGCACCGCCTCGAGCTCCTTCAAGAGGGGAGGGCTCAGCGCGTTGATGGCGATGTCGGCGGCACCGCTGCGCAGCTCGAGCGCCCGCGTGGTCTCGTCGCGGACGGTCTCCACCAGCAGGTGGCCGATGGCCGGCGCCCCCGCGTAGTAGGTCGGATTCGCCTCGAGCAAGAGGTGCTCGTCGTCGTCCCAGGAGACGAAGCGGAACGGCCCCGCGCCGATCGGATGGCGGCCGAAGGCGCTCTGCCCCGGCGCCGCCTGCCGCCGCGCCGGCACGATGCCGAGCTGCATGTCCACGAGGAACGGCGCGAAGGGCCGGCGCAGCGTGACCTCCACGTCGCGGTCGGAGCGCGCCTCGACCCTTTCGATCTCCGAGTACTTCGTCGCGAGCGGCGAAGCGAGCGCCGGGTCAGCGAGGCTCCGGAACGTCGCGACCACGTCGTCGGCCGTGAGCAGGCTGCCGTCGGAGAAGCGCAGGCCGGGCCGCAGCTCGAAGTGGAAGGTGACCGGATCGATCTGCTCCACCCGGTCCGCCAGGTCGGGCACGGGCCGCCCGTCCTCGCCCACGCGCAGCAGCCCCGGCTCGAGGAGGTTGCCCGACACGTTCTCGGCCACCGCCGACAGCGCCAGCCGGCGATCGAGCGTCTCCGGCGGCGTCTCGACGAGCAGCACCACCGTGTCGGGCGGCAGCGGCGCCCGCGGGCAAGCGGCGAGCAGCAACGCGACCGGCGCCAGGACTGTCCGCACGCGCGCCAGCATAGAGGCGCGGCTCTCGGCCGCCAACAAGCGGCCCGCCGGCCGCCGAAGCTAGAAGAAGTTGCCGATGGTGAACTCGAAGTCCACGGGCTGGTCCTGCGGCCGCGGCGTCAGCGGGAAACCCCACTCGAATCGCAGCGGCCCGATGGGCGAGAACCAGCGCACACCCAGACCCACCGAGTGCAGCATGCCCAGCGGGAGGTTGGGGTAGGCCTTGTCCTGGAAGAAGTTCTCGTCCTCGGAGTAGGCGTCGCCCATGTCGTAGAACACCACGCCGCGGATGCCGATCTGCTGCAGGATGGGGAACTCGATCTCGTTGTTGAAGACGATCTCCTTGTTGCCGCCGATCTCGAAGTCCTGCGTGCTCGAGTCGGGCGTCCGGTTCCCCACGGGCCGCGTCGGCGAGACGGTGAAGATGTAGTAGCCGCGCAGCGAGTTGATGCCGCCCACGAAGTAGCGCTCGGAGGTGGGCGCCTGCCCGCCGTTCAGCCCCTCGATGAGGCCGTAGGTCCAGTTGCTCTTGAACACCGCCCCGAACGGCAGGGGGATGTAAAAGCGGAAGTAGCCGCTGTAGCGGGTGAAGGTGAACTGGCTCCCCAGCCAGGCGGGCGCGATTTCCGCCGACTGGCTGAGCATGAAGCCCTTGCTCGGGTAGAGCCGGTCGTTGCGCTTGTCCCAGGTGGCGCTGATGCGCGCGCTCGACAGGATGCCCGTCTGGAACTCGTTCGCGAGCTCCACCTGCTGCGTGCCCTCGTAGAACGGCGTGGTCGCGACGTCCTGGGCCATGTACGTGAGGAACACGCGCAGGTCCTCGAAGAGCGGGCCCCAGGCCTTCGGGAAGGGCAGCTCGTAGCCGAAGGTCACGTCCGCGCCGGTGGCCTGGCGCAGGAAGTTGAAGTAGCCGATCTCGGTCCGGAAAGCGTCGGCCGCGAAGGTCCACTTGGTGTCGAGGAAGTAGGGGTCCACGTACTGCAGCTGCAGGAACTGCCGGATCGCCGAGAGCTGTGCGGTGAGGCTCGCGGTCTGTCCCCAGCCGAGCAGGTTGTTCTGCGTCACCTGCGCCGTGAGGATGAAGCTCTCGAGCGAGGAGAAGCCCGCGCCCACCTGGAAGGTGCCGGTGGGCCGCTCCTTCACCGTGACCGTCACGATGATCAGGTTGGGCGCGCTCCCCTTGCGGGTCGTCACCTCCACGCTCTCGAAGAAGCCCAGGGCCTGCACGCGCTGCTTGCTGATCTTGATGCCGGTTCCCGAGAAGAGCTCGCCCTCGTAGACGCGCATCTCGCGGCGGATCACCTTGTCGCGCGTCTTGGTGTTGCCGGAGATCTCGATCTTCTCGATGTAGACCTTCTGCCCCTTCTGCACGTCGAAGGAGAGGTCGACGAGGCGCGTATCCTGGTGAACGGCGGTGCGCGGGTTGATGTTCGCGTACGCGTAGCCCTGGTCCTGGTACAGCGCGTCGAGGGTGGAGCGATCCTTGAGGAGCCGCGTGCGGTTGAAGAGCTCGCCGCTGCGCATGGTGAGCTTCTTCACCATGGCGTCGTGCGAGAGGAGCAGGTCACCGGTCACGTCCAACGCGCCGAGCTTGTACTGCTCGCCCTCGTCGATGCGGATGGACAGGTAGATGTACTTCTTGTCCGCCGACAGCTCCACCGTGGGCTTGGACACGCGCACGTTGATGAAGCCGCGGTCGTAGTAGACGCCCTGGATGCCGGCCACGTCTTGATCCAGCTCGTCCTCGCGAAAAGTGCCGCTCGAGGTGATGAACGAGAACCAGCCGCCCTCCGACGTCGGGATGGCGCTGCGCAGGTCGCCGTCGGGGACGTGCTGGTTGCCCAGGAAAGTGATGCGGCGCACCGAGACCTTGGCGTGCTCGCGGATCTGGTACACGACGTCGACCTCGTTGTTCGGCCGCGCCACCAGCTTGTGCTCGATCTCCGCGAGGTAGTAGCCCTTCTCGATGTACTTGTCGTGAATCTTGTGCTCGTTGCGCACCACCGCGGCGAGATTCAGGATCGAGTACGGCTTGATGTCGACGAGGTCCTTCAGGTCGTCGTTCGAGAGCTCGTCGTTGCCCTCGAAAGTGACCGCGCGCACCGCCGGCTTCTCGACCACCGCGTAGGTGAGGTCCACGCCGTTTGGCCCGTCCGGCGTGGCGCTGACGCGCACGTCCGAGAAGTAGTCCAGGCGGAACACCGCGCGCACGTCGGCGGCGACCCCGGCCCGCGTGAGCGTGAAGCCCGTTTTCTGCTTCAAGACGGCGCGGACTGCGTCCTTCTCGACGCGCCGCGTGCCCGTCACGTCCACGAGCACGATGGTCTTCCCCCAGGGCAGCTCGTCACGTCCCGCGAGCTCGTCGGGGGCCTGCGTCACCGCCACCCAGGGCGGGCGCAGCGGCGGCAGCGCGCTCGCGAGCGGGAAGGGCGAGGCCGACGAGGGCCACGCGAGCGCCAGGCCGGCGAGGAGGGTTCGACAGACGCGCATGTGGTCGCGGGAGAGCCGCCGCACGCTACTCGAACTCCCGGTCTCTCACAATCGAAGACTGCCGCGGATCGCCCCCGCCGGCAGCCTGCAAATGGGCGGAAAGACGGCACTCCCGGCTGCGAGCACCCTGGGGCCGAAACATTGACCCACCCAGTCCGCGCACGGTATTCTCCACAGCGCTCACGGGGCTTCTCCCTGCATGGCCACGGGACAACGAGCCAATCGACCCGGTCGCGGACCGGGCGGAACGGGGTCTTCCCCCGAAGGGTCGGTGCCCGAAAACACCGACGAGGGGGAGGTCGTACCTGCGAGCGGCACGGTCGTGAGCGGCCCCCCCACCGAACCTCCCAGACCCGTGAAGAAGGCTGGTGCCTCGCGCGCCCAGCGGCCCGAAAGCACCCAGCCGCGGGCCAGCCTCGACGACGTCCAAGAGGAGGAAGAGCCAGCCGAGGAACCCGCCGAGGCGCCGGCCGACCCACGCGCCACACGCATCCTGAGCGTCGAGGCCCTCGAGGGCCCTGCGCGCTACGAGCTCCTCGTCACGGTGGGCCCCGCCCGCGGCGCCCGCTTTCCGCTCACGAACGGCGCCCACACCGTGGGCCGCTCGGCCCAGTGCGACTGTTCCATCCTCGACGAGGCGGTGAGCCGGCGCCATTTCGAGCTGCAGGTCGACGCGAGCGGCGTGATGCTCCGCGACCTCGGCAGCGGCAACGGCACGCTCGTGAACGGCGAGCGCGCCGACGAGGTGAACCTCGTCCACGGAGACGTGCTGCAGATCGGCGACTCGACCCTCGAGTTCCGCGAGAAGGGGCGCGCCCCGATCTCCCAGGCCCGCCGCCAGGGCGGCGCCGTACCCACCCAGCCGCGCCTGCCGGCCGCCCGCGGGAAGACGGGAAACAACAACCGCACGCTCCTCATCGCCGCCGTGGCCGTGTTCGCGATGTTCATCTTCTTCCTGGTCATCTTCAAGTTCAAGCAGCGCCAGGAGCAGCTCGCCGCCGCCACCGCCGCCTTCGACCGCGGCCGGCAGGAGCTCGACCAAGGGGACGCCGACGCCGCGCTCGACGACTTCCAGCGCGCGCTGCGCTTCTACCCGGACCCGACGACCGTGCAGGAGAAGATCGCGGCGGCGCACGTGATCAGCGAGGGCAGCCGCTCGCTCACCCACGCCAAGGATCTCATGGATCAGAAGGACTTCGAGGGCGCGAGCAAGGTCCTCGACGGCATCCCGCACAACGATTACCTCGACCAGCAGGTCACCGCGATCCGGGCCGACCTCGCCAAGCGCCAGGCAGATCTCAAGGCCGCGCAGCAACAGAAGGCCGAGGCGGGCAACCCCATCGACCCGACCACCGCCGCCGAGGCCCACGACTATTACACGCGGGCCAAGAAGGAGCTCCTCTCGCACCAGCTCGACGCCGCCGATCAGGACATGGGCCGGGCCTACGACATGCTCGCGTCGAAGGGCGCCGGCGGCCCGGAGTTCGACGAGCTGAAGCTCGACTACGTGGACCTGCTGAAGCAGGTGTACGTGCGCTTCAAGCGCAGCAACCCCGCGCGCGCCGAGATCGCGGCCGCCAAGGCCAACGGGATCCTGCCGGACGCCATCCCTCCAGGCGGCCCCATCGTTGCGCCGCCCACCGAGGAGCCCCACCCGAAGCGGCAGAAGCATCCGAGAACGACGCGCCGGCACGCCAGCTATTCACCGCTACCGCAGCGGCAGGCCGGAGGGGGAGGCGGCGGCGCCGTCGCCTCGCCGAGCAGCGGGGGCGGCGGCCGCTACAACGAGAGCCGCGCCGAGGAGCTCGACGACGAGGGCGATGCGCTGCTCGGCCAGAACCCCGACGCCGCCAAGGACAAGTACCGCGCCGCCCTCAAGCTCGCGCCGCCGGACAGCGACGCCGCCCAGCGGGCCAGGGCCGGCCTGGGCAACTAGCTCTCGCCGACCGGCCCTCGTCGAAGGGGGCGCCCGGTGGAGACGCTAACGGGCCGCCGTGCCAGCGGAGGAATCCTCGGCCGCGGCCGTGAGCGTCATCGCGGACACGCATGGATCGACATAGATGCTTGCGCCGCTCTCGGGGCCGAGGCTGGAAGGGCCCCCGCGGAGCGCGCCGACGCAGCTCCCGTCGACGTCGAGCCTCGTGCCGTCCCGAGCGATCGTTCCGACGACGCGGTGAGATCCCGGCGCCGCAACCTTGCAGCTCGCCGTGCCGCCATTGTCGGGACCGAAGGAGAGCCAGTCGAAGCTGTGGCGGCCGGTGCCGTCCGTCTGGCCGACGTCCATCAGCGCCAGCCGGAACCCCTGGCCCGCCACCGAGAGCACGGTCTTGTCGCGGCAGCTCGGGCCGAGGGTGGCCGTCACCGTGACGCTCTGCGTGCGCGGAAAGCGCACCTGACGGGACTCGCCGAGGGACCAGACGAGGCTCGGCACCCAGGGAGTCGCGCCGGCGATTCGCCACACCAAGCCGCCGGTGGCGATCAGCGCGAAGGTGAGCAGCACGGTGCCGAGGACCGTCCGGCGCCAGTAGTCCGCGGAAAGCTCACGGGTGGTTTCTTCCCGCGATCGGCCGGAGACGAGCAGGGGCATGCCCTCGCCGGCGCCGATGAAGATCTCCGGATCGGCGACGGCAGCGCGAACGGGCTGGGGAGGTTCGGCACGCACGGCGGCCACGATCTTCTCCCAGCGCTCCGCAGTCAGCTCCTCGCCGGGCGTCAGGCCATAGTGCCGAAGCCCTTCCGGATCGTGCTTGAGCCGCGCCAGCCGCTCGCCGAGGGCTTCGTCGTCCTGGATCCCTTCGGCTTTCGCCGCCGGGAATGCCTGCCGGGAGGGGCCGCGGAGCTGGGCGACGCCGGCCACGAAGACCGTCGTGCCTTCGCGCAAGGTGTACTCGACGCCACGCGTCTGCACGAGCGCGCCGCTCGCGAGCGGAACCACCTCCCTCTTCAAGGCATCGGCCGCGGGCGCGACACCGGCGAGGTCCACTGCCACCGAGCCCGTGCCATCGTCGAGCCGAAAGTGGACGCCGAGCGCGCCGGCCTCCACCGGCCCGCCGCCCCTAGAGCCGACCACCCATTTTTCCCACCTGCACCAGACGCACGGCTGGCCGGAGAACGGGGCCTTGACCTCCGTCATCGCCTGCACGCGGCCGGACAGCTCCACGGGGCCCATGGCCAGCGAGCCG
>DATJNL010000327.1:0-3594 GCA_035508175.1 Myxococcales bacterium
TGACCGGGTCCTCGCTGCACGCGACCGAAGGCGTGGAACTGGGTGAAAGCGAAGTGGCCCCCGAAGGGGGCTGGGCGCCGCGCCGGTTCGGGCGGGCGGTGTCTCGCGACGGCGTCGTCGCCACGAAGCTCCCCGCCGCGAGCGCGGTGCTGCTCGACGTGCCGGCGCCGGCGACTCCGGCCGGCTAGGGCTTCAGCGAGAAGCCGCGGGAGACCGCGACCGCCGAGCTCCCGACGGGCACGAACACCCCGTGCGCGGTCAGCTGCAGGCGGTGGGTGGTGTGACGCAGCAGCGTCTTGCCGGCGGCGGTGAGCCGCAGCGACAGCGATTTCGTCCCCGCCGCGGTGAAGCGCAGCTTGCCGGACGCGATCAGGATCGGCCTTGCCTTGGCCTTCTTCGCGGGGCTCGCCGTATGGGCGGGCTCGTACCAGGTGACGGTGGCCGTGCCGGCCTCGAGCGCCTTGAACTTCAGGGTGAAGCTGCCGCGCCTGCGCAGCGAGGCGATGCGCGCGGCCTTGCCGGAGGGCGCCAGCTCGCGCTCCAGGAGCGCCTTGATCTGCGCCGCGCTGGGGCGAGCCGGGTGGGGCGGGCCGGTGTCGGTCGTGGTTTGCCGGTTGCCGGGGGAGCCGCCGGAGTTGCCGGCGCCCCCGGTGGAGGGAAGGATCGGCTCTCCGACCAGCGCCTCGAGCGCTCCGGATGAGATGAGCGTGTCCAGTTCGGCGGCCGCGGAGCCCTGGAGCTGTTCGGCGGCGACGACGGCCTCGCCCTGGGTGGCTTCGACGGCGAGCTTGTAGGTGCCGCCGCTGCCGGCGACAACGTGCAGCGCGAGCCCGGTTGCGGGCTCCGACACACTGAGGTAGCGCGGCGCCGGCCCGGTGGGGTCGGCGGCGGGCGAGGGTTCGATGCCGGGGTCGCCGCCGGCGGGATTCTGAACCCATGGCACGTCTTCGCCGGCGTAGGACATCGGCAGTTCGGCGACGGCCTGACCGCCGATCCAGCCGGTGCGTCGGCCGGACGAGTCCTCGACGTAGAACGAGGACGGCGCGCCGGGGCCGCCGAAGTCGGCGTCGGCGACGTCGACCACGGGGACGGGTCCGGTGTAGGGGCCGACTTCGATCATCCCGCGGCCGAAGGTGTTCGCGGCGTAGGCGAGCACCCACGCCTTCGGGTAGTCGACGCCGTAGCCGTAGCGGCCGACGCCGTAGTGGCTGGCCGGCGACGAGGGACTGGTCGAAGAGGAGAAGTAGTTGCCCGCCGGATCGTCGACGACATAGTTGCCGGGGCGCTGGGTATCGACGCCGGTGATCAGCAGCATGTGCCCGCTGCCGGCCTTACCCCATTCGCCGGTGCCGAGGGCGGTCTCGACGACGACGGGCCCGCTCTGGAGCGCGTGGTCGATCGCGGCCTCGTTCGTGCCGTTCGGGTAGGAGATCGGGTACGGCGGCCCGGCGTCCGCGACGCTGGCCTGGTCGGACGGCAGCGGCGTGATGTGCGCCTGGCCGAAGCCGAGCTGCTTGAGCAGCTTCAGGCCCTGCTCGGGGTCGAAGTTGCCGTTGGCGTTCACGGTCCGTTCGTAGACCTCTTTCAGGCTGGGCCAGCCGCCCGCGGGCGTCCCGCCCCCGAGCACCTGGCGCATGCCCATCATCAGCGCGGCTGCCCCGTCGGCGTGCGCGCCGGGGCGGGGGTCGTGCGCGCTCGCCGGCAGCCCCAGCTGGGCTCCGGCTTCGTACTGGTTGACGTAGGGGGAGGTGGGCCACTGCGACATGTCGCCGCTGTAGCTCCCGGCCCCGTGGGCTCCGTCGACCCAGAAGCCGGTCGCCGTCGCGGTCAGGCAGTAGGTCTGCGCGACCCAGATGAAGGTTTCGGGTTCGCCTTTCCCGTTCGTGCCCGATTCCGATTTCGGGGGCGCGAGGCGATAGTTGGCTTCCGCCCCCTCGACGGCTTCGAGTTCGCCGGTCGAGGCCGTTTCGGTGAACAGCAGGCTCCCGTTGCCGCAGGCTTTCGGGATGAAGGGGTGGGCCTGGAATTCTTTTTCGCCGACCCTCACGTAGTGGAATTCCAGGCGCCACTCGTCAAGCGCGTAGGGGCCGGGCCGGTCGAGCGCGACGCCGTTTCCGCTCGCCACGGATTCGCCTTCGAACTGCCCCGCGAAGGTGCCGAGCGCGGCGTCGGGATTGTGCCTGCCGGAGGTGTCGTAGGTGTGGGCGGAGACGCAGGTCGAGCTGTTGGCGCCGGTGGGGAGTTCTTCGGTGTTCGAGCCGCCCTGCAGGTTCTCGGCCCACTGGTCGACGTAGTTCCAGTTCCATTCGGCGCTGAAGTGGGGGTCGAGGCTGAACTGGTATTTGTGCGCGTGCTCGCCGGTGGCTTCGTTCGGCAGCCAGAAGTCCCCGAACGGCACGAGGCCCGGCCCGAGCGGTTCCACGAGGGCTGCGCCCGCGGCCAGGTGCGCACGCTGCGGATCGATGGTTTCGACCGTCCACTGTTCGGCGGCCTCCGTCGCCTGTCCGGTCGCGCTCTTGCATTTGCCTTCGACGACGGTGCCGAAGGGGTAGGACTGGCCTTCGGTCGGGACGACGGCGGAGGCGGCGGCGGGGATGAGACCCGCGATCGCGGCGAGCGCGAGCAACGCGCCGAGCAGCCGGATGGCGCCACGGCGCCGCGACGCGCGGCCGCGGCGATTGCGCAGGTATGAGGAGGTCTCCGGCAGGCCGCTCAAGAACTCATCTTTACAGGGCGCACCGGCGTTCGGCAAGGGGGATCTCACGCCGGCTCGCGACACGTCGCGCGTCTACCCGCCGGGCGCGGGGCGGAAACGGGGCGCGGCCGGAGTGCCGCACGGCCGGCAGACCTTCCATGCCGGTACCCTTGGCGAAGGGATGCGCGCTGCGATCACGGCAGTTCGCATTGGCTACAAGGAGATGATCGACGCATGGCGAGCAACGTGAAATCCGCCGAGTCGCCCACGGCCAAGGCAATGGACCGGGCAATCGACCTCGCGATCGAAGGCGGCTCGCCATATCCCGAGAATGCCGCGTTTGTGAACGCCGATTCGCCGCGCGCCGGGAGCGAGATGACTCGCGCACTGGACGAGGGTCGTAACGTAGTGCTCGTCTCCGGCGATGGTCGCGAGCGGATCATCACCGCGAAGACGCTCGTGGCGTAGCGGGCCCGCCAACAACCGGCGTGGCCGAATAGACTCGACGCAGAAGGGCGCGTAGCTCAGTGGGAGAGCGCTCGCTTCACACGCGAGAGGTCGCAGGTTCGAAACCCGCCGCGCCCATCCCTGGTTTTTCCCTGCACATCAGCCAAATCTTGGCTGGTCGCCGCGCACACTTCGTATAGGCCTAAATCCGTACGGTGGGCTAAATAGTGGGCCAAAATCACGCATTTGGCGCTATTGCTGCGTCGATGCTGGCCGTCTGCGATAAGCCGGGGGGCTCCTCGCGAAACTAGCTGAGCAGCCTGATCTGGCTTATCCATGGGAATTTTTAGATGTTGCAACTCATCGCCAGCCTTTGGAGGCCTGGACCCTGAGCGCTGATAACCGTCGCGGCAACGACACGTCTCCCACTCGAACTCAGTTCCGGATATTCG
>DATJNL010000328.1:0-7587 GCA_035508175.1 Myxococcales bacterium
GCCGCCCGCCTCGCCGCCGGCCACGTTGGTGGCGCGGATGGCGTCGAGCAGCGAGGTCTTGCCGTGGTCGACGTGGCCCATGATGGTGACGACGGGTGGGCGCGGCTCGAGATCCTCCTGGGCGTCCTCGCCCTCCTCGATGAAGTCCTCGATCTCGAAGCCGACGTTCTGGACCTCGTACTGGTACTCGGAGGCCAAGAGTTGCGCCGTCTCCACGTCGAGCTGGTGGTTCAAGGTGGCGGTGACGCCGTTGGCCATGAGCTTGCGGATGAGGTCGCCGGCCTTGATGCCCATGGCCTTGGCGAGCTCGCCCACGCTGATGGTCTCCTCGATCTTGACGACGCGCTTGCTGGCCTTGGGCGTCGTGATCTCGGTCTTCTTGCCCTTCTTGGTGGGCCGCTTCTTCTTGCCGCGGATCGGGATCATCGCCCGCTCGCGCGCCAGCTCCATGATGTCGTGCTTGCTGAGGTTGGCCTTCTCCGAGACGCGGCCCCCCCCGCGCTTCTTGCCGGCCTTGTCCTTCGAGACGTCGATGAACTCGCGACCCCGCCCGAGCGCGTCCGAGACGACGCGGAACTCCTTCACCTCGCCGATGACCTTGCGACCCGGGGCGAGCGGGATCTGCTTGTGGGCCGTCGACAGCGGCGTCACCCGGCGCACCGGGATCAGTGGGCGCGAGATGACGACAGCCTGCGTGGGGGTGGGGCGGGGCGGAGGCGCAGGCGGAGCTGCCGGCGTCACGGCCGGCGCGGCGGCGCCGGCGGTTGCCTGGGGAGCGGGGGCGGCAGGCATGCCCACCCGGGCGGACGGCGTCGCGACCGAGCCTGGCGCTGCTTCGGCCGCTTCGGCCATCGCGGGAGCGGGCTCGACTACCTCCGCGGGTGTGGCGCTTCCCACCACGGCGGCCACCGGCGGGGGCGGCGCTGCGACGGCGGGCGTTTCGGCAGCGGCAGGCGCGGGCTCGGCGGGAGCGGCGGAAGGCGCCCGGCGGCGCACCACGAAGCCGGCGGACGGCGGCGGCGGCGCGGCCTTCGGCTTGCGGTCGCCCTGGATGGTCGAGGCGACGGCCTGGGCCTGCGCGTCTTCCAGCGACGACGAGTGACTCTTGATCTCCTCGTAGCCGTGGGCCTTGAGCCAGTCGACCAACTCGTTGTTGGTCATGCCCAGCTCTTTGGCCAGCTCGTAGACTCGCTTCTTCGCCATACGCCTCGTTCTCTTTCCTGGTCGGATTCCAACGACCGACCGGATGCAGTCATTCCGGCGAGCCGGTGAATAGCGCCCGCCCGCCGCAGGGTCAACCCAGTGTGTGCCCCGCCGCTAGGCCCCCGGGGTCTGCTGCGGCGTCGCGGGCGCGGGAGCGGGGGCACCGAGAGCCGCCTGCGCGGCGCGCTCGGCGTCGAGCTCCTTGCGCAGCTTGGCCTCCTCCTCGAGGTACAACGCCGCGGAGTGCTTGAGCTGCCGCGCCTTCTTGATGCCGAGGCCGGTGGAATCGGCGAGCTTCATCAGATCCTGCTCGTTCACCACGTCCTCGACGGTGTGGTAGCCGCCCGATGCGAGCTGTTCGATGCTCTTCTCCCCGCAGCCGCGCACGCGCACGAGCCTCTCCTGCTGCGTGAGCTCGTCCGGGTGACGCCGCCGCTCGGCCTCCTCCGCTGCGCGCCGCTCCGAGTCGAGCCGCGCCAGCTCCTCGGCGTCGATGACCGACTGGGGCTCCGCGGCCTCCTGCCAGGCGACGACCTTGTCGGGCGTGACGCCTTCGAGCTGTGTCAGCACCTCGGGGTTGGCTTCCAGCACGTCCTTCGCCTGCCGGAAGCCGTGCGAGTAGAGCAGCTCGATGAGCGAGTCCGTCATGCCCGGCAGCGCGCCCAGGCTCTTGTTCGCGAACTCGCGCATCTCCTTCACGCGCGTCTCGCTGTTGATGTCGAGCTTCCAGCCGGTGAGCTGTGCCGCGAGGCGGACGTTCTGGCCGCGGCGGCCGATGGCCAGCGAGAGCTGGTCGTCGGGCACGATGATCTCCATCGCGTGGTTGGCCTCGTCGATGATCACGCGGCTGACCTCGGCCGGGAGCAGCGCCGAGCAGACGAAGCGGGCGGGGTCGTCGTCGAAGGGGACGATGTCGATCTTCTCGCCGCGCAGCTCCTGCACCACGGCCTGCACGCGCGAGCCCTTCATGCCCACGCAGGCGCCCACCGGATCGACGTCGTGGTCGCGGCTGGCGACGGCGATCTTGGCGCGGCCGCCCGGCTCGCGCGCGGCGGCCTCGATGACGACGATCTGCTCGGCGATCTCGGGGACCTCCATCTCGAAGAGCTTGGTGAGCAGGGCCACCGAGGCACGGGACAGGATGATCTGCGGCCCCTTGCTCTCGCGGAGCACGTCGAGCACGTAGGCCTGCACCCGGTCGCCGGCGCGGTAGCTCTCGCGCGGCACCTGCTCGCGCACCGGCAGCACCGCCTCGGCGCGCCCCAGGTCGACGATGATGTTGCCGCGCTCGAAGCGGCGGGCGATGCCGGTGACGATCTCGCCCTTGCGGTCCTTGTACTCGTTGTAGATGATCTCGCGTTCGTCGTCGCGGACGCGCTGGATGATCACCTGCTTCGCCGTCTGCGCGGCGATGCGACCGAAGCCGTGGCGGTAGGTCTTGATCTTGAGGATGTCGCCGTAGCGCTCGTCCTGGACCCGCGCCTCCTCGGCGTCCTCCTCGCGGTAGAAGATCTGGAAGAGCAGCTCGTCGCCGGCCTCGGCCTCGATGCCGCGCTGCTTGGCCTCCTCGACGCTGATCTGGTTGAAGGGGTCGGTCACTTCCGGCACGATCTGGATCGCCTGGGACAGCTCGACCACGCCCTTGTCGGGGTTGTACTTGGCCTCGATGTGGCGCTCCATGCCGAAGGTCTTGAGCGCCGCCTGACGGATGGCCTCCTCGAGCGTGGACACCAGCTTGCCGCGCTCGATGCCTTTGTCCTTGGCCACCTGGTCGAGGATCATGTTGAGATTCACGGTGGGGTTCTGGGCTTGCATGACGGGCTCCTATCGGTGATTCAGGTCGTTGAAGTCGTAGACGAGGTGGGCCTTGGCGATGGCGGTGAGGGGGATGCGGCAGCGCCGCCCCTCGACCTCCAGCTCGACCTGCTCGTCGGGCGTGACGCCCACGAGCGTGCCCGAGAAGCTCTTGCGATCCGACAGGCCCTCGGCCGCGTGCAACGGCGCGTAGGTCTTCACCTGGGCGCGCTTCCCGGCGAAGCGGCGGAAGTCGTCCGGCTTGCGCAGCGGCCGCTCCAGCCCGGGGGAGCTGACCTCGAGCGAGTAGTTGGTGTCGATGAAGTCCTCGACGTCGAGCGCGGGGCCCAGCGCGTGGGAGAAGGTCGAGCAGTCGTCGAGGGTGACGCCACCCGTCTGACCGGCGGCGCGGTCGAGGTACACGCGCAGCACCCAGCCGTGCTCCCGCACGTACTCCACCTCGACCACCTCGTAACCCATGGAAGTAGCGAGGGGCTCGGCGATCTGCCGGACGCGTTCGACGACGCTCTCTTTGACCAAGCTGGCCATTTAAAAAAGAAAAAGCGGGCCAAACTGCGCCCACTTTCGAGAAACCTCGAAAATGTGACCGGGATTCCGGGCAGGCAACCTCGGCAGCCGCGGTCTACTAGCACAGAAATGAGCCGGCCGCAACGCCCCCAGCCGGCGGACATCTCCGCTCATCGAGGAACGTCGTCGGTGCCCACGCCGTCGCCGAGGTCACTCGGGCCCGTGCGCCGCCCGGGCCCGGCTCACTGCTCGCAGGGGCTCGGCTGCGACCCGCCTGCAGCCGCGCCGCACCAGGGCGTCTCGCCCGATGGGCCGACCTGATCTCCGGAGAAAGATCCGGAGAAGGCGCTCGGATACCAGGAGAACGTCCCGCTCGAGTTCGCGGCGGTGTCGCTCCAGCTTCCGCTGATCTCGAGGTAGCCGTTCTCGAAGCCACCGCCGGGATCGTACGTAGCGCCGCCATCGAGGACGATCGAACCCGTCGACGCCGACACGGATCCACCGACCTGGCCGCGCACCTGCTCGAGCCGTCCCGGGACCGAGGCGCCGCCGATCGCCGACCACACCTGCCAGTTCGAGCCGGTGAGTCCGCAACCGTTCGCCAGCGCACCGATCTGCTGGACCCCGGCGCTGTTCGTTCCGACGATCGCGCCGCACCACGGCGCCGCGAAGGCGTTGCTCTCGCCGGCCGACAGCGTCAGCCCGTCGAAGGTGGTGAGCTGCTGGCCGCCGTCGAGGACGGAGCCGTCGTCCAGCCACGTGATCGACGGGCCGTCGTTGGCGGTGGTAGTCACGGTGGCACTCACCGGGTACTCGGTCGTGCTCCCGTACCAGAACCAGACGCCAGACACGTTGGGCCCGGGAACTCCATTGGCGAACGGTTGATCGAACGTCAACACGCCGAGGTTCGTGAACCAGCTGCCCGCGAAGGGACCGCCGCCACCGAGGCAAGTGGTCGGCAGCGCCCCGCTCGCGCCCCGCGCCCCGCACCACTGCTTCGCCTGCCACGTGTAGCTCTGGTTGGCCGGCGGCGAGACGGCGAAATTGCCAGAGAACTGGCTGCCGTCGAAGGTCATGTTGAAGCTGAAGCGCCCCGAACCGCCGGACACGAACTGGCCGTCGAGGCGCCAGTCGGACACGAGCCCGAGGAGGGTGTTGGAGCTGCTCCCGCCGTAACTGCCTGTCACCTGATCGCCGACCTGGGTGAGAGTCATGGTGCCGTTCGCCGCGGCGTACATGATGTTGAACGTGTCGCTCCAGCCGCAGCCGACGGGAAGTGGCCCGCTGCCGTGGGGCACACCGCACCACATGTTCGTCTGCGACCAGCTGCCCGAGAGCGCCTGCCCCGAGAGGGTCAACGAGAGCGGCGTCGACGAGCCGTCGTTGAGCACGCGGCTGCCGGTGAGCGTGTTCCCGCTGACCGTGCCGCTGAGGGTGCCAGCGTGCGACGGATCGGTGGTAGTGTAGCCCCAGCCGTTGAAGACGCCCGTGACGCCGGCGTCGGCCTGCGTGATCGAGACGAAGGCGTTGTTCGTGTCCCAGTCGCCCGCGAAGTTCGCCGGGGGGCCGCCGCCGGTGCTGCTGCCACCGCTGCTGCCACCCGAGCTCGTCCCGCTGGTCGTCGTGCCGTGCCCCGTCGAACCGCTTCCGCCCGACGTCGAAGCGGCGCTGGCTCCGGTGGAGCCGCCGGTGCTGCCGCTCGAGGCTCCCGTGGTGCCCGCCGACGCGGAGCCGGTCGCCGTGCCGGTGGCCGCGTGGCAGAAGCCGTCCGAGCCGCACGACTGGCCGGAGGGGCACTGCTGGTCCGGGCAGGTGAACTGGTAGTCCGGGTCGGTGGCGAGGGTCGGACAGCCGGCGAGCACCCCGGCCGCTGCCCATCCGGCCACGATCATGGAGACGCGCTTCACCGCTGCTGGCCCTCCTCGAGGCATCCAGGCGCACGTTAACACGGGGGCCGCGTCGCTCGCTACGTCCGCGAGCGGACGATTGCCACGCGCCGGCCGGCCGGCTAAAGTCCGTCGCGAGAGAGCGCCCGCACTGCGGCCTCTCGGAGCCCATGCCCGACGAGATCGTCGAACCCGAAGAACCGAAGCAGCTTCCCCTCCCGAAGCTCGGTGCAACGCTCGGGTCCTACAAGCTGGTCAAGCTGATCGGCGTAGGCGGCATGGGCCGCGTCTACGTCGCGGAGCACGTGCGCCTCGGACGCAAGGTGGCCTTGAAACTGTTGCTCCCCGAGTTCGCGACGAGCCCGGAGGTGGTGCAGCGCTTCTTCAACGAAGCGCGCGCGGTGAACCAGATCAACCACCCGAACATCGTGGAGATCATGGACTTCATCGAGGACGCGCACGGCTTCAACTACTTCATCATGGAGCTGCTCGACGGCCGCGACCTGCGCAAGGTGCGCGAGAAGGACGGCCCGTTCCTGCTCGGCCGGACGATCGCGGTCGGCAAGCAGGTGGCGTCCGCCCTGGCGGCGGCGCATGGCCAGGGCATCGTGCACCGCGACATCAAGCCGGACAACGTCCTCCTCTGCCCGCGCGAGGAGTCGCCGAATTTCGTGAAGCTGCTCGACTTCGGCATCGCCAAGCTCTCGAGCGGCATCTTCCACGAGCAGAAGACGCGCCTGGGCATGGTGCTCGGCACGCCCGGCTACATGTCGCCGGAGCAGGCCTTCGGCCGCCCCATCGATGGCCGCTCGGACATCTACTCGCTCGGCGTGCTCCTCCACTGGATGCTCGTCGACACGCTGCCGGCCGCGGGCAACCTGCCGATGAAGTCGCAGCCCAAGGACGAGCCGCCGCCGGATCCGCTCACGACCACGAAGCGGGGGCAGCCCATCCCGCCGCCGCTGGCGCAGCTCATCCAGAAGTGCCTGGCCTTCGACCCCGACGACCGCGTGCAGTCGATGGAGCGGATCCTGCAAGTGCTCACGCCGCTGGCGCCGACGACGATCGAGACGGGGCTGCCGGAGGCGGCGGCGCCCGTGCCGACGATGCGCTGGGGAGAGGCTGGCGGGGCGAGCGGGGTCAAGGTGGACGCGACGCTGGGCGGGGGCGCGCCAGTGGCCCAGCCACCCCAGGCGACGATTCCTCCCGTGGGGCCCACGCTTCCACCCTCGCCGGGCGGCTGGACCACCGCGGCCGAGGCGGTGCCCGGAGGCGCAACACGGCTCGATGACGCGGCCAGCAAGGCGCCGGTGGGCGCGACGCAACTGCGTGCCACGGAGGGGGAGACGCGCATCAAGGACGCCGCGGACGTGGCGGCCGATCCGTCGCTGGACGTCTTGCCGAAGCCGACCGGGAAGCCGTGGCTGATCGCGGTCGTGGCGGCAGTCGTGGTGGTCGGCGGCGGCTGGGTGGCACTGCAGGTCATGGGCAGGCCGCCGCGGGAGAAGGAGCCGGTACCGGCAGCGGAGGTGAGGCCTGCCGCCCCGACGGTGGCGGCGCTGCCGCCGATACCGGCGCCGACCCCGACGACGACCGCGACCGCCAACCCGACCCCGAGCACGACCGCGGCCGCGACCCCGACCACGACCACGAATCCGACCCCGACCGCGACCGCGACCGCCAATCCGACCCCGACCGCGCCCCCTCCCGCCGTCGCCGCCGAGCCCCCCAGGCACGAACCCTCCCACGCCAACTACCGGGAGCATCACCACCACACCGGCGCCGGGTCCGCCGCCAGGACCGAAGGCCACAAGGCCAGCGACGACACCACCATTCTCGACCCCCTCGCGGAGTGACCCGCATGCGCCCGTCGACCCTGCTCCTCGCCCTCACCTTCGTCCTCGCCGCTTCCGCCGCTCGCGCCCGCGAGTCCGTGCCGCCCAAGGTGCAGGCGCTCATCAAGGAGATGATGACCGACTACAACACGGGCGACTTCGAGGGCGCGCTCGCGAAGGCCACCGAGGCCTACCGCCTCAAGCCGCTGCCCGCCCTGCTCTTCAACATGGGCCAGTTCCACAAGGAGCTCGGCCGCTGGGAGCGCGCCGAGGTCTTCTTCAAGCGTTACCTCGACGAGCGCCCGGACGCACCCAACCGCGACCTCGTGGAGAAGCTGATC
>DATJNL010000329.1:0-8749 GCA_035508175.1 Myxococcales bacterium
GCCCCGAGCTCGAGCGCAACCGCGACACGCCGGTCGAGGTGTCGGAGGGCAGCATCCTCGCGGGCTTCGTCCCCGAGCTGCGCGGCGTGGAGGTGGGGCAGAAGATCGACGTACCGTTCACCTTCCCGAAGGACTACAAGCTGACGGCGCTGCGGGGGCACCAGACCAAGTTCCACGTGACCCTGAAGTCGATCCGGCGCCGCGAGGTGCCCACCCTCGACGACGAGATGGTCAAGGACCTCGACGACCCGAAGCTCAAGACCCTCGCGGACTTGAAGGCCTCGCTGCGCGACCGGATGGTGAAGGAGGCCGAGGCCGAGGCGGACCGGGCGCAACAGGAGGCCGTGTTCGAGAAGCTGGTCGAGCGCAACCCGTTCGAGCCGCCGCAGGCCCTGGTCGAGCGGCTGGTGGAGACCCAGCTCAAGCGCGTGGCCGAGCGCATCGTCCAGGCCGGCGTGGACCCCCGCTCGGTGACGATCGATCAGGACAAGCTGCGCAAGAACGCCGAATTGCGCATCAAGGCGGAGCTCCTGCTCGAGGCCATCGCCGACAAGGAGGGCATCTCCGCGGCTGACGCGGACGTCGATTCCTTCGTCGAAAAGCTGGCGAAGGAGGAGGAGATGCCGCTAAGCAAGGTGAAAGCCCAGTTTGCGAGGGCACCGGCGCGGCAGGCCCTGCTCTCCAAGCTGCGCGAGGACAAGACCCTTGCCTTCCTGGTCTCCCAGGCTACCATCCAGTGACGAGGTCCGCATGAATCCGAAGGCGAATTACATCCCGATGCCGTTCGTGGTGGAGCAGACGCACCGCGGCGAACGGTCGTACGACATCTACTCGCGGCTCCTCAAGGACCGCATCGTGTTCCTGGGCGTGCCCATCGACGACGACGTCGCCAACGTGGTCATCGCGCAGATGCTGTTCCTCGAGTCCGAGGACCCCGACAAGGACATCAACCTGTACATCAATTCGCCGGGCGGCTCGGTCACCTCAGGCCTCGCCATCTATGACACCATGCAGTACGTGAAGCCCCAGGTCTCGACGATCTGCATGGGCCAGGCCGCCTCGATGGCCGCGGTGCTGCTGGCCGCGGGCGCCAAGGGCAAGCGCATCAGCCTGCCCCACTCGCGCATCATGATCCACCAGGTGATGGGCGGCGTGCAGGGCCAGGCCACCGACATCGACATCCACGCCCGCGAGATCCTGCGCATCAAGGCGAAGCTGAACGAGATCCTCCAGAAGCACACCGGCCAGACGCTCGACCGCATCGCCAAGGACACCGAGCGCGACTACTTCATGGGCGCCGGCGAGGCCAAGGAATACGGCCTCCTCGACGAGATCATGATCCACAAGAAGCCCACGGCCGCAAAATGACGCAGCCGCCCATGACGCCGCGGGGAACCGGGCAATAGGATTACCATGTGGTGTGGGCCCGCCTTGATGGGGCCCCGAGGTGTCGACCGAGGTGGCCTTGGACAAGAGCTTGTGCTGCTCGTTCTGCGGTAAGAGCCAGAAGGACGTGAAGAAGCTGATCGCGGGCCCGACGGTCTACATCTGCGACGAGTGCATCGGCCTGTGCAACGACATCATCGCGGAGGAGGCCGACAAGGGCGACGCCAAGGACCAGCGCCTGCGGGTGCCGCGCCCCTCCGAGATCAAGGCCATCCTCGACGAGTACGTGATCGGGCAGGAGCGGGCCAAGAAGACGCTCGCGGTGGCCGTCCACAACCACTACAAGCGCATCGAGAACCGCGGCGAGCCCGCGCCGGCCGCCGGCCCCGGCTCCTCCCAGGGCTCGCAAGCTTCCGAGGTCGAGCTGCAGAAGTCGAACATCCTGCTCCTCGGCCCCACCGGCAGCGGCAAGACCCTGCTCGCGCAGACGCTCGCGCGCATCCTGAACGTGCCCTTCACCATCTCCGACGCCACCTGCCTCACCGAGGCGGGCTACGTGGGCGAGGACGTGGAGAACATCATCGTCAACTTGCTGCAGGCGGCCGACCACGACATCGAGCGGGCGCAGCGGGGGATCGTGTACATCGACGAGATCGACAAGATCGCCCGCAAGAGCGAGAACCCGTCGATCACCCGCGACGTCTCCGGCGAGGGCGTGCAGCAGGCGCTGCTCAAGATCATCGAGGGCACCGTCGCCAACGTGCCGCCCAAGGGCGGCCGCAAGCACCCGCAGCAGGAGTTCCTGCAGGTCGACACCACGCACATCCTCTTCATCTGCGGCGGCGCCTTCTGCGGCCTCGAGCAGATCGTCGAGCGGCGCATCGGCGGCCGCAGCATGGGCTTCGGCGCGGACGTGAAGAGCAAGGGCGACCGCAACGTGAGCGAGCTGCTGCGCGAGGTGGAGCCCGAGGACCTGCTCAAGTTCGGGATGATCCCCGAGTTCATCGGCCGCTTGCCGGTCGTCGCCACGCTCGACGAGCTCGACGAGAACGCGCTCGTGGACATCCTGGTGACGCCCAAGAACGCGCTCGTGAAGCAGTACCGCAAGCTGCTGGAGATGGACGGCGTGAACCTCAAGTTCACCGACTCGGCGCTGCGGGCGGTCGCCAAGGAGGCGATCCGCCACAAGGCCGGTGCCCGCGGGCTGCGCGCCATCCTCGAGACGGCGATGCTGGACGTGATGTACGACATCCCCTCCCGCAAGACGGCCAAGGAAGTCATCCTGAACGAGGACTCGGTGCGCCGGCAGGAGCCGCCATTGGTCCTCTATGAGAAAGAAGCCGAATCGGCTTGAGATCGCGCGCCGCTCGGTAGCATTTTCATCGGTAGGCTTGTTATAAGCAGCAACGTCGGGGGGCTTTCTCTGCCCCCGAGCCAACCGAGGAGCGTCCATGTTTTCCTTCCGAGGCGACGACGGCAAGAAGGGCGAGCCGCGCAAGCTGCGGGTGCTGCCCCTCCTGCCCCTGCGCGACATCATCGTGTTCCCCCACATGGTCGTCCCGCTGTACGTGGGCCGGGAGAAGTCCGTCGCGGCGCTCGACGACGCGATGAAGCACGACAACGACATCCTCCTGGTCGCCCAGAAGAAGGCCAAGACCAACGAGCCCACCCCCGAGGACATCTTCGGCGTGGGTACGCTCGGCACGATCATCCACCCGGGGGTGGTGCGCCTGCCCGACGGCACGGTGAAGGTGCTGGTCGAGGGCAAGAAGCGCGCGGCCATCCGCCGCTACCTGGGCACGCAGGAGTTCTTCCAGGTGGAGATCGAGGAGATCGAGGACGTCGTCGAGAAGACCGTGGAGCTCGAGGCGCTGGTGCGCACCGTGCAGGGCGTCTTCGAGAACTACGTCAACCTGAACAAGCGCGTGCAGCGGGACATGGTGATGGCGGTGGCCACCATCGACGACCCGGCGCGCCTCGCCGACACGATCGTGGCGCAGCTCTCGCTCAAGCTCAACGACAAGCAGGCGCTGCTCGAGACCGAGAACGCCGCCAAGCGGCTGGAGAAGCTCTACGAGCTGATGCAGGGCGAGATCGAGATCCTGCAGGTCGAGAAGAAGATCCGTACTCGCGTCAAGAAGCAGATGGAGAAGACGCAGAAGGAGTACTACCTCAACGAGCAGATGCAGGCGATCCAGAAGGAGCTCGGCGAGCGCGACGAGTTCAAGAACGAGCTCTCGGAGCTCGAGGAGAAGATCAAGCAGAAGAAGATGTCGAAGGAGGCCACTGCCCGCTGCAAGAAGGAGCTCAAGAAGCTGAAGATGATGTCGCCGATGAGCGCCGAGGCCACGGTGGTGCGCAACTACATCGACTGGATCCTCTCCCTGCCCTGGGGCGAGTACACCACCGACAAGCTCGACATCGCCGAGGCCGAGAAGATCCTCAACGAGGATCACTACGGGCTGCGCAAGGCCAAGGAGCGCATCCTCGAGTACCTGGCGGTGCAGGCGCTGGTCGAGAAGATCAAGGGCCCCATCCTGTGCCTGGTGGGTCCGCCCGGCGTGGGCAAGACCAGCCTCGCCAAGTCCATCGCCCGCTGCACCGACCGCCGCTTCGTGCGCCTCTCGCTGGGCGGCGTGCGCGACGAGGCGGAGATCCGCGGCCACCGGCGCACCTACATCGGCGCGCTGCCGGGCAAGATCATCCAGTCGCTCAAGAAGGCCGGCTCGGGCAACCCCGTCTTCCTGCTCGACGAGGTCGACAAGATGTCGACCGACTTCCGGGGCGACCCGAGCTCGGCGCTGCTCGAGGTGCTCGATCCGGAGCAGAACCACACGTTCAACGACCACTACCTGGACCTCGACTACGACCTGTCGCGGGTGATGTTCATCTGCACGGCGAACACGCTCCACGGGATTCCCCTGCCCCTGCAGGATCGCCTCGAGATCATCCGCATCGCCGGCTACACCGACCTCGAGAAGATGGCGATCGCGCGCCGCTACCTGGTGCCCAAGGAGCGCGAGGCGAACGGCGTGCAGGGCGTGGACATGCAGTTCACGGGGCGCGCGCTCAAGACGATCATCCACCGCTACACCAAGGAGTCGGGCGTGCGGAACCTCGAGCGCGAGATCGCCTCGATCTGCCGCAAGGTGGCGAAGGACGTGCTCAAGAAGGGCAAGGATCAGAAGATCCGCGTCACCGCGAAGGGCCTGGTGAAGTTCCTGGGGCCGCCGAAGTTCCGCTACGGCGTCGCCGAGGCGCACGACCAGGTGGGGCTCGTGACGGGCCTCGCGTGGACCGAACTGGGCGGCGAGCTGCTCACCACCGAGGTGACGACGATGCCCGGCAAGGGCAAGCTCATCATCACCGGCAAGCTGGGCGAGGTGATGCAGGAGTCGGCGCAGGCGGCCATGAGCTACGTGCGCAGCCGCGCGGAGCGCTTCGGGCTCGACAAGAAGTTCAGCGAGAGCCTCGACGTGCACATCCACGTGCCGGAGGGCGCGATCCCCAAGGACGGCCCCTCGGCCGGGATCACCATGGCCACCGCGCTCGTCTCGGCGCTCACGCGCATCCCCGTGCGCAAGGACCTCGCGATGACCGGCGAGATCACGCTGCGCGGGCGCGTGCTGCCGATCGGCGGCCTCAAGGAGAAAGCGATGGCGGCCCACCGCGGCGGCATCCGCACGATCCTGATCCCCAAGGAGAACGTGAAGGACGTGCGGGAGATCCCGAAGAAGGTCCGTACGGAGATGCGCATCATCCCCGTCGAGCACATGGACGAGGTGCTGCGGCAGGCGCTGGTGCTCGAGAACCCGGACGCGTTCTTCAAGAGCCCGGAGCTGGGCGCGCCGCCCGCGGCCCCGGCCGAGAGCGTGCCCCCGCCGAGCCAGCCGGCCGCGTAGTCTGCAGAAGTGACCAGGGGATCCCCTCACCCTGCCCTCTCCCCTGAAAGGGGAGAGGGTTCTGGGTACAGGAGTGACCGAGGAGTCCCCTCACCCTGCCCTCTCCCCTGGAAGGGGAGAGGGTTCTGATAACCCTTCACCGAGCCGAGCCGCCGCACCGAACCTCCTCCTCGGGAGCGGTGCGCGGGGGAGGTCGCCGCCGCGCGAGTTCCGCAGCGCGCCCGGCCACCGCCGTTTCGTGTCGTGCGGCTCGACTGTGCGGGCGGCGGGAGGATGAACCGTCCCCGCGCGAGTTCCGCAGCGCGCCGCCACGGGTCTCTTTCTCCCTGACGGCCCTCGCGCGAGGACTGTCTGAGCGCGGGGATGGTCCGTCCTCACGCCGCCCGAAGAGCGAGACTCGAGTCAGACTTTCACGAAGTCGACGTAGCCCCGCGGCACGTCGACCGAGATCAGCTTCACCCGCACGCGGTGGCCGATGTCGAGGCCCTCGAACCCGTGGACGAGCTTGCCCTCGACCGGCGGCGCGAGCACGCGCACCCAGGTACCCTTGGGCGACGCGCCCGTCACCACGGCGTCGAAGCGCTGGCCGATCCGCGCTTCGAGCAGCAGCGCCGCGGCGCTCTTGCGCACCTGCCGCTCCACCTTGTCGGCGGCCGTTTCCTGGGCCGTGCAGTGCGCGGCCAGCTCGGCGAGGTCGCCCGCCGCGTAGGGGCACGCCTGCTTCGCGAGCGCCGCCTTGACCAACCGGCCGGTCACGAGGTCGGGGTAGCGGCGGTTCGGCGCGGTGCCGTGCGTGTAGTCCTTCACCGCGAGGCCGAAGTGACCGATGGGCGGCTGTCCGGGCATCTCCACCACGTACTCGCCGCGGCCGAGCATCTTGACGATGTCGAGCGACAGGTCGGGAAAGCGCAGCGGATCGGCGAGCGCCCGCTTCGCGAGGAAGGCCGAGAGGGCCCGTGCGTCCGGTTGCTGCGGCAGCGTCTCGCCGAGGTCGTGAGCCACCGCCACGATGCGGTCCCAGCGCTCCGGTTGCCGCACCACGCGGCGCATGGAGGGGTGCCCCTGCGCGCCGAGAAAGCGGGCGGCCACGCCGTTGGCCGCGACCATGAACTCCTCGATGAGATCCTTGGCGCGGTTGCGCTCGTCCACCTCGAGCCCGACCAGGACGCCGTCCTGCAGCACCGCCCGCGGCGCGAGCGTCTGCAGCTCGAGCGCGCCCTGGGCGTGCCGCCAGCCGCGGAGCTTCTGCGCGCAGTCGTCCTGGATGCGGAGCTGGTGCTCCATCTCGGGCACGCGCGCGACCGGCGCCGGCATGGGGGCCTTGCCGTCGAGCCAGGCGGCCACCGAGTTGTAGGCGAGCTTGGCGCGGTTGACGACCATCGCGCGGTAGATGGCCTCGCCCCCGAGGCTGCCGTCCGGGCGGACGACGTAGTCCATGACGAGGGCCTCGCGCTCCTCCTGGTCGTTCAGCGACGTCAGGTCGGTCGAGAGGCGCTCGGGCAGCATCGGGAAGATGCCGCCAGCGGTGTAGACCGAGGTCGTGTTCAGGCGGGCGTGCGCGTCCAGCGCCGAGCCGCGGGGCACCAGCGCGTCGACGTCCGCGACGGCGACCAGGATGCGCACCTGGCCGGCCGTCTCCTGCGCGACGGAGAGCTGATCGAGGTCGCGGCTGTCGTCGTTGTCGATGGAGCACCAGGGAAGCGCGCGGAGGTCGCGGCAGCTCGCGCCGTCGAGCCGGGCGGGGGCGTGCAGGGCGCGCAGCTCGGCCAGCGCGTCGCTGGGGAAATCCGGCGAGAGCCCGCGCTCGAGCATCGCCTGGCGCGCAAGGGCGGCGAGCTGCTGGTAGTGTGAGCGGGTATCGTGCGCCTTGACGGGTTCGCGAGCCATGCGTTAACGCGTATCACCCCGAGGGTCCCGATGGAACGGAAGACCGCGCGCAAGTCGAAGCCGCCCACCAAGCCGCCGCCCCCACCGCCTGCGAAGCGGCGGCCGAGCGCCGCGCCGCCACCTCCCGTGGATGGCACGCGGCCCAACGTCGCTGCGCTGTTTCAGAACCTGAACGTCGCCGTGCACGGGGAGCACCTGTACGATCCCCTCCGGGAGACGCTCTACAGCCCGGCCGAGCTGATGGCGGGCTATGCGCCCGGCATCCCCTGGACCAGCTTCGACGACCGCGTGTACCGCCACGTGCAGGAGCACGGCCACACCCACGGCCGGCGACCCGAGCTCCGGGAGGCCTTGACCCAGCGCGTGCACGACTTCTCGATCGACGCGGCGCTCGGCAGGCTGCTCGACTACGGCCCCGACGGGCTGAGCCGCACGCGCAAGGTCGTGGGGCTCATGGGGGGCCACGAGGAGCGGCGCGACAGCGCGAGCTATCGCAAGGCCGCCGAGGTGACGCGGCTGCTCACCCGCGAAGGGTTCTTCATCGTGACCGGCGGCGGCCCGGGCATGATGGAGGCCGGGAACCTCGGCGCGTACCTCGCCGGCGAGCCGAACGACGCGCTCGACGGGGCCATCGAGACCCTCTCCGGCGCGCTCGACTACGGCTACGACAAGCCCGAGGCGTCGGCCGCCTACGTCGCCGCCGCGCAGGCCGTGCTGGCCCGACACCCGAAGGGCCACGAGAACCTCTCCATCCCGACCTGGTTCTACGGCGGCGAGCCCACGAACCTCTTCGCCACCCACGTGGCCAAGTACTTCTCGAATTCGATCCGCGAGGAAGGCCTCCTCGCCATCGCTTCGCACGGCGTGGTCTTCGCGCCCGGCAGCGCCGCCACCCGGCAGGAGATCTTCCTGAACGCCGCGCAGAACCACTACGGCGAGTTCGGCTGGTGCTCGCCGATGGTCTTCCTCGGCACCGCGCAGTACCGGATGCTCACGCAGGTGTTCCCGCTCGTGCAGGAGACCGCCAACGAGAACTACCGCGATCTCCTGTGCCTCTCGGACGACCCGCGCGAGATCGCCGACTTCATCGCGCGGCATCCGCCGCGGCGCCCGAAGCTGCGCGACTGATCAGCGGCCCGGGGCGTCGGTCCCGTGGACGGGCAAGCTCCGGCGCTGCCGCATCTCCTCGAGCAGGCGCTCCACGCGGTCCTCCATCTCGAGCCGCTCGAGCCGGTCGTCCATGTCGCCGGCCGCGAGCTCCACCTCGGCCTTCCCGATCGCCTCGCTCTCCCGCACCTTGGCCTCCATGCGCCGGAGCCCTTCCTGGGGATCCGAGGAGGTCCCCTTGGTGCTGCTGCGGACGGCGGCGCGCGCGCGCCGCTGGCGGGCCACGAGCAGCTCGCTCTTCGCCCGCACCTCGTCGACCTTGTGCCGCAGATCGCCGAGGGCGCCCTTGAGCTGTTCCACCTGCGCCTTGACCTCCACCAGCTGCGCGGCGATCTGCGCTCCGATGCGCTCCTGCACGACCGACCGCTCGAGCGCGGCGCGGGCCAGCTCCTCGTCGGCCTTGCCCA
>DATJNL010000330.1:0-2749 GCA_035508175.1 Myxococcales bacterium
GGCGCCTGTGCCTTCCAGTCGGGCGGCGCCGGCGGCGGCAACGGCGGCTCCAGGGGCACCACCGGAGGCAGCGGCGCCGGTGCGAGCTCCGGCGGCGTCGGCTCGGGGAGCGCATCGGGCGGCGCCGGCGGCACGACCGGAGCGGCCGCGTGCGGTGGCCCGTCGCAGCCTTGTTGCAACGGCGGGGTCTGTGACGGCAGCCTGACGTGCCAGGGTGGCAGCTGCACGCAGGCACAAGCCGGTGCGGCGGGCCAGCCGTGCACCCGGAACAGCGATTGCCCGAGCGGCGTCTGCCTGCCGGTGGGACAGCCGGCGGGCCAGGACGGCTGGACCGGCAACGTGTGCAGCACCGCGTGCAGCTCGAGCGCCGACTGCGTCTCGGGCTGGAGCTGCGGGCCTCTGCTGGGCCAGAACGGGGACGTCTGCCAGTGCCAGTACTCGCCGGAGGTGTGCAACGGCCGCGACGACGACTGCGACGGCATCGTGGACGACGAGCCAGCGGTCGATCGGGCCTGCCAGGTCGGCAACCCCCTCGACGTCTGCCAGGGAGGCAGCTGCGCCTGCTCACCCCAGAACGTCCAGTGTGGAGGCTGCGTCGATCTCGAGACCGATCCCGCCAACTGCGGCAGCTGCGGCAACGCCTGCCACAGCCCCGAGACCAGCTGCGTTCAGGGTGGCTGCCAGTGCCCGGCGGGGCAGACGTCGTGCGGCGCTGCCTGCGTGAACCTGCAGACGGATCCGGCCAACTGCGGCAGCTGCGGGAACGCCTGCCCGGGTGGCGCGAGCTGCAAGTCCGGCAGCTGCGCCTGCCCGGCGGGCGAGACGGCCTGCGCCGGCGGCTGCACGGATCTCTCGAGCGACGACGCCAATTGCGGCGCCTGCGGGCAGACCTGTCTCAGCCCCATGACCTGCGGACAGGGCAGCTGCCAGTGCCCTTCGGGCCAGACCGATTGCGGCGGCTGCACCGATCTGCAGGGGGACCCCAACAACTGCGGCAGCTGCGGGAATTCGTGCGCGGCGCTCGACAGCGAGTGCGGCTCCGACGAGTTCGGCGCCTGCGTCTGCGGCTACTGCGAGTGCTGCGACCTCAATGGGGGGTGCCTCAACGGCGGCTGCCCGTGACGCGCACGCTCAACGCCCGAGCGCCTCCCGTGCGCGCGCGCCGAGATCCTCGCGCGGGAGGCCGCCGGGGTACAGGGGGAACCCGCCGCCGGGGAGCTCGCGGAGGGCGAGCGCTTGGAGCGCGCGGGCGCGCAGCGACGCCGCGCCGGCCAGGCCCCGGCGCTCGGCCTCGCGCAGGACCCGTTCGGCGTCGAGCTGCTCGTGCAGGCCGACGGTGTCGGCGCCGAGGCCGCCCACGTGGCCGATGCTCCCGTCGGGCCGCACCAGGGGGGTGAGGCGCCGCAGCCAGCGTCCCACCGCTTCGTCGGGGACGCCGCCCGCGAGGAGCAGCAGGTGCCAGGTCGGGAACGGCAGCTCGCGCCGGTGCGTGAGGGCGCCGACGAAGAGGGCGGCGGTCCCGCCCGCCAGCGCCACCGCGCGCGGCGAGGCGCGCGCCCCGAGATGGACGAACCGGGCCGCGAGGGCGAGCGCCGGCAGCGGCGCCAGGAAGCCGCCGATCGCCGCGGCCGCGAGCAGGCACGGGCCCAGGAACGCCGCCCAGGGCCCCCGGTGGCCGTCGATGGTCCAGCCACGCGAGAACACGCGGATACGGTAGCAACCCGAGACGGCCATGCCGCCGCCCATCGGGTGCACCGCGTTGAGGGCCGCCGCGAGCGGCAGCAACGCGATCGTCCAGAGCGGATCGCGCAGGATCGCAACGGCCGCGCCTCCGCCGAGCGCCACGGCCAGGAGCGCGCCGAGGAGGCCTCCCGCGAAGGTCACAGCGGCGCGACCACCATGATCGCGACGTCCCAGGCGACGTGGCAGACGATGGACGTCCAGAGCGAACCGGTGGCCTGCCGGAGCGCGCCCCAGAAGAGGCCGCACGCGAAGGCGAGCGCGACGAGCACCGCGCTGCCCGAGGTCGCATGGACTGCCGCGTAGAAGATCGCCGCGGGCAGGACCGAGCGCCGGCTGGTGAGGAGCCGGCCCCGGAAGAGGATCTCCTCGGCGGTCGACATCGCAACCACGAGCGCCGCCACCGCCAGGCGCGGCTGCCCGTGGAACAGGAGCCCCTGGAGGCCGCGCACCTCGCCCGCGAGCGGGGGCCACGCGCGCACGCAGAGCGGGTAGAGCAGGTAGGTCGCGGCGATCTGGACGGCGCCGGCCGCAAGCCCCACGCCGATGGCTTTGACCCCGGGTCGCAGCCTCGCACGCGTGTTGCTCTCCCGCCCGGCCAGGAACGCGGCCAGCGCCACGGCCATGGCGAAGAGCGGCAGCACGGTGCCGAAACGGCGCAGGAACACGAAGCCCGCGAGCCAGGCGAAGGCGGCGAGCGCGACCTGGGTGCCGCGCGACATGGGCGCAGGGTAGCATGCGCGCGTGTCCCAGCGCGTGCGCGCCCTTCTGTTGTGCCTTCCGGCCATCGCCTTCTTCCTGGTGGTCCGGCAGTGGCGCCTGGAGGGGGCCGTCGTGGCGGGCGACGAGCCGCACTACCTCATCGTCGCCGACGCGCTCGCGCGGGACGGCACGCTGGAGGTGGGCCACGTGTACCGCGACGGCGCCAGGGTCCGCGCGATCGCCGGCGGCGACGTCGACGCGCACGTGGTGCAGGGGCCGCACGGGGCGTTCAGCGCCCACTACCCGG